>CAYPAH010000143.1:0-4945 GCA_964408655.1 uncultured Oscillospiraceae bacterium | reverse complement strand
CCCCAGCCTTTATGTTCTGATGCATTCGAACACTGGCAGATTCGCGAGCAACGAGCGCGTGAGCGAGGTGAACGAGAGGGCGCTTCGCGACACCTTTCTGGCCAATTTCAACCGCGAGGGCTTCTGCATGAACCGCGCCGAGACCAGCCGCTATGACCTCACGCGAATGCAGCCGCAGTCATACTGGTCAACCAACCACCTTCTTATGCGCGTGTGGTACGACACCGGCCTTACGCAGGCCTTTGTGACTGGAGACGCGCAAAAAGCAAAGGACTGGACGCTTTTGAACGGAGCCGTTGAGCACAAAGAGGATAAAATGCTGCTCACCTCGCTGCCCTCCGGCGCGGGCACGGTACGGCTTGAGCAAAGCGGCGGATATTCGGATTTCACCATCAACACGCGGCTTCTGGGCAACAAGCTCGGCACGCAGCGCATATATATCCGCGCGGATGAAGCAAGGCAAAACTATGTCGTCATCGAAATACGCGACGACGTTCTTTATATCTACAACGGAACGGGCGGAGCCGAAAGCGAGCTTTATTCCATCACCTTAGATGAGCTTTACGGCATAAAGCACCAAAGCGTAGCCGAAAACAGCGAGGAAGCGCGCAAGGCCGCCGTAAGCGCGAAAGAGCGTTACGGTGACAAGACCGTTGAAAACGCCCGAATAGTGAGCGATCTTAAGGATGATACGGCGAGCGGTGGCAGCGAAGAATATGTGCCGGCGCTTGACCTTCGCACCCCCGGCGACACAAGGCTAAAGATAAGCATGAGCGGCAGCAGGCTCAGCGTAAGCGCGAACGGCTTTGTGGCCGTCGATAACATGAGCGTGCTCTGTCCCGACGCGGGCTATGTGTTTCTTGAATCCCGCTGCGGCTCTACCGAGGGCGGCTACAGCCAGCGAAACCTCGCGGACGACGTATACGACGCGGTGTTCTCGGACTTTGTTATCAGCAAGACCGATGAAAAGACCGGACTTTACAGCTATCTTCCCTCAGACCTCGAGCTGTTCAAGATGAAGGCCGCGCGCTCCTGGGATAATCTGATAGACTGGTTTATTGATAATCTGTGATATGAAAAAGCTTTTATGCCTTTTAACGGCGCTTTGCATCGCCACCATATGCTGCTCATGCCTCCCCTCCCCCGCTCCGCTTCCGCAGGGCGAGGAGGCCGTTGTTGAGGTGCCCGCGATCCACGCAGCGGATTCCTCCGGCAAAACGGAAGAAGCGCCCGCGTGGCTTTCCGACGGCGCGCGCCCCGTTTCCGTATGGGCGGCCTATTGGGACACCGGCGACGTTTTGAGCGAGCTTTCGCCCATTGCGGACAGGCTCGGCATACTCTGCTATTTCGAAGCCTTTTTCGATCACAGCGGCGCGCTTATCATGCCGGAGGCGCTGCGCGGGCTGTATTTGAATGTGGAGGCTGATTATCCCGATAATCTCTGGCAAAGCTATATCACCTTCGTCAACGATCTTCAAAAAGAGGACGGCAGCTTCGAGCTTAAAAGCGCGGAGATACTTCGCCCCCTTTTCGAGGATGAGGCGGCTATGGACGCGCATATAGATGAACTGATAGGCTTTACCCTTTCAAATGGCTTTGACGGCCTTGAGATAGACTATGAGGCGCTTAGAAAAGCGCCCGAGCTCTGGGAGCCGTTCACCGTTTTCTGCGGACGCCTCTATGAGCGCGCCAATGCCGAAGAGCTGGGTCTTAGAATAATCCTTGAGCCTAACGCGCCCTTTGATGAGCTCAGCTTCCCCGCGGGTCCCGATTATGTGATAATGTGCTATAATCTGCACGGCGGCCACAGCGACCCCGGCCCCAAGGCGGACTATGTTTTTCTCGAAGAGCTGATGCGCGCTTCAGAATATCTGCCGGGAAAAAGCGTTTTCGCCCTTGCCACCGGCGGCTATGACTGGGATGAAAACGGCGAGGCGTCGCAGCTCACCCTGCGCGCGGCCTATCAGCTTTATAAAGAGCGGGCAAAGGGATATTCCCTGCGCGACGGGCAAAGCGGCGCGCTGGTCTTTCGCTATACGGATGAAGATGAAGATATACACACCGTTTACTGCGCCGACACGCGCACCCTTGCGCTATGGTCGCAAAAGCTTAAAAACGCCGGCTTTGACGAGCTTTGCTATTGGCGGCTCGGCGGGAATTATCTTATAGAGCCGTAGGATCTTTTTTAACAATCAGCGGCCTTATCGCCGCTAACTCGCAGCGTCAGGAGCGTGAAAAATGAGCAAAACAGGCAAAAGTCCCAAGTTTATATCCTTTACAACGCAGCTCCGCATCCTTATCGGCTTCGGAATAGCTATACTCGTTATTTTTATCGTACTTCTTCTTTTGAGAAGGGACGCGGAATACCGCAGCTCGCTCGCGGCTCCGCTTTATGATTCGCGCACGGACACCGAAGCCGCGCTCGCCAAGCTTGGCAGCGGCAAGGCCGAGGTGATAACCCGCTCGGATGAGACCGCCTTTAAGGTGAAGCTTGCCTTTGCGGGCTCGGCAAACTCCGAGGTGATGACGCATATACTCAACGATCTTGATAAATACAACATGAAGGCGGTCTTTTTCCTTTCTGGAATAGACGCCGCCGAATCCGGCGATTTCGTCAAGGAAATACTGCGGCGTGGACACCAGATAGGCAGCCGCGGCCTTCGCGGCGAAGAGCATCTTGAAAGCTACAGCCAGGAGGAGCTCGTTTCGTCGTTTTGCCAGACCAATACCATCGTGAGCGACCTTACGGGGCTTATTCCCGGCTCGCTCAAAAGCCTCAACACCGAATATACCGATCCCGTGCTCGAGGCCGCCTTTGCCTCCGGCATAAAAACGGCCGTAGACTCGCCCTATAACCTTGATATACTCAGCTTTTCCTCATATTCCTCGGTAAAGCGCTATATCAACAGCCGCGAGCTCGGCTCTATCGTCACAATGAATATTTCCGGCGAGGTCACAGAGGTCGCGGAGGATAAAAAGCCCGAGATCGCCAAGCCCGCCGTAGATAAGCAGGAGGATATAAAGCCCGACGATGATCGCGTGGATATGTCCCTGCTTTCCATCAACGAGCGCATAATGCTGATAAGCGAATGGCTGATAAAAGCCAACGCCGAAGCGGATTATCTTAAAGAGACCATCGAGCTTCGCGCAGCCAACGAAGGAAAAGAAACGGAGATGGCGCAAACGCTTCGCACCACCGCAAAAGCCTCATGCTATCTTTTTTCCGGCGTAAGCAGCGACGGCGAGCTTGAATATCTTTTGAACACCCTTGACGAGATCGGTGCGAAAGCCAGCTTCGCCCTTACGCTTGAAGAGGCGGAAGCCTCCGCTTCTCAGGTAAAGCGCATACTCGAGCGCGGGCATGAGCTTATTCCGCGCGTGGTATTACAAAGCGGCAACGATTATTACACTGTGTGCTCACGAATGCTTTTAAGCAGCAAGAGCTTTGAAGAAAGCTTCGGCGTCGCCGATAAAAAGACCGTCGCCATCCTCAGCGAGCCAACGAGCGCGGCTCTTGAAGCGGCCAGCTCGGCGGGCTACAAGGTGATAAGCTATCAGAACAACATAACGCAGGCGAAATATAAGAGCGAAACCAACGAGCAGGCGCTGCTTAGCGACCTTTTCGGCGCAAGATACGAAAGCCTCTCTCTCACGCGCGGCCAGATAATCCACTTTGAGCGCGGCTTCTTCAGCGATGAAAGGATGCTCGCGCGCACGGTAAAGGCGCTCAGCGAGCATAATTATTATTCCGTTCTGCCCGCCGGCGAGATACTTTCCGATTCCTCTGACGCTTTTCAATATCCCATTCCCGCAGAAGAATGGTGCGAGGGCATAAATCAGATAGGCAAGGGCTATCTTCCCACCGCGGAAGCGCGCATGGACGCCATCGCCCACCGCTATATCGGCACTCCCTCTGCAAGATACAGCGATAACCTGCCCGGCTTCAACGACGACGAGCGCGGGCGAATAGACAAAAAAGGTGTTATCGACACCAAGGATCGCGTAGTCTTCCTCACCTTTGACGATTGGGGCTCGGATCACGCGGTGACAAGTCTTCTGGACGTATTGGAAAAATACGACGCAAAGGGCAGCTTTTTCGTCGTGACCAACTATGTGCAGAACAACCCCAACCTTTTGCGCGCCATAGCCTACGGCGGGCATGATATAGCCTCGCACACCAACTCGCATTTTCAGCTTGCGGTCGATCCCGACGGGGACATGGTCTATTCCTCCCTCGAGCCCGGACAGCTTGACGCTCTTCAGGACGACGTTATCGCCTCGTGGGATAAGCTCGCGGGCGCCGTCGGCGACATCGTAAACAGTGACGGAAGGCCGGTGCTGGTCAAAATGTTCCGTCCGCCCACGCTTTCCGTCAGCCGCGACAGCCTTGGCGCGATATTCGACCTCGGCTTTGAATACATCGTTTCGGGCAGCTATTCCACCCATGATTATGATATCGACGACCCGAACGAGCTTTATTCCGACATAAGAAAAAACCTCAAGCCCGGCGCGATAATCGTTATGCATATGTCGGATTATGCCTCAAACACGCCCGCGGCGCTCGAGCTCTTATTCGAATATAACCTATCGCTGCCAAAGTCAAAGCAATATACCTTTGCGCGGCTAAGCGACTATCTTGACGGCACATACACCGTAACGCCCGCATATTAAAATACATATAAACACATACGCATACACACACACAACACACAAACGATGCTCCGCGAAAGCGGAGCATCGTTTTTATGCTTTTATACACGGCAAAGCCGCTTTATACTTGAGATACGAATATCTATCCTTTAAGCTCCGCCCTGCTGCCCGGCTTTACAAGGGCAAGCCTGCCCTCTTTGCAGATGGGACAATCCTCCGCGGCATAGTTCGCTATATCAAGCTTTATCGCCGAATAGAGCGGCAGTGAAAAATCGCAGTCCGGCGCGCGCCTGTC
>CAYPAH010000142.1:4461-4993 GCA_964408655.1 uncultured Oscillospiraceae bacterium | reverse complement strand
CTGGCGTGCCAGAGAAGCCGATCGGCCGCGCATGATCTGAACGAAGATCAACAAAACGACGATGCCGAAAAGAACAGCGCCGCCGATTACCATCTTGCGCTTCTTCTCTTCGGCCTCCTGGGCCTGCCTGGCCGTCTTTTCGCGCTCGGCCTGAAGCTTGATGACTTCCTTTTTGGGCAGATAAGCGAAATCTCCGTCCGCTTCCATCTTATCGATCTTGCGAAGACGCTCGATACGGGTCTGGATAGTCTTGAAGTTGGTCAGCATTCCGCCGAGCCAACGCTGATTTACATAATACATACTGCAACGCTTTGCTTCCTGCTCGATGGACTCCTGCGCCTGCTTTTTGGTGCCGACGAAAAGAATAGTGTCGCCGTCCATTGCCAGATCGCGAACGAAGTTATAAGCTTCCTCGGCTTTTTTAACGGTCTTCTGCAAATCAATGATGTAGATGCCGTTACGCTCGGTGAAGATATACTGCTTCATTTTGGGGTTCCAGCGGCGGGTCTGATGGCCGAAATGTACGCCGGCC
>CAYPAH010000142.1:0-4451 GCA_964408655.1 uncultured Oscillospiraceae bacterium | reverse complement strand
TAACTGACATGTGAAAGTACCTCCTCGTTTTTTAATCCTCCCACTGCGTCATCTCCCTCGGAAAGCCCATGTCAAGGCACGAAACCGGGGATCGGCAGAGGTGTGTAGTCATACCTTCCATAACGTATGCTCATACGATTGCCATTTTAACACAACAGCCCCTGCAAGGCAAGGGCTGCTTTCTAATTTTTTTCTTCTTTTTTATCCGGTTTTTTTTCAGCGGTCTTCTTCGTTTATGTCCTCGTCCTCATCATCCATCATACTCAAAAACGCTTCGAAGACCTCGTTTTGCAATATCTCGTTATCGATAGACTCATATACGTCCTCATCCTTATCCTTTACGATGTGGAAGAGAACCACCTCCGCCTCGTCCTCATTAGTGACGTCGCGCTCTTCATCCACCGGTTCAAGCGCCACATAGCGCTCGTTTTCATAAAGAAAGGTCAAAACATGCGCAAAATGCGCTTCTTCTCCGTTATCGTCCACAAGAACGATATCGTCCAGATCGATCTCTTTTTCCATAATGCGCCTCCTTTTTATATTACAGTTTGGGATTCGTCGCCAGATATCCTTGCAAAATGACCACGGCTGCCAGCTTGTCGATCACCTTGCGTCGTTTTTTCCAGTCCATCTCGGCCTCCAGCAATACGCGCTCCGCCTGAACGGTAGTGAGCCTCTCGTCAAAAAACACATGCTCGCCCTCCCAGCCCTCAAGAACGGCGTCCGCAAAGGCGCGCACCTTTTCGCTTTGAAAGCCGTAGCTGCCGTCCATGTTGCGCGGCAGGCCGAACAATATGCGAACCGGCGCATATGAAAGCGCCATGTCGCGAATGTACTTTGCGTCAACGGCGTCGTCGCCGCATCTCGTGTAAGTTTCCAGTCCCTGCGCGGTTATGCCCAGCGGATCGCTCACCGCTATGCCTATGCGCTTATCTCCTACGTCCAGTGCCAATACTCGCTGCATAGGCCCTCCAATAACAATTTATTGCGATAAAATGCGGGCATAAGACAATATGCCCGCTTGTATCAATATGTATTCTGCGCTAGCGCGTGGAATCCTCAAGCGGCAGCTCCATTTCGTTTTGATCGATGTAGCTGCGCACCAGTTCTTCCATCAGCTCGTCTCTTTCAAGCAGGCGTATCATATAGCGCGCGTTATTATGGCTCGTTATATAAGTTGGATCGCCCGAAATAAGATAGCCCACGATCTGGTTTACGGGATCGTAGCCCTTTTCGCGCATGGCGGCATATACATGGGTCAATATCTCGTTCGCCTTATTTTTTTCCTTGGGAATTTTAAAGCGCATCGTTTCGTTAGTGTTTCCGTCCATATATACACCCCCTTTGTTTCAGTATACCCTACTCACATAATAATTTCAATGAATATCCTGTCGAATTATCTCATATTCTGCCATAGCCCTTATGTGAGGGCAAAAGTCCGGCCGCCGGAATCAGCTCCGGCGGCCGGTACCGGCAAAGCCAAGCCCCGCCTTTTTAGAACATGTTCTCGATGGCCTTTCTTCCGCAGCGGCACATCTTCCTTCCGTCTCGCATCATTCGCCGCGGAATGTCGGGATACATCGAGCTCACTGCCGCAGCGGCCAAAGTCATGCCCGCCGCCACGCCGATGATAAATGGTAAAGTACGCATATCGTTTTCGCTCCTTTCGTTTTATCCCTAGTGTTCGCGAAAGCAGCGGCGCGGATAAGTTGAAAATAAAGGGAATCCCGTTTTATTCTTTTTTGCCCTTGCGCTTGTAATAATCGTCCAAAGCGGCTTTAACGGCCTCTTCGGCAAGCACGGAGCAGTGTATCTTCTGGGGAGGCAGTCCCTCAAGCGCCTCGACCACGGCGGAGTTGGAAAGCTTTTCCGCCTCTTCGATCGTCCTGCCCTTGATAAGCTCGGTAGCCATAGAGCTTGTCGCCACAGCTGCGCCACAGCCGAAGGTCTTAAAGCTGCAATCCTCTATAACGCCGGCATCGTTTATTTTCAGATACATCTGCATTATGTCTCCGCACTTCGCGTTTCCCACGGTACCTACGCCGTTCGCGTCCTTCAATTCGCCCATATTGCGGGGGTTTTGAAAATGATCCAATACTTTTTCAGTATACATTGTCTATAGCTCCTTTGCTTATTTGCCGTGTGCGCAGCTAAACTCGATCTCGGGATACGCGCCCTTGCCGTCCTTCCAGAGAGGAGACATCTCCCTTAAACGCGCGATTATCTGCGGCAGTTTTTCAAGAACATAGTCTATTTCTTCTTCGGTGGTCTCATCCCCCAGAGTAAGCCTGAGCGAACCGTGCGCCACCTCGTGCGAAAGCCCCATGGCAAGAAGCACATGAGAAGGATCGAGAGAGCCCGAGGTACACGCGGAGCCCGACGAGGCCGCTATTCCGTTAAGATCGAGCATAAGAAGTATCGATTCGCCTTCGATGAACTTTATGCTGTAATTCACGTTGTTCGGCAGGCGCTCGGTGGGATGGCCGTTGAGCTTTATTTCGGGAATGCTTGCTTCTATGCCCGCCATCAGCTTGTTGCGGAGGCGTGTGATGCGCTCGACATTTTTATCCATTTCCTGTGTGGCTATCTCTATAGCTGCGCCAAGTCCCACTATACCGGCCACATTTTCGGTGCCCGCACGGCGGTTCTTTTCCTGCGCGCCGCCCATTATGAAGCTTGGCAGGCGCAGCCCGCGCTTAACATAAAGCACGCCAACGCCCTTGGGGCCGTGGAATTTATGCGCCGAAAGCGAGAGCATATCGATGCCCATTTTGTGAACGTCTATAGGGATATGCCCCACGGCCTGCACAGCGTCCGTATGGAACAAAACTCCCTTTTCGCGGCACACCTTCGCGATATCCTCGATAGGCTCTATTGTGCCGACTTCGTTATTAGCAAACATTATGCTCACCAGAATAGTCGAAGCCTTTATCGCCTCCGCGACCTGCCGTGCGCTTACACGCCCATATTCGTCAACGGGCAGATAAGTGACCTCATAACCGTTTTTTTCAAGATATTCGCAGCAATGCAATATGGCGTGATGCTCTATCGCCGTAGTGATGATGTGATTTCCCTTATCGCGCAGCTTTTGCGCCACTCCCAGAAGAACCGTATTGTCGCTTTCGGTGCCGCAGCCGGTAAATATGATCTCATCCTCTTCGGCTCCCAAAGCTCTGGCCACCTGCGCGCGCGCCTTGTCTACTCCGTTTTTCGCATCGCGTCCGAAGGCATGTACGCTTGAAGGGTTGCCGTAAAAGCTTGTGTAATACGGAAGCATAGCCTCAAGCACACGGGGTGAGAGCGCGGTTGTCGCCGCATTATCAAGATAGACTTTCATCATTCTCGCCTTTCATTCTTTTCTTTTGAAATTTATAGTCCTCCGCCATGTCGGCAAGACTTGTCTCGTTGAGCACGGCGTTTATCTTGGATTGAAGCTTGAGCCAAAGCGGCCTTGCAGAGCAGGTGCAGGCATTGCTGCAATCCACCTTTTCAACGCCGACGCATTCTACCAGATCGGTGCTGCCCTCAAGAACGCGAAGTATCTCGCCTACGTTTATTTCCTCCGGCGCGCGGGCAAGCCTATATCCGCCCTGAGCTCCGCGCAACGAAACGATAAGCCCCGATTTTCTCAAGCTGCTAATAAGCTGCTCAAGATATGCTTCGCTTATGCCTTGAAGGCTTGCAAGCGTAGCCGTGCTTACCGGCGCGCCGCCGTATTCCACAGCAAGATCTACCATTGCCTTTAAGCCGTAGCGTCCGCGCGTTGATAGCTTCATCTGCCGCCTCCAATTCCAAGTTCTTTGCTCGGATATAGTTTAGCATTCAAAAAACCGCTTGTCAATAAAGGCAAGCGGTTTGGTAGGATATATTCTTTTGAGCTTAGATCAAGCGGTTCAGGATTCCGGATACATCGGATATTTCTTAGTGATCTGCGCGACGCCTTCGCGAACGGACTCAACGGCCTCGTCGCCCTTTTCAACGATCTGCGCGAAGAAATCCGCGATCTTTTCGAAATCATCCTCGATAAGCCCGCGGCTGGTGGCGGCCGGCGTGCCAAGACGGATGCCGCTGGTGATGAAGGGAGAGCGCGTCTCGTTAGGCACGGTGTTCTTATTGGCGGTGATATGCGCCGCGTCAAGCAGGTTTTCCACCTCTTTGCCGGTGCGTCCCTCCGCGCCAAGATCCACGAGCATCAAATGATTATCCGTTCCTCCGGAGACGAGCTTTATGCCGTTTTTGACAAGACCCGCCGCCAAAGCGTCGGCGTTTTTGCGCACCTGCTGCTGATATGCCTTGAATGAGGGCTGCATGGCCTCATGCAGGCAAACGCCCTTCGCCGCGATGATGTGCATAAGCGGGCCGCCCTGCATACCGGGGAATATTCCCTTGTCGATGGCCTTTGCGTATTCTTCCTTGCAAAGTATCATGCCGCCGCGGGGACCCCTGAGCGT
>CAYPAH010000141.1:0-5068 GCA_964408655.1 uncultured Oscillospiraceae bacterium | reverse complement strand
TGCGGCATGGGATATGATCTATGAAGAAGCGGTAAAGAGCGCGGGCGAGCTTGAAATAATCGCGCTGGGGCCATTGACGAATCTCGCTCTGGCGATCGCGAAGTATAAAAAGCTGTCGGGACTTATCAAGCGCATAGTTTTGATGGGCGGCGCGGCGACGCGCGGAAACGTGACCCCCTCGGCGGAATTCAATTTCTTTGCCGATCCCGAGGCCGCCGATATGGTCTTTGATTCGGGCATACCCGTATATATGTGCGGGCTTGATGTGACCATGCAGGCATATCTTACCGAGGATGAGCTTAAAAAGCTCGGCTCGCTTGGCAGCAAACAGGCAGCCTTCGCGGCAAACGCCTTAGAGATGGCGCTCAACTTCTCGCTTCGCTTCGGCCTGCCCGGGGTGTGTATGCACGATCCGCTTGCCGTGCTTTATGCCGAGGACGATTCAATATTCACCACCCATAGCTGCGGAATAAGAATAGAAACGCGCGGCAGGCTCACAAGGGGCAAGTCCGTGGCCGATCTTTACAGCGATAAGAAGATGGAAAAGCAAAACGCTTTTATCGTGACCGATCTGGAACTGGATAAATTCAAGGACAGGCTTTTCGAGCGTATGCTCCGCTATAATAAAGCGTGATCGGCTCCTTGGCCGAAACGCTATTGAAGGGAGAAACGGCATGAAAAACGTTTTGTGCGTGGATTGCTGTATTCGCAAAGAGAACTCACGCACAAGAAGGCTTGAAGACGCTTTC
The DNA here is from genome assembly GCA_964408655.1 of uncultured Oscillospiraceae bacterium. Taxonomy (GTDB): domain Bacteria; phylum Bacillota; class Clostridia; order Christensenellales; family CAG-138; genus JAQVRG01. Next base: position 4,319 of record CAYPAH010000141.1, on the reverse strand, counting down.
GTGACGGAGCTTCTTTCGCAGGGCGGCTATCATGCGGAAATATTATATCTAAGCGAGCAGGCTCTTTTGCCAATGGACGAAGAGTCGCTTTTGCGGCGCGATGAGCTGCTCGCCCAAAAATGCTTTGAGCATGAGCGCTTTCGCCATGCGCGCCGCTTCGCTCAGGCGGATAAGATAGTTATCGCCGCGCCATTTTGGGATCTGAGTTTTCCGGCACTTCTCAAAATTTATATTGAAAATATTTCCGTGCAGGGCATAACTTTTGATTGCGACGCGCAGAACGGCTGCTTTGGCATTTGCCGTGCCGACAGGCTGCTTTACCTAAGCACCCGCGGCGGCATATACGAGGGCTCGCCGATGGAATGCGGCGCGAGGTATTTTGAGCAGCTCAGCCGCTTTTTCGGGATAGAAAGATTTGACAGCATAACGGCGGAGGGGCTTGATATCGGGATCGAAGCGCCGGAGGCTATACTTGCAAGATCGATAAGCGAAGCCAAGGCTCTCGCGAAAGGCTTTTGATGGCGGACATTATGGAAAAAAGCATATTTGATGAGATCGTGCTTGCAAAGCAGGCAAAGCTGATCGAGTGGCGCAGACATCTGCATCAAAACCCAGAAATCTCTTTTAAAGAGTATAAAACGACGGATTTCGTTGAAAATACTCTTAGGGTTATGGGCGTAGACGATATTGAACGTCCGACGAAAACCGGACTTATCGCACATATTTACGGAACGAAGCATGGAAACAAGAGAACGGCCGGAATAAGGGCGGATATAGACGCGCTTCCCATGCATGAAGAAGCGCTCTTGCCCTATGCCTCGCGCAACGAGGAAGCGATGCATTCCTGCGGGCACGACGGGCACACGGCTATACTTCTCGCCTTGGCCGAATGCCTTATGGAAAGCAGGGAAAGCTTTTGCGGCGAAGCCCGGCTTATTTTTCAACATGCCGAGGAGCTGCCACCCGGGGGCGCTATAGAGCTTGTGAAGGCGGGCGCGGCAAAAGGGCTTGACGCTGTGCTGGGTCTTCACCTTTCCAGCAATTTTGACACCGGAGTTTTCGGAATAAAAAGCGGAGTTCTAACCGCGAATGTTGACCGCTTCGACATACATATATACGGAAAAGGCGGACACTGCGCCTTTCCCGAGCAATGCGCGGATCCCGTGCTCGCGGCTGCGGAAACGGTATGCGCCCTGCAAAGCATAGTTTCGCGCAGGATCGGCGCAATGGAGCCCGCGGTCGTTTCGATTTGCCGCATGGAAGCGGGCACGGCCTATAACATCATTCCGGAGGAAGCGCATATTTCAGCCTCGGTCAGATCTTTTGGTGAAGAAACGCGAAGCCTCATTCATAAAGAGGCGGAGAAAATAGCAAGGGGAATAGCGGAAGCGAACGGCGTGAGAAGCGAATTTGAGTGGATGGAGGGTTATCCCTCTGTGGTGAACTGCGATTTTCTTGCGGAAACGGCGCAAAAGCTGATAAAGACCCGCTTTGGGGATGATAAGCTGCAAAGCATAGGCTGCATCATGCCCGGCGAGGATTTTCCTTATTTTGCGGAAAACTGTATGGGCTTTTTTGTGGAACTTGGCACGCGCAACGCCGAAAAGGGCTGCGATATGCCGCATCATAATCCCAAATACAAAATGGATGAGGACGCGCTCTTATATGGGCTGCAATATGAGCTGGATATGCTAAAAACCCTGCTTTCGGGCGAGGATCTGCGCGGTATGCCTAGGCTCTGACTTGACACGCAGGCGATATTGAACCATACTTGATGAAGGGCGTGAGCCCTTCAATATATTTTATAGTGAGAACGGTAAATGAAAGATATAAAGCTTGCCGCAATGGATATTGACGGCACACTGCTCGATTCAAAGAGCAGGCTGCATGAAAATGTAAAGCGAACTGTTGACGCCGTATGCGCTTCGGATAAAGAACTGGTCATATCCACGGGACGCACGATGAGCGAAATGAAAATGATTTTCTTTTTCTTCATAATCAATCCTCCTAAAATGATTTTTTCCGTATGGCCGCAGATACGCTATCATATACTTTCTAACGGCGCTTATATTTATGATGCGAAGGAAAAAAGCGTGATATACCGCGATCCCGTTTCGGCGGAAACGCTTGTCAGGATATACGCTATTGCGCAGAAGTATAAGGTTATGATGGAGGTGTTTGCCGGAGGAGAGATCTATACCGAGCGTAAATGCTGGGAAAATACCGATTATTATAACGCGCGGTTTTTATTTGATAGGCTCCCGGGCTCGCGCACGGTAATAGAGAGCGTGGGACAGTTTGTCAAAGAAAGAAAAGAGCCGGCAGATAAGATCAATCTCTTTTTCCATGATTTTTCGGATTGCGCCCGCGTTATAGATGAAAGCGCCGCTCTTGGCGTAACGGCCGTCATCTCGGCTGATAAGGGGCTTGAGTTCAACAATGTGGGGACCTGCAAGGGCAAAGCCCTGTGCGCTCTTTGCGAAAGGCTTGGCGTCGAGATCGGGCAGGCTATGGCCATGGGCGACGGCCAAAGCGATATTTCCATGCTCAAGGCTGCGGGATTATCCGTCGCGCCAGCTAACGCTTCGGATGAAGTAAAAGCATATGCCACGCATATCGCGCCCGATTGCGACGAGGAGGGCGCTGTTTGGGCGCTTGAAAAATTTGTATTGATTTGAGGTAGAAGAATGATCCTTTGCGCCGTAAGCGGTTATCTTGTGGGCTGCATCAATCCGGCCTATATTCTTGGAAAAAAGAGAGGCGTCGACATTCGCACGAAGGGCTCGCATAACGCGGGCGCTTCCAACGCGATGATCGTGTTGGGCAGAAAGACGGGCGTGGGCGTGATGATATTCGATATATTGAAAACCACGCTGATAGCCTGCCTTATGGGAAGGATCTATTCTCACTTGAGCTGCGCAAAGCTGATCTGCGGCAGCGCCTGCGCGCTTGGACATATGTTTCCGTTCCATATGCGCTTTCGCGGCGGCAAGGGCTTTGCCTGCATGGGCGGCATGATGCTAGCCTATGACTGGCGGCTGTTTTTTATTATGCTGGCCTTGACGGCTTTAGTGGATTTTGTTACGGATTATTTGTTTATGGGCGCGGTTTTTGCGGCTTTGGCCATTCCGGTTTCGCTTGCGCTTTTTTATAATAATTATCAGGCGGCGCTTTGCGTGCTGCCGGCGAGCGCCGGCATGATAATAAGGCACGCGGAGAATTTTTCGCGCTTTATCAGCGGCGAAGAGCTTGGCTTTAGCTGGCTCTGGAAAAAGGACGGTTTTATCTTCCCGAAGGATAGAAAAGATGAGGTCTCAGAGGAGGACGCTGCGGAGAGCGAAGCGATGGGTTGAGCAGCGCAGGTATTTTTTTCAAAAACCTTGGCGAAAAGCCTTGCGTATACAAGCCCTTTGTGATAATATTTGAAAGCTAGCGTGCTTCTTTGCTCCGCGCATTGACACGGAGCCATCAGACCAGAAGGAGGTGAAAAGCGTGAATAAATACGAAACAATGTACGTCATCACGCCGGAACTTGAGGAGGAGGCTTTAAAGGCCGCTATCGACAAGTTTTCAGGCATCATCACGGCCAACGGCGGCGTGATCGAGAATGTTGATGAGTGGGGCAAGAAAAGACTTGCTTATCCCATCGATTATAAGACGGAAGGCTACTATGTGCTCGTTAATTTTGAAGCTGAGTCCGTGCTCCCCAAAGAGCTCGAGCGTAACTTCAAGAATGATGAGAACATCATGCGTTACATGGTCGTGCGCCGCGAGGCGTAAGCAAAACGAACTGACAACCGAGAAAGGATAAGTACCAATGAATAAAGCGATCCTCATCGGGAACCTTACCCGTGATCCCGAGCTGCGTACAACCCCAAGCGGAGTCAACGTGTGCGCATTTTCCATTGCGGTGAACCGCCGCAGGGCAAATCAACAGGGCGAGCGGGAGAGCGACTTTTTCAATATCGTAGCATGGCGCGGCTTAGGCGATCTCTGCGGAAAGTATCTTTCCAAGGGACGCAAGGTCTGCGTAACGGGCGAGATTCAAAACCGCTCATACGATGGAAAAGACGGAGTCAAGCGTTATGTGACCGAGATCATTGCGGACGATGTGGAATTTCTCACTCCCCGCGATGCCAGCAACGCTTCCGGCGGTTATGCGCCGTCCTCCGGCGATGCTCCGATGGCAGGCAGTACGCCTGTGACAGAGGGCTTCGAGGAGATTGACGACGACCAACTGCCCTTCTAAACGACAAATAGTTATTCAGAAAGGAGTTTGACCATGGAAGAACGCAAAATGAAGCCCCGTCCCCGCAAGA
>CAYPAH010000140.1:0-5091 GCA_964408655.1 uncultured Oscillospiraceae bacterium | reverse complement strand
ATTAAGTCCAAGGTGGACGTTTCCGAAATGATGGGTTCGCAGATACATCTGCATGTCGATATGGAAGGCAAGGACGTTGTTATGGTGCTTTGTACCGTCGATCTGCCTGAGCAGCACAAAAACGGCTTCCGCTACGGCGATGATGTGAACTTCGTGTTCGGCGGAAATGTGGTTCATCTTTTTGACGCTGAAGGCGGCAAAAACCTCATCTGAAAACGATAAAAGCATTCACTATAAGAGGCCGGTGCAGAACTTCTGCACCGGCCTCTTTTGCTTGAAAAAGATCCTTATTGCGCCACTATCAGCCTGACATTGTGCTTTTCCGCCTCGTTTTTTATCTCCTGCGGCATTTCCTTATCGCAAATGAGCACGTCGATATCCTTGAGCGAGGCGAAGGTGAAGGTCAGATTGCGGTCAAGCTTTGAGCTGTCCATAAGCAGTATGGTGTGCGCGGCCTTGCTTATCACCTTGCGCTTTAGCTGGCTTTCGCTCATGCTTCCGTTTGAAAAGCCGGAAGCAAGCGAAAAGCCGCTGGCCGCCATGATGGCGGTGTCGATATTCATTGAGTCAAGATTCGCTTCGGCCTGCGCGCCCGAGCAGGACATGGTGTTGGGGCTTAGCTGGCCGCCGATAAGGAAGACGTCGCAATAGCGCCGCTGCGAAAGCTCGGAGGCTATGTTGATAGCTCCGGTTATCACGGTATAGTGCTGCTCGGGCAGCACCTTTGCTGCGGCCATTACCGTAGTTCCCGCGTCAAGATAAAGCGAGCTTCCGGAACGGGTAAGCGAAATGGCGGCGCGCGCTATGGCCTGCTTTTGCGCGGTGTGCTCCACGGCGCGCTGGCTGTATACGCTTTCAAGATCCGGCTGGATCAGCCGCATCGCTATAACGCCGCCGCGTGTGCGGCGAATAGCGCCCTCGGCTTCGAGCTTTTTCAGATCCCGCCAAAGCGTCATGTTTGAACAGCCGTCGCAAACCTGCAAAAGCTCGCCGACGCTTGCTTCGCCATGCGCGTCGATGTAATTCCTTATTTTTTGAATGCGATCACGCTGCATAAAGCATTCCTTTCACAAAAACGGCGTACTAAGGGCGCTTTTGCGCCTTAGGCCATGATCTTCTTTGCCGCTGCGACTACGTTTTCCACGGTGAAGCCGAATTCCTTGAAAAGGATGCCGGCGGGCGCGGAGGCGCCGAAATGATCGAGAGTTACGCAGGCTCCGTCAAGACCGACATACTTGTGCCAGCCGAAGGAGGTTCCCGCCTCGACCGCAACGCGGGCGCGCACATCGGAGGGAAGGACCGACTCGCGATAGCCTTCATCCTGCATATCGAAAAGATCCATGCAGGGCATTGAAACTACGCGCACCTTTACGTTTTCAGCCGCAAGGCTTTCGGCCGCTTTCATGCAAAGCTCCACCTCGCTGCCGCTGCCGATAAGGATAAGCTCGGGCTTGCCTTCGCACTCGCGAAGGATATAAGCGCCGCGCATCGCGGCCTTGCCGCTGCCCTCATACTGAGGCAGGTTCTGCCTTGTCAGCGCCATAACGCTGGGCAGGCCGCTCTTTAGAGCTGCGAGATAGCAGGCTGAGGTCTCGTTTCCGTCCGCGGGGCGGAAGACGAGCGTGTTGGGAGTGGCGCGCAGAGAGGCTATCTGCTCGATAGGCTGATGGGTGGGGCCGTCCTCACCTACGCCGATGCTGTCGTGAGTAAGAACGTAAAGAACGTTTTGCTTCATCAATGCTGAAAGGCGCAGCGCGGGCTTGAGATAATCGGCAAACACGAGGAAGGTGGCGCAATAGGCGCGCATTCCGCCATAGAGCATTATGCCGTTGCAGGCGCAGGCCATGGCAAACTCGCGAATACCGAAATGCACGTTTGCCGCGTCGCGGTTTTCGGGCGAGAAGAAAGGCTTGCCCTTAAGCTCGGTCTTGTTGCTGGGCGCGAGATCCGCGCTGCCGCCGAACATGTTGGGCAGATATTCGGCCATTACGTTGAGCACTGTGCCGCTGGTGGCGCGGGTGGCCTTTGCGCCATCCCAGTTCCAAAGGCGCTCGTCGTTTTCAAGAGCTTCGGGGACGGCCATGTTGTGCCACTGAGCCCATTCGCTGTCAAGCTCGGGATATTTCGCCTTGTAGCCTTCCCAAAGGGAGTTGAAGCTGTCGTGAGCTTTTTTGCCGCAGGCGCGGAATTCGTTTGCAAAATTCTTTACTTCATCGGGAACGTAGAAGGCTTCCTCGTGCTTCCAACCGTAAAATTCCTTCATAAGGTGAATGCTTTCTTCGCCGAGAGGCTCGCCGTGTGCGCTGGACTTGCCCGCCTTGGGCGTGCCGTGGGCGATCTCGGTGCGAACGATGATGAGCGAGGGCTTTTCTGTCTCGGCTTTGGCGGCTTCGATGGCCTTGGTGATAGCGTCTACATCTTCGCCGTCGCACACATGCTGAACATGCCAGCCGTAGGCTTCGTATCTCTTGCCTACGTCCTCGGTGAAAGCGATATCGGTGGAGCCTTCGATGGTGATAAGGTTGCGGTCATAGAGAGCTATCAGCTTGCCGAGCTTTTGATTGCCGGCAAGAGAGGCGGCTTCGGCGGATACGCCTTCCATAAGGCAGCCGTCGCCGGTGAGAACATAGGTGTAGTTATCAACAACGGGGAAACCCTCGCGGTTGAAATGCGCGGCCAGACGCGCTTCGGCCATGGCCATGCCTACGGCGGTGGCAAAGCCCTGTCCGAGAGGGCCGGTGGTGGTCTCAACTCCCGCGGTGTGGCCGAATTCGGGATGTCCGGGGGTCTTGCTGCCCCACTGGCGGAAATTCTTTATATCCTCGAGTGAAAGATCATAGCCGAACACATGCAAAAGCGCATATTCGAGCATTGAGGCGTGCCCTGCGGAAAGCACGAAACGGTCGCGACCCGGCCACTGGGGATCGGAAGGGTCGTGCCTCATTTGTTTCCAGATCGCATAAGCCATGGGAGCCGCTCCGATGGGGAGGCCGGGATGGCCGCTGTTTGCTTTTTGTACGGCTTCGGCCGCAAGGATACGAATGGTGGTGATAACGCTTTGATCGATTTTCTGCATAGACGTCTCCTTCTTTTTCGCTTAGAACGCCGCGCGGGCGTCAAAAAGTATTTACCGTAGTATTATACCATATGGCGCCCGGGGCTGTGTTAAATCAGATACCCAGCTTGCTCTCGCGGATCTGCTCAAGCTCGGTGCAGTTGTGGCTGCAAACATGGCCGGGCAGGGGCAGTATGCGCTCGTGGATAGCGTCTACGATCCATTCCGGCTGCGGGAAGAAGGCATCCTCAAGCTCGTGCGCGGGAGTGATCCAGTTCTTTGCGCCCACTACTACCGGAGGCGCGTCGAGATAATCGAAGCAGAGCTCGGCGATGTTTGAGGCGAAGTTGCGCATGATGGAGTTGCGCTCGCAGGCGTCGCCGGTGATAACGATGCGTCCGGTCTTCTTAACGCTCTCTATCACCTTGCTGTAATCGAAGGGAACGAGGGAGCGCGCGTCGATGATCTCGGCTTCTACGCCGTATTTTTCCTTGAGGATATCGGCGGCCTTGGTCACGCGGTAAAGGGTCGCGCCGATGGAGAGGATGGTCACATCCTTGCCGCTGCGCTTTACGTCGGGATCGCCTATGGTGATCTCATATTCCTCTTCGGGAACGCCCTCTTCGCGGAACTGCTCGGCCACATCATAGATGCGCTGGCTTTCGAGGAAGATAACGGGGTCGCTGCCGTTTATGGCGGACTGCATAAGTCCCTTCGCGTCATAAGGCGTGGCGGGGAAGACGAGCTTGAGTCCCGGGATATGGGCGCAAAGGGCGCTCCAGTCCTGTGAGTGCTGCGCGCCGTATTTGCTGCCGACGCTCATGCGGATAATAACAGGCATCTTTATCATGCCCGCGCTCATGGACTGCCACTTGGAAAGCTGGTTGAAAAGCTCGTCGCCGCAGCGGCCGAGGAAATCGCAATACATAAGCTCGCCGATGGCGCGTCCGCCCATCATGGCGTAACCGACCGCGCCGCCGACTATGGCGGCTTCGGCTATCGGGCTGTTGAAGAGGCGGTTGTAGGGGATGGCTTCGGTCATGCCGCGATATACGGCAAAGGCGCCACCCCAGTCACGCACATCCTCGCCGAAGCTGATGAGAGTGGGGTCTTCGTAATATTTGTTGATGATAGGCTCCGCGATACCGTCGCGAAGCTGATAAACGCGCGCCTTGGGAACGGGCTTGCCGCTCTCGTCGAGCGCCTTGCGGCTCTTCTTGGAGATCTGCTGTACGCGGGGGCATTCCTCCTTGGGCAGCAGCACGTCGGGCTCGCGTCCTTCCTCCATAGAGCGGATCTTTTCATTGGAGAACATGATGTTGCCGATGAAGTCCTTCTCCGCGCCGAAGATATCGATGCGGGGGCTGATCTTGTCATCGATGGAGAGCTTGAAGTTGCGAAGTATGTCCTCTGCGATATGCGCCTTGACCTCTTCAAGATCCTTCTCGCTGCAAATGCCGGCTTCAACAAGCTGCTTGCCGAAGGCGACGATGGAATCCTGAGCTTCCCATGCTTCGATCTCCTCTTTGCTGCGATAGCTGGAGGAATCGGAAGGGGAATGGCCGCTGAAGCGGTAGGTGACAACGTCCAGAAGAACGGGGCCGTCCTCGGCCGCGGTGTTTTTCTTGCGGCGGTAAGCGTCGATAACGGCGAGGGGATTGAAGCCGTCTATGCGCTCCGCGTGCAGCTCGTTGGGGAAAAGTCCCGCGCCCATGCGCGCCACCATGCCGTAGCCCATGGTCTCGCCCATGGTCTGGCCGCCCATGCCGTAGAAGTTGTCGTTTACGTTGAAGATGAGGGGCAGACCCTTATGCTCCGGCCAGAGAGTGCGGTATTGATCCATGGTAGCCATCACCATGCCCTCCCAAACGGGGCCGCAGGCGAGGGAGCCGTCGCCGATGTTGCACACGACAACGCCGGGCTTGTGATTGGAAAGCTTGTAGATGGCGGCGCCGGTGGCGATAGAGCCGCTGCCGCCGACTATGGCGTTGTTGGGATAAATGCCGAAGGGGGTGAAAAAGGCGTGCATACTGCCG
>CAYPAH010000139.1:2564-5147 GCA_964408655.1 uncultured Oscillospiraceae bacterium | reverse complement strand
GAAAAAGATAATAGAGTATGTTAATATTTTCATATATTCATCGGTCTTAATAATTATTTTTTGCAGAAATAAAAAGCTTTAATATTGAAGGTATCATTAGTAACGACGGGAGAAAGAATCGGATGGCAGGGATGAAGAAAAACTCTGAAAGCAGTTCAATGAACGATGCTTTTATGACATTTCTTGCCAAAAGCGCCGACATGATGTATGTCGTGAACAGCGATATGACCTGTCTCGCGGCTTCGGAAAGCTTCGCCCTGTACTTTGGCTTTAAATGCGCAAACGATGTTATAGGAAAAAACGTTCTTGAGATAGTTCGGGATAAGGAACAGGCGCAAAGATACCTTGACGACAGCCAAACGGTGCTGAAAACGGGCGGGGATATCTTGAACTATGTTGAGACGCACATAGATGAAGACGGAAAGACGAGACATGCACTGTGTTCAAAATATGCCGTACGCAACGCGGAAGGCATAGTGAACGCGGTGCTTTTTATTTCGCGCGACGTTACGCGCGAATATGAAGCGCAGGAGGATTATCGCCGCGAAATAGAATATCTTCTTCGACTGAACGACGATGTTTACGGAATATGGCTCGGGGATATGACTGCGTGGCGCATAGTGGAGTTTCGCACAAACGATACAAAGCAGAAGGCGATAAAACGGCGCCGTTCAATAAACGAATATATGAGCGCGGCCTTGGAACTCACAAGCGCCAATGAAGATGTTCAACGCTTCTTTGCCTCTTTTTCGCTGGATTCCGTTTTAACGATGTATAAGAGCGGCAGGCGAAGGATAGATTTTGAATATCTGCGCGCCATGCCCGATGGAAGCGAGTGCTGGGTGCGTCTGGTAGTCCGCCTGCTGACAGACCCGATAAACGGCCACCTGATGGCGGTGTTTGCGCTCGTTGATATAAACAACGTCAAAGCGGCGCAGAATCAGCTTATAAAGGCTGCGGAAATAGACTCTATGACGGGGCTTTTGAACCATGACGCCGTGCTTAACCATATAGAAAGCTTTATCAGCGGAGAAGGCGCAGAGGGAACGCACACGCTGCTGATGATAGACCGGGATAATCTCAAGGGCATCAACGATACGCTCGGCCATAAGGCCGGCGACGAAATAATAATAGAGACCGCACGGGTGCTTAAAAGCATAGTAAACGACAGCGATATAATCGGCAGGGTGGGCGGCGACGAATTTCTTGTGCTGGTAAAAAACACAAGGGATATAAACACCGTGCGAAGAAAAGCTTCGGAGCTTTTGCAGTCGCTGCAATATATATGCACTCTGGCGGAGCGCAGGGTCGAATCCACAGGCAGCATAGGAATATCGTTTTATAACGGCGATAACAAGACGCTTGATAAGCTTTATGCCGAGGCCGACGCGGCCTTGTATAAGGCGAAGGCCGAGGGGAGAAACCGCTATTCCATTTTTACTCAGGCTTCGGGATCGGGCGCCGGCGATGAAGATGAGCACGACCTGCTCATGGACAACGTAAATCTTCGTACCCTGCTCAACAGCATAGACGGCGGCATAATCATTCTTCATATGGATCCCGGCAGGGAGCTTGCGCCGGTGTTTTTCAGCGATTCCTTCCTCACTATGATGGGCGGACTGACGATGGACGAAGCCTTTGAGCTTTGCGATAACGGGATATTCGAGTGCATCCATCCCGAGGAAAGAGAAAGGGTAAGATCGGAATATTACGCCGCGTATGAAAACGGCGGCACAGTTAGAACGGCATACCGCCTGATGGGCAAAAACGGCATTTATCACTGGCTCTCCGTTGGCATGAATATCATCAAAAACGCCGATGGGAAGGTGGACGTTTATTCTGTTCACACAAATATAGAAAAGCTGATGAATCAAGAGGCGAAGCTGGCCTCTGACGAGCTGCGCTACAGAATGGCCTTTGCCCAGACCTCGCGCCTGCTTTGCGAGGTGGATATATCTACTGATACGCTGGTCTATTACGCCAAGGATGACAACACGCATATAGCCGAGTCTACCGTTCACGGAATGCCTGAAACGCCGATAGCTTCGGGCACCATTCATTATGAGTCCGCCGAAGCCTTCAGACTATTTTATTGCTATCTCAGGGAAGGAAGAAAAGAGGACAGCGGACTTTTCAAATGCAGATATTTTACCACCGGAGAATACGGCTGGGTCGCCATCTCATATAAAATGGTATTTGACGCCGATGGAAAGCCGCAAAAGGCTATAGGCAGCATAGAAGAGCTGCCAAGCATTGAAAAAGAACAAACAAGGCTCAATAGAGAAGAGCTGCTTCTTAAAGCCGTAGAAGACGATCTGCTTTCCACGATGAAAGTAAACATTACAAAAAACGACGTTGAATATTTTCACGCCGATGAGGGAAGCTGCTTTGGAGCTTTGTTTAGAAACAGCTATTCCGGAATGATAGGCAGCATCGTCAAGACTACCTCTTATCAAGAGGACGCCATGCTTTTGAGGATGAAGCTCTCAAGGGATAACCTTATCGACGCCGATTCCGGCGGAAAACGATGGATGGTCGTGGAATACAGGCGCGTTGAAGCGGGAGAGATACGCTGGACGAAGA
>CAYPAH010000139.1:0-2554 GCA_964408655.1 uncultured Oscillospiraceae bacterium | reverse complement strand
TAACCGCCTGCCTTATAGAAAATCCGGTTACTCACGAGTTATATGCCTTTTTCTATGTGAGCGACATAGAAAAGCGCAGAAGCGTTGAAGAGCTGCTGCCCGTAACTACCGAGCGCGACCCTGTGACGCACCTGTATACGCAGGCTACTTTTATAAAGCTTATAAACAACCTTATGCGCGGCGCGGGCGCGACGGAGCACCTTTATTCTCTGGCGGTCATACGAATGCTCGGCCTTTCCGCCATGAGCGCGCGAATAGGTTCGGAAAATGTTGACATGGAGCAGATGTTCCTCGGCAGGTTCATCTGTGCCCTGCTCGACAGCGATTGCATAGTCGGCCGCTATAACGACGACTGCTTCCTCGTTTTCTGCGCTAACGCCCAATCCGATGAATGGATGCGAGACAAGATAGAGGACGCTATTCTTCGCGTTGGCGACGCCCGCAGTTCTAATAATTCGGGCTATTCTATCAGGCTGGTTTGCGGCATTGCCACGGAAAAAGCGCGCAATTCCGATTTCTCGGGTATGCTTTCGCAGGCCATGAGGATATGCGATTCATATAAAAATGCCGAGACCGATAAGGTGCGCACCTTTGAAGAATATGTTGATAGCTTCAGGCTAAACGAGAACGCCATGAAGCTTGCCACCTTCTATCCTGTTGAGACGGAGGAGCTGAACCGCCCGCTTTTCGGCTTTGAAAAAGAAGCGATGGCGGAGTGCATGACGGCGATGCTTTTCGCTGATAATATCGACGCCTGAGCGGTGGGCGCTTTGGGTGCTCTGGGCAAATATTACGGCGCGCAAAGGGTATATACGCTTTCCCTCTTGAACTCGAACACCACCGTTTCAGGCCAGCATGAATGGGCAGCTCCCGGAAAGCACAGCATTCTAAGGCAGCTTGCGGGAACGAGCATAGAAAAAATGCCCATGCTCAAGCGTGCCTTGATTGCCGCAAGGCCGATCGTTATGAATAATCAAGGCGTGTACCAAAGAGAAGAGCAACAAAAGGACGATGAAAATCCATGGTGCTTTATCATCATCCCCATAATAATCGATAGCAAAACGCAGGGCTTCCTGTGCATAGAAAACCCGAGCGAGCATAGGATGGACGTAGCCCTGCCTTACGCGGTGATACCCATACTTTTGCATGAGCGCGCGCGTTTCGGATTGAACGCGGCGGGCATGGTGATAGCAGGAAGGGACGAGCTTACGGGACTTCCGGATCATTCCGCCTATAACAGCGCGGTGCTTGCCTTTAATCCCGACGCATATCACTCTATCGGCGCCATTTGCATTTCCGCCGTCGCCATGCATGATGTAAACCGCTCAAAGGGAGTGGAATATGGCGACGTGATGCTTGTGTTCGCAAGCCAAACTATAGCCGATATTTGCAAAAAAGCGCAGATATTCCGTCTTTCGGGCACGGAGTTCGGCGTGATAATCACAAACCTTTCAAAGGAAGCGTTTCAGTCGCAATGCGGCAGGATACAAAGCGTGCTGCAACGGCGCTATCCTAAGCGCTTCGGCTTTGGAAGCGCATGGTCGGATAAGCCTGTTTCGGTAAGAAAGCTTATGCTCGAGGCGGAGGCGCTTGCCAATAACGGCCTGCCCTCGGCACCCGCTCCCGTTGCGCAGCGAAGGCGCAGTGACGAAGGCATAGACGATATAAAAGAAGCGCTTGAGGGCCGGCGGTTTTATATGCTTTTGCAGCCTCAGGTGGATATGCGCACAGGCAAGGCGATAGGGGCTGAGGCGCTGGCAAGATGCAGCGATAAGCAGGGAAGATTGATATTGCCCTCTGAATTCATATATACACTCGAAGCCGAGGGCGTGATACGCGAGCTTGATTTTTATGTGCTCGATCTTGCGCTGTATACGCTTCAAAGCTGGATAAACGATGGCGTCACGCCGGTTCCGATCTCGGTGTATTTTTCACGGCAGACCTTGCTTTCGCCAACGGTGATCGCTTCGGTGATGGCTATACGAAGCCGTTACGAGGTGCCGGATCAGTTTATAGAAATAGAGGTCACGGAATCCATAGGCGATTCAGCGCCCGACGCTATGCGAAACGCTATTGAGGGCATTCGCGCGCAGGGCTTCAAGTTTGCGCTGGATGATCTTGGCTCGGAATATTCTAGTCTCAAGACCCTTGGCGACCATAGCTTTGACACGATAAAGATGGATAAGTCGCTCATAGACGGTTTTCTTTTCAACACGATGAGCCGCTCGGTAGTTGAAAGCATTGTTGGCATTTGCGCAAAGAACGGCGTAAGATGCCTTGCCGAAGGCGTTCAAACCGAAAAGCATGTGGCCGCCCTGCTCGACGCGGGCTGCGTTTACGCGCAGGGATATTATTACGGCAAACCGATGCCGGTGGATGATTTTTGCAACAAATTCTTAACGAGAGGCAATTAAAGGGAGGAAGGCAAATGGCAAAGAATGAAACACAGACGGCGAAGAAAAAGACGGTTGACAAAAACCACAAAAATCTGATAATCGGGCTTGGCGCTTCGGCGGGCGGGCTTGAGGCGCTGCAACAGTTTTTCAACACTATG
>CAYPAH010000138.1:0-5172 GCA_964408655.1 uncultured Oscillospiraceae bacterium | reverse complement strand
GAGTTTTTTCTTTTCCATTGTCCTAACCTCACATATTCATAGTTGCAAACGTCATGATCTTGGCCTGCGTAGCTTCGCTGATATCCAGCTCGCCCGTGACCTTGCCTTCGCTCATAATAACTATACGATCGCTCATTCTGAGCAGCTCGGGCATTTCAGAGGAGATCATAATGATGGATTTGCCTTCGGCTACAAGCATGTTCATTAGCTTGTAGATCTCGCTTTTTGCGCCCACGTCGATGCCTCGGGTCGGCTCGTCGAATATAAGTACGTCGCAGTCGCGCACGAGCCACTTGGCGATGACGACCTTCTGCTGGTTGCCGCCCGAAAGATTTTTGATAAGCTGGGTTATGGAGGGCGTTTTTATATCTATCTTGCCGACATATTCCTTTGTGGCGGCGTCGATCTTTTTCTCGTCGATCAGCGGGCCCTTGGTGAAGTTTTCAAGATATGCCATTACGCTGTTATCGCGCACGGACAGGCCGGTCGCAAGACCAAAGCGTTTTCTGTCCTCTGAAAGATAGCCTATTCCGTATTTAACGGCGTCGCTGGGGGAATTGATGCTTACGGGCTTGCCGTTTAACAATATCTCGCCGCCTACGCGTGGATCGGCGCCTATCATCGCGCGCATGGTCTCGGTGCGTCCCGCGCCAACAAGACCGGCAAAGCCAAGTATCTCGCCCTTTCTCAGCTTAAAGCTCACATCCTTGACATTGTTTGCAACAAGGTTTTTAGCTTCAAGTACGACGGGGGAATTTTCCGGAACGGTGCTTGCCTCCTTGGGCTTTTCATATATAACGCGTCCGACCATCATGTTGATGACCTCGTCCTTGGTAAGCTCCGGAGTCGGCTTTGTATCCACATATTGACCGTCGCGCATAACGGTAACGCTGTCGCTTATCTGCCAAAGCTCCTCGAGCCTGTGAGAAATGTAGATTATCGATTTGCCCTGCGCTTTGAGAAGACGGATGAATTTAAACAGCTCGTCGATCTCGTCTTCGGTAAGAGGGGCGGTGGGTTCGTCCATGATAAGCAGCTCGCTGTTCAGCGAAAGCGCCTTCGCGATCTCTACCATCTGCTGCTTTGCAACGGTAAGATTGCTTACGACAGTGTTGGGGTCAATGGAAAGATTCAGGGAACGCATAAGCTCAGCGGCTTCCTCGTTGGCCTTAGCCTTATCGAGGAATATGCCCCGCATGGGTTCGCGTCCGATGAAGATGTTTTCGGCTACGGTAAGATGGGGCATCAGATTCAACTCCTGATGTATCATGCCGATGCCGAGCTTCTGAGCGTCGTCCGGCGTATCGATATTGACTTCCGCGCCGCGATAGGTAATAGTGCCGCCATCCTTTTTATAGATGCCGTTGAGCACTTTCATGAGCGTGGATTTGCCGGCGCCGTTTTCTCCGACAAGCGCATGAACCTCAGCAACCTGCACCGAAAGATGCACGTCGTCCAAGGCATGTACGCCGGGGAAATATTTCTGTATATTCCGCATTTCCAGCAGTGTTTCCGCCATGTTTTCACTCCGTTCCTGTTCTTTGTTTTACTCGGTTTGATCGAAGCTTTGTGCCATAAGAAAAGAGACACAAATCAGAATATATACAATTTGATATAAACAACTATAAACGGATAATGCTTATAAGTCAAGAGAATTGCTGAAATCTTCATTGAAACGTTTCAAGTTGAATATTCACCTTGCATTATTGAATCGATTCAAGTATAATGTATTCAATTAAATTGTAAAGGCTGGAAAAGATGAGCACGATAAAAGAGGTTGCCGCGCTTGCCGGAGTGGCTGTTGGGACGGTTTCTAATTATGTTACAGGAGCAAAAAACGTATCCTTTGAAACTGGGAAGACCATCCAGAGAGCGATAGAGGAATTGGACTATCACCCTAATTCATATGCAAAAAATCTACGCGCTAACAATAATATGGAAATAGGAGTAATACTTCCCAATATATACGACCAATACTATTCGTTTATACTTGCCGGACTCGAGGGCGAGCTTCGTCAGGCGGGTTATTATCTCAATATTGCGATCTCCGACGACGTTCCCGAGGAGGAAACGGCAATACTGGACGCCTTTATGAAAAAGGATATGCGCGGACTGATAGTTGTTTCCTGCCAGAATAACGGTAGGTATTTTGAGAATTTCAGCCATACGCATACAGTTTTTATAGACCGGCGCGTAACTCAGAGCGAGTGTAACTTTATTACCTTTGACGCCTACGAGACCATCGGCTATTTGCTCTCGCAGCTCGAAAAAGAGGGCTACCGCGACGTAGCGTTGTTTGCGGGTCCTTTGCGTTTCAGCTGCGAGGCAGACTGCGCGCGCGCCTTTCAAAGCTTCTACCGGGAGCGTGGTCTTGAAGTACCGGAGGAATATATCTGCCATTTGCGTACTATCAAGGAGGAAGCCTTCCGCGTCGGAATGGAGTTTTTCCAGAACAATAAGCCTGACGCAGTAATAGCGACCTCGCGAAACATCACGAACGGGCTTGAACAGGCCATGCTTCTTTGCGGGATATCGACAAACGAGGATATCCGCATAGTATCCTTCGGTCAGGAAAACTGGAGCCGCTCGGTGACCAGCAACGGGATACTGCACACCATGCGCCCGGCGCACCTACTCGGAAAGAAAGCCGCGCGAATACTTATTGATAACATAGACAGTCCTTTGATGTTTGAAAAGCAGCAGATAATACTTCATGATAAGATAATCGGTAAGTCGCTTTTTACGCAGCCGAGCTTTCATATTAACCGCCGTGAAAAAGCCGACACGCTTAAAATACTGATGCTGGAATCCCACAACGCCGAGGCCGCTTTGCAAACTCAGCCCGATTTCACGAGAAAGACCGGGATGAACGCGGAGATCACACTCTGCGAGCACGGCGCTATGCTTGATACGATATTGAAGGAGGCGGGCAATCCTCACGGCTATGACGTTGTGATGTATGATAATCCCTGGCTTGATATATTGGTCAACGAAGGTGCGCTTCAGGATATCAGCGACATTGCGGAGCGCGAGTATTTTGACAAGGATGTGTTTTTGCCCGGTCTGATGGATAAGGTCGGCGTGGTGAACGGACGCGTATACGGACTGCCGTTTCTTTTCGGTTCACAGCTTATGCTGTACCGCAAGGATCTCTTTGAGAATCCGCAGATACAGGAGCAATTTGAGAAACGATACCGCTCGCGTCTGCGTGTGCCGCGCACATGGTTTGAATTCAACGTGGTCAGCAAGTTTTTTACACATAAATTCAATCCCGGCTCACCGGTACAGTTCGGCACGTCGATAGCGGCGGGCAGCACGGCGTTTTTACTGCCGGAGCTTATGCCGCGCCTATGGTCTTACGGCAGCGGAGTATTCGATTCCGACGGACGCGCCGGCACGGGGACTCCGGCTTTTGCCAAGGGCATGTCCAATTTTATTGAGACCTTCGATTATGCGGATCCGAAAGCCAGAAGCTGTACCGTGGAGCAGACCGTCACAGATTTCTACAACGGGCAGACGGCAATGCTGGTGGGCTTTACGTCCTTTATGGCGGACGTTAACAACGAAAAGAAATCCTCCGTTCTCGGTCGCGTGGGCTACGCGAATATTCCGGGAGGCTGTTCCGTGCTCGGCGGCTGGGGGCTTGGTGTTCCAAAGGGCTGCGAAAAACGCGAGAGCGCGCTGTCCTTCATCCGGTGGATATGCGATCCCTCGCTGGGCAACTATTTTGCCATACTCAACGGGCAATCGCCAATGAGGCAGGCTTATCTAAACGATGAGCTTGCAAATCATTATCCATGGCTTCCTATTATTTACCGTTCTTTTGAGACAAATAGGCAGCGTCGTTCCATGAGAAGGGCGAACGGCACTCTTGTGCCTATAACCGAGGTGGAGCGACTCATATTCAAATGCGTGTCGGATATATTGCAGAACAACTGCTCCGCTGCGGACGGACTAAAGCGCTTAACGGCGAAGATAAACGAGCTTATCGATGAATAGCGGGAGGACGGATGCTTAAAATTGGCGAATTTTCGGCATTGACCGGCGTCAGCGTGTATATGCTGCGCAACTATGATAAGATCGGGCTGCTCAAGCCGGATTCGGTAGATTCTTTCACCGATTACAGGTATTATTCGGAGAGCCAGATACCAAAGGCCGAGACTATACAGGCACTAAAGCGGCTTGGTTTCGGACTTTCTGAGATCGCGGAGATAATGAAAAGAGGGATGGAAAGCGATTCGGTGCAGCCGATGCTGAGGGATAAGCTCAGGGAAAAGGAAAAGGAGCTTGAAGCGCTGAAGGAGCAGCTTTCTTATATCAGGCAGGCCAGCGACGGACTTGCCCGAAATGACGCTTTCGCGCTTTCCGTGCATGTTAAGCGCTGTCCCGAAAGAAAGATCGTTCTGCTGCGCGGAGTCATCCCGGCTTTTCAGGAAGAGGGTCGGCTGTGGGAAAGGCTTCATGAACAATGCAGAGCGCATCGTGTACAGCTTTCTGATACGCCCTACTCCTTTGCCAGAACTAACAGTATTGATCTGGAGCACGAGCGTATCGACACGGAGGTGTGGGTGCAGGTGGAAAAGCTGATGCCGGACGTGGACGAGCTGCATTTCTGTACGCTGCCGGAAACGGATGTGGCGGCGATAGCCTACAGGGGCGGCTATGAAAAGATTGGCGAGATCAATCAATACATATATCGCTGGGCTGTCGATAATTCATACAAGATAAGCGGAAGCTCCTATCAGACCTATTATGTTTCTCCCGCTGCGGAGGGCGATCCGGACAACTATATTACTGAGGTCTGCTATCCCGTGGAAAAATTGTAAATATGCTGTTGACTCTAGCACGGTACTAGGGTTTATGCTTGTGCTGCAAGAAAGAAGAAAAGGAAGTATTTGATATGGGAAACAAGCTGCTGCAAGTGCCGCACCATTATGACGACTTTGAGTGTATGTGGAACGGGATAGAGGACCTTTATATCCGCGATACCAAACAGAAGCTGCCGCCGTGCTTTTTCTTTGTGCTTTCAGGCTTTGGCACCTTCTGTTACATGAAGACTGAGAAGGATGAGTATAAGCGCATGGTCGCTCTTGGCGATGCGAGAACAAGGCAGATGTATATGCACGGCGGACGCTTGCCTGTTCATGTGCATTGCGTCATGGATGAGTTTGC
>CAYPAH010000137.1:0-5215 GCA_964408655.1 uncultured Oscillospiraceae bacterium | reverse complement strand
CAATCCAAGCGCTGTTATCGGGAATTGGCTGCGCAATCGGAATACTTTGGAATACCTTGGGATTTGGGAAAGCCTTTACAACCCGCACTTCAATTCCCTCGAATTCGAGGGAATTAGAACACAAGCCGGGCTGCATGCGTTTACGATATCTCCAAAGCAATGGATTGAAAAAACAAATTGTATCGGAATCATTGCAAAAGGCGGACGTTACGGCGGCGCATATGCGCACAAGGATATAGCATTCAAATTCGCTTCATGGATATCGGTCGAATTTGAGCTGTATTTCATCAAAGAGTTCCAGCGCATGAAAACGCAAGAGAAAGGCGCCTTGAAATGGAACGCAAAACGCGAGTTGTCCAAGGTGAATTATCATATCCACACGGACGCGGTGCAGCGATATTTGCTACCCGGCGTATTGTCTAAGCAGCAAACAAGCATAATCTATGCGAGCGAAGCGGACGTGCTCAACGTCGCCATGTTCGGTGTTACGGCAAAACAATGGCGCGACGCCAACCCCGACGCAAGGGGCAATATCCGTGACGATGCTACGGTGAACGAGTTGATATGTCTTGCCAATATGGAAAGCCTTAATGCCGTAATGATCGAGGAAGGTATATCGCAGACAGAACGGCTAGTGCGCCTAAATGCTGTTGCTATCCATCAAATGCAGGTCTTGCGGGATAACGAAAAACGCATTATTCTTGCGGAAACGGAAAACGAAGACCACAACCACAACCGAAAGGAGCTGAAACAATAATGAAAAAGAAAGTATGTATGCTCTTGGCGCTGCTTATGCTTGCGAGCATAATGGGCGGGTGCCAGGTGATAGAAGAGACCGCGATCGGCGCGGGGCTCGCGGAGCACCCGAGCGACGAAAGCGCCTTTGATGAAATGCAGGCGGAACGCGAGGCGGCCGCGGCAAAGGAAGCTGAACTCGAAGCGCAGGGGCAGGCGCAGGAAGCCGAGGATCCTGTGATGATCCCTCTCGAAGAGATCCCCGACGAGGAAGCGGAGCCCGTGCCGACCGACTGTTCGGACTGCCGAGATAAAGCCGCCCAGGCCGTGCCTATCAGCACGACTGCGCCCATCCCCGCGCCGGACGGCAACACGCCCGAACAGATACGCGAGCTCGCCAAGCCGCTTTGCGATTATTACTGGCAGGGCTATGACCCCGCCAAACACGACCAATGGTTCCTTTATGCCTCCATGCCCTCAAATGACGATTGGAGCTACGTGAGCAAGAACAGACCCAGTGCGCTATATAACGGATTGCCCGTCAACATGTTCATTGCCACGCTCGACGGCCAGCCCTCGCAGTATATGACCAATAAGGAGCTTGTCGCGGAGCTGGGCGAGGCCAAGGTGAAAGACTTTGGCAAGAAGGGTCAATACTATGCTGGCGTTTGCATGTCCAACGTGCCGGATGAAATGAACGTTGATACAATGAAGAAACAGTATTTGGACGCCGGACTGCCGGAATCCGAAGCGGCGAAGCTCGCAAAGGAACGTGTAGATTACCACATGAAAGAGCCGTATTACCGCGATTGTATAATTACTGGCGACGATATGCTTGTTTACCGCGACGCGCTCGGCAATATCCGTGTGAGGACTTTCCTCGATATCATCGTACGCGAGGGCACGGATCAAGCCTTGAAGGATATCAACGTTAAACGCTCGAACCTCAATACATGGTGGGGCGCACCCGTGGAAACTATCATTGAGCTGGACGGGAACGGCAATATCCGCAACATGAGCTTTATGTTCATCGGAGATTTTGGCAAAGTCGTAAGCGAAGAAATGATAGAGAGGAATAATTCGTACTTCGATGTGTAACAGCAAGCAGAATTACTTGAAAAGAGCAGCAATGCTCTTTTTTTGTACCATATTGCAGAAAGGACATGCAAATGAATAAGAGAAAAACTATAGGTCCCGGAGATTTGACCGCCCCTACCGGGTCAGTGATTATGCCAACGCTCGCCATTTTCTGCGTGAATTTTTGCGTGACAGGACTTACAAAGAGCAATCAGATTTTCTCTTGCATGAGTTCCACCCTTTGACAAAGGCAGCTTATGATGTATCTCTTCGGTCGGCACGAACCTTCCGTCCTCCAAACACTTCTCACACAGCGGATGGGCGGCGGCATAGGAATCTCTTATCCTTTTCCACGCTCTCCCGTAGCGTTTTCTTACGGCAGGGTCACGGTCATAGGTTTCGTATCGTTTGTTTTCCTGCTTTTCATGTTCCTCGCAGAATCTCCCATCTGTTAGGTTAGGACATCCTGGGAAAGAACAGGGACGCTTTGGTCTTCTTGGCACTTGCTTCACCTCCCTTGGGCATAAGAAAAGCCCTGAAGGATTGCTCCCTCAAGGCCTCGTTTCATTCTGCTTTTCGCTGATTATATCATATCATAAATGCCACTGTGGTATCATGTTGCAAAGTGTTGCAAAGTGTTGCAAACCTCAAATCTGAATCGGATTTTCCGGCAACTTCACACGATAGACATAGACAGCAACATGTACACTGACGATTACACGAGCCAATGACACGCGCTGTCAAAAAATGAAGAATTGACAAGAAAAGTCAAAAATCCAAAGAGGGCGCTCACGCTGGGCGCATAATTAAACATAATGATCGCACAATAGCGCGGGCAGCAAAAGAGCAAAACTTCCGCGCTTTGATTCCGGCTTTATTTTTTCGTTGAAGTAATTCAAAAAAGCTCATATAATGGTGAAAACAAAGGGAGGATATGCATATGGGTTTTTTGAAAAAACTGCTTGGCATCGGCGTTACCGCCGGAGCTACCGTCGCGGCAGTGAGAGTCGCGGATAAGTATAAAGAAAACAATCCCGACGGCGTGCAGGATGTGAACGGCGACGGCAAGATAGACACAAAGGATGTTATAGCCGAGGTAACGAAGGCCGCGGGAGAAGTATATAGCGACGCAAAGGAAAAGGCTCCCGAATATGCTCAAAAGGTAAAAGATACCGTAAACAACGTACTCGACGGCAAGACAAAGGTATAAGCAGATCACAAAATGAACCGCCTGTGCGCGGTTCGTTTGCGTTTGCGCAGCTTTCTGCGCTTAGCCGCGGCATATTTCGGTTTTCATTGTAGCGCCCGCAAAATTCTGTTACAATAATTTTGCCGCAGCATTGCTGCTAAGCCCCAAGAAAAACCAAAGGAACATTTTATTATGAAAGATCGTTATGAATCTCCGCTTTGCAGCCGATATGCCTCTGAATATATGTGCAGGCTGTTTTCACCGGACGCAAGATATTCCACATGGCGCAGATTATGGACGGAGCTCGCTCGGGCGGAAGCCGGGCTAGGTCTTTCGATAAGCGATGAACAAATAGACGAGCTCGAAGCTCATATAAGCGACATAGATTATGATATCGTCAGCAGGCGCGAGCACGAGGTGCGCCATGATGTGATGGCGCATATCTATGCATACGGGCTTTGCGCCCCCAAGGCCGCGCCAATAATTCATCTTGGCGCAACGAGCTGCTATGTGACCGACAATGCTGATCTAATACTTTACCGCGACGCGCTAATGCATATCCGCAAGGCGCTTCTGCGCGCGCTCAGCGCCCTCTCCGGCTTCGCCGAAAAATATAAGGCTCTGCCCACTCTCGGCTATACGCATTATCAGCCCGCGCAGCCCACAACGGTAGGCAAGCGCGCCTGCCTTTGGATGCAGGATCTCATGCTCGATATTGAAGAGCTGGACGCGCTTCTTGCGAGCATACGGTTTTTAGGCTGCCGCGGCACCACAGGAACAGAAGCCAGTTTTATGGAGCTTTTTGAGGGCGACGAAAAAAAGATAGACGAAATGAACCGCATGATAGCCGCCGCGTTCGGTTTTGGCGAATGTTATCCCGTAAGCGGGCAGACCTATCCCCGCAAGCTTGACAGCCGCATATTGAACGCATTAAGCTCCATAGCGCAAAGCGCCTACCGCTTTGCGGGCGATATTCGCCTTTTGCAGCATGACAGGCAGTTGGAGGAACCCTTTGAAGAAACACAGATAGGCTCCTCCGCCATGGCATATAAGCGCAATCCAATGCGTTGCGAGCGGATATGCTCTCTTTCCCGCTATATAATGGCCGACGCGCAAAACGCGGCCATGACCGCGAGCACGCAATGGCTAGAACGCAGTCTTGACGACTCGGCCAACCGGCGCATCTCGCTGCCGGAAGCTTTTCTCGCCGCCGACGCCGTTTTGCGGCTTGTGGAAAATGTGGCAAGCGGTCTGGTCGTGAACGAAAAAATGATACAAAAGCAGCTTATGGACTATCTCCCCTTTATCGCCACCGAAAACCTTTTGATGGAGGGAGTTAAGCGTGGCGGCGACCGGCAGGCGCTGCATGAAATAATCCGCGGGCATTCCATGGCGGCGACAAAACGCATGAAGGAAGGCGAACCCTGCGATCTGCTTGCCCGGCTTGCTTCGGACGATGATTTCCCCATGGATGAAAAAGAGCTTCAGGGCGTATTGCGCCCCGAAGCTTATATAGGCCGCTGTTCATCTCAAGTGGAGGAATTTCTGCGCCGCATTAACGCGCTTTTCTCAGGGCAGCGTTTTGACGCAAACGAAGCTGTAGATCTTTAATCAAACGCCGCTTTCGCCGTAGTTCGGAAGCACACGCGCGGAAGGATCGTTCACCTTGCAGCCCGTCCATTCGCTGTTAGGCATCCAGAAATCCTTCACCATTCCGGCCTGTCCGGGATAGTATTTTTCAAACAGCTCGCGATATAACAAGCTCTCTTTTGTAAACGGTCTCGCAAAATCATAGCGAAGCCGTTTTTCTTCATATTCAGCGTCAGTATAAAGCTTTTCTGCGTAGCGTTTAAGATCATCTACCATTGAATGACCTACGGCGTCGCTGAAGGCCGCCTTTTCCCTATAAAGAATGTCCTTGGGAAGCCAGTCTCCCTCAAAGGCGCGGCGAAGAAGATATTTGCCTTTTTTATATTTGTTCATTTTCATCTCAGGATCTATCGACATAACGTAGCTTACAAAGTCCAGATCTCCAAATGGCACGCGGGCTTCGAGCGAGTTGGCTGAAATGCAGCGGTCGGCGCGCAGCACATCATACATATAAAGCTCGTCCACGCGCTTTTTCGCTTCGCTTTGAAATGCCTGCGCATCGGGAGCAAAGTCGGTGTATTTATAGCCGAAAAGCTCATCTGATATTTCTCCCGTCAGCAGCAC
>CAYPAH010000136.1:0-5349 GCA_964408655.1 uncultured Oscillospiraceae bacterium | reverse complement strand
CTATGACATCAGCGATTATCGCGAGATAGATCCGCGTTTCGGCAGCATGGCCGACATGGAGCGCCTTATCGCGGAGGCGAAAAAACGCGGCATCAGAATAATAATGGATCTGGTGATAAATCACAGCTCGACAGAGCACGAATGGTTTAAGAAAAGCCGCAAAAGGATAGAGCCTTATACCGATTATTATATCTGGCGTCCCGAGAGCGCAAAGGGCGGAAAGCCCAACAACTGGACGGGCTTTTTCGGCGAGGACTGCTGGGTATATGACGAAGAGCGCGGCGAATATTATCTGCATCTTTTCGCAAAGTCACAGGCGGATCTGAACTATCACAATCCGGCGGTTTTAAACGAGGTAAAGGATATCCTTCGCTTCTGGCTGGATAAAGGCATAGCGGGCTTTCGCTGCGACGTTATCAACATACTTTTCAAGGATTCCCTCGAATCCTCACGTAAAAGGCTTATACTCACCGGCAGCGAGCACTATCTTTCGCTGGAGGGCACGCACGAGATATTGCGCGCTCTGCGCCGCGATGTGCTTGACGAATACGATTGCTTCACCGTTGGCGAAACGGTGTTCGTGAGCGAAAAGCAGGGACGCGAGCTATGCGAAAAAGAACGGCGCGAGCTCGACATGATATTCTATTTTGAGCATATGGAAACGGATCAGTATTTCGTAAAATGGTTCTGCCGCCGTTTCAGCCCCCGCCGCTTTGCGCTCGCCCTTGCCAAATGGCAAAAGGCGCTTAGCTGGAACGCCGTGTATTTCGAAAATCACGACCAGCCGCGAAGCGTTTCCCGCTTTGGCTCTGACGAGTCGGCGTATCACGAGCCTTCAGCAAAAATGCTATGCACCCTTCTTCTTTCCCTTCGCGGCACGCCCTTTATATATCAGGGTCAGGAGATAGGCATGAGCAACTTCGATTATCGCGATATGTCCGAGCTTGAGGACGTGGAATCAAAAAATATCGACGCGCTTTTAAAGAAGCTCGGCTTCCCCAAACAAATCCGCTGGCGCAAGATGCAAAAGAAAAGCCGCGACAACGCAAGAACGCCCATGCAATGGGATAAAAGCGAAAACGCGGGCTTCACTAAGCCCGGCGTAAAGCCGTGGCTGGGCGTGAATGCGAACCACAAAACGATAAACCTTGAAGCGCAGCGCGCAGATGAAAATTCCATATGGCATTATTATAGGAAGATGCTCTCCCTTCGCGCCGACGCTCCCGAGCTTTTAGAGGGAGACTTCGAGCTTCTCTCGGCCACAAACAGGCTTTTCGCCTTTGAGCGCGGCTTCAAGGGCAAAAAGCTCACCGTGCTTTGCAGCTTTTCAAAAAAGCCGCAGAAGGCAGGCTATTGCGGCGAACTTCTTATCAGCAGTTCGGGTCGCGATTCTTTTGACGGCACGCTTTTGCCATACGAGGCGATTATCCTTCGCGATGTGGAGGAATGCAAATGATCTCTTATGAAGACGGGCTTTTTCGCCTTTCCACCGCAAACACCGGCTATTGCTTCAGAATAACGCCTTACGGACATCTTGAGCACATATATTACGGCTCGCGCCTTGGCGAAAACGAGCCCGTGGAAAAGTTCGCCTATAAGCGAAGCGTTGAAACGGGAAGCAGCGTGCTCTATAGATCAAACGACCCGCTGTATTGTCTTGATGTGATCCCTTTGGAATATTCCGGCATAGGCAAGGGCGATTTTCGCCATTCGCCTATGGAATGCAAAATGCCCGATTCCTCTTTTGTGTGCGATTTTGTTTATGAAAGGCACAGCATAAGCGCGGGACCCGCGCCGATGCAGGCGCTGCCCTCGGCAAAGGAAGAGTGCGAGACCCTTTGCATAGAGCTTCGTGACAAATGGGCGCAGGCTTCGCTTTTTCTATATTACAGCGTCTTTTCAAGCTGCGATGTGATATGCCGCCGCGCCGTGCTGCAAAACGAAAACGACAGGCCGCTCGTTATCCGAAAGCTTATGAGCATGATGCTCGATATCGAGGATCGCGGCTTTAAGCTTATCACGCTTTCAGGCGGCTGGATAAAAGAAGCTCACGCGCGCAGCTTTCCCCTGCCCTACAGCCTTACGGTGAACGAATCCACCACGGGAGCTTCAAGCAACAGGCACAACCCCGCCTTTGCGCTTTGCGAAGCCGGCTGCCGCGAGGAATGCGGCTCAGTCTACGGCTTTAATCTTATTTACAGCGGCAATCATTACGCGGCCATAGAGCGCGGCGAAACGGGTCTTATCCGCATAATGCAGGGCATAAACCCTCACTGCTTCGAATGGAGGCTGAGCAAGGGCGAAAGCTTTGAAACTCCCGAAGCCGTGATGACGTATTCAAATAACGGCTTCAACGGTATGCGCGCGCATTTTCACGATTTTATAAACGGGCATATAGTTCCCGAATATTGGCGCGAGCGCGAGCGCCCCGTGCTTTTCAACAACTGGGAGGCATGTTTTTTTAACTTTTCGCAAGCCCGCCTTCTTCGCCTTGCAAGGCAGGCCAAACGGCTGGGCATTGAGCTTTTCGTGCTTGACGACGGCTGGTTCAAGGGACGCGATAGCGACAGCGCGGGACTGGGCGATTACATGGTGAACCGCCGCAAGCTTCCGCGGGGGCTTGGCGGGCTTTCGCGGCGCATAAAGGCGCTCGGCATGGATTTCGGGCTTTGGTTCGAGCCGGAAATGTGCAATCGCGAGAGCCGGCTTTACCATGCGCATCCCGAATACGCCGTAAGCGTGCCCGGGCGCGAAGCCAGCGAGGGAAGGCACCAGTTGGTGCTCGATCTCAGCAATCCCGATGTTCGCGATTATATCGTAAGCTCTGTGCGCTCCGTTCTTGCCAGCGCCGAAATAAAATACGTCAAATGGGATATGAACCGCCATATGAGCGACATGTTCGGCTCGAGGCTCGAAAGTCAAGGCGAGTTTTTTCACCGTTATATTCTCGGCCTTTACGAAGTTCTTCGCCGCATTTTTGCGGATAAGCCGGAGATACTGCTTGAGAGCTGCTCAAGCGGCGGCAACCGCTTCGATCTCGGTATGCTTTGCTTTTCCCCGCAGATATGGGCGAGCGACGACACCGACGCGATAGAGCGGCTTTCCATTCAGCAGGGGCTTTCGTATTTTTATCCGCCCTCAACGATGGGCGCTCATGTTTCACTCTCGCCGCATCAGCAGACGCTTCGCGTTACGCCGCTCAATACCCGCTTCAACGTGAGCTGCTTCGGCGTTTTGGGCTATGAGCTCGACCTTGCTTTTTTGAGCCGCGCCGAAAAGGACGAGATAAAAAAGCAGATCGCCTTTTATAAGGCGCACCGCCGCACGCTGCAATTCGGCAGGTTCCGCGTGCTGGAAGGGCAAAGGGAAAGCCAGATCCACTGGCAAACGGGAGCAATGGACGAGAGCGAAAGCATTGCGGGCTTTTTTCAAAAAGGCGCGCAGGCTGCCCAAAACGGCGACCGCCTGCCGCTTTCGGGGCTTATCCCCGATGCGCTCTATCTTGTTGAGACCCGCCCTCAGCCGCTTTTCATTCGCGATTTCGGCGCGCTTATCAATCACGTTTCTCCCCTTCGCCTGCACCCGAACGGCCTGATACTCCGCATTGCAAACAGCTTTTACACCCTGCCCGACTGCGTGGAAAAATATCGCGGCAACGGAAAAGCGCTCATGCGGGGGATAAGGCTGAACAGCCCCTTTCTCGGCACGGGCTATAACGCCAACACGCGAATGCTCGGCGATTACGGATCAAATCTTTATATAATAACAAAGGAGTAAGCATGGAAAGCAAACAAGCCAGGCGCAACCGCATCTTTTTCGGATTGGGCACGATAGGGCGCGATATGTTTTACAGCGTAGTAAGCATGTATCTCTTGGTGTTTCTTACCGAGGTGCTCGATCTTCCGGACGCCACTATGTGGTGGATAACGGGAATATTGACCGTGCTCAGGATATGCGACGCGCTCAACGACCCGATAATGGGCGTGCTCGTTGACAACACGCAGTCCCGCTGGGGCAAGTTCAAGCCCGCGATGCTCGCGGGCGCGGTGACGGGAGCCGTCTTCATGCTTATGCTCTTTGCCTCGCCCGAGATGAACCAGACCGCTTACCTTATCTATTTCGCCTTCGCCTATATCCTTTGGGATATCTGCTACGGCGCGAACGACATAGCCTATTGGTCTATGCTGCCCTCGCTCAGCCTCGACCAGAAGGAGCGGGAACGCACCGGAGCCTTTGCGCGTATATGCGCCAATATCGGCATGTTCGCGGTAGTAGTGGGCATTCTCCCCATAACCAACGCCATGGGCGAGGCCATGGGCGGGAATTTAAAGCGCACATGGTTCATTTTTGCGCTGGCCGTAGCCCTGCTCATGCTCGCCTTCCAGATCTTCACTCTTGCGGGCGTGAAGGAGGATCGCAAAATGTTCAAGCAGGAGGAAAAGACCAGCCTTCGCGACATGTGGCGGGCGATAACGAAAAACGATCAGCTTCTTTTCACTACCGTCGCAATGGCGCTTTTCATGGTTGGTTACTGCACCACTACGAGCTTCGGCGTTTACTTTTTCAAATACGCCTATGGCGATGAAAATATGTATTCGGTATTTGCCGCCGTGCTGGCCGTGTCTCAGCTTTCGGCGCTGGCGGTCTTCCCCTTCTTTTCAAAGAGATTCGAGCGCAAAAAGCTTTATCTTTATTCCACCCTGCTCGTGCTCGTTGGCTATGTTATCTTTTTCTTTTCGCCGATGAACATGCTGCCCCTCGGCTTCGCGGGCGTGTTCATCTTCGTGGGTCAGGCATTCATTCAGCTTCTTATGCTGATGTTTCTTTCTGACACGATCGAATACGGACAGCTAAAGCTTGGCAAGCGCAACGAAAGCGTGACCCTCTCGCTTCAGCCGCTTATCAACAAAATAGGCGGAGCGCTCGCAAGCGGCATCGTCTCCGCCACGATAATAATTTCCGGCATCAACCGCGCGGCCACGGCCGCGGACGTTTCCTCCGGCGGGCTGCTCATTCTCAAGATCGCCATGCTCATACTTCCGCTTATCTGCATCATCGCCGGATATTTCGTTTATCGCAGCAAGTATAAGATAGACGGCGAATATTATGCCGAGATAGTCAAAGAACTGAAAGAACGCGGCGACATACGCGAAAGCTGAAAAGCCCTTTCATCGCGGGGATGCATCTAATATACAGAAAAACGCGATTTTTCGTAAATTAACACTTGCATTCCCCGCGATCATTCGCTATAATGTCAATGTTCGGCCGTCGCGGCTTATTTTAAGACGGTAAGAGCGCGCTGATATAGCTCAGTTGGTAGAGCGCGTCATTGGTAATGACGAGGTCCCC
>CAYPAH010000135.1:0-5361 GCA_964408655.1 uncultured Oscillospiraceae bacterium | reverse complement strand
GATGTTTACTAGGCGAGAGACAGACTGTTTTAGGCGAGCACGTTCAGAAACTTTGGTGCGCGATTTTCTTGAAACGCTGCTTCCAGAAAACTGGGAGGACATGGACACCTATGAACGACGTGCCTTTCTGACCGATAGCGACTTCGCTGCCGCAAGTCAGAAGGCAACGATGAAACGCTCCAAGGTCTGTAATCTGGAAATTTGGTGCGAGGTGTTCGGCAAAGACCGCGCCAATATAAAGCGAACTGACTCCAACGAGCTGGCCGCGATGCTTGTAAAGCTGGGCTGGGTCAGGCTTCCGAAGAAGGAGCGCGTTAAGGGCTACGGCTCGCAGTTTGTCTTCGTTCCCAAAAGTGTTCCCATGTGATTTTTCAGGAACAGGCGGTCACCGTTGAGAACAGGCGCTTGTAGCCCAAGCGCCCAGAAGCAGGCTTAGGAACATTCTCAGGAACACCCCGACGGTGCCGCCGCAAGGCTACTTTTTTAGTAGTGTTCCTGTGTTCCTAATAATTATCAATAAATGAAACCCATAAAACAACCAAGAGAGAAAGCCGCAAATCGCGTATTTACGCGCATAAGGGCTTTTTGAGACTTGAGAACAAGGAGAAAAAACTGATGACAACACGCAATGAAAAGTCGAAATATGAACTGGATAGCGCGTATGTACGCCGCTGTCATAAACGATTGAAGGACTGGGGTGCTCCTCTTGACCATTGGGTGTGCGTTGATATTTACGATGTGGCTGACGGAGATGCTGATGTAACAGAATTGTTCACCTGCGAGCTTTGTGACTGTCCGCAAGTGCGATTCGTTCATGTGATGCACCACGATGATTTCTTTGAGGACATATGAACGTGGTTAGGGGAAAAGATTCGCGACGCCTTACAGTTTTTCGCGGACAAATGGAAAGAAATCGGAGACTGGTTCTCTGAACATAAGGAAACCTTTACAAAATTTGGTGACAAACTCGGAGAGGTCGCCGCCGCTGTTTGGAAAGTGATAGAGCCAATAGCCGATACCGCATGGGAGGGATTTAAGGACATCATCGATGATATACTGAAGCTTCTGGGTGATTTTGCTGAAGATGCAATTGCATGTGCAACGGAGCTTGGGAACCTTATTGAGAAAGTCGCTGAGTTTGCTGAAACAAGTGGGATGCTCAGCGAATGGTGCAAAGGCGTAAAAAATGCATTCAATGATATAAGCACTCGCATCGATGGATTAAAAGCGAAACTGAACGGAATTACCACATTTCTTTCTGGCGTATTTACGGGGAACTGGAAAAAAGCTTGGGAAGGGCTTAAACAAATTTTTCTCAGCATTATGCTGGGGATGGTAAATTCTGTAATAGAAAAAATCAACGCAGTCATCCGACTGATAAATGTAGTAATCAAAGCTGCCAATGCGCTCACCGGTAGTAATATAAAAACGATTCAAGAATTAAGCATCACCCCGACGATGGCGGAAACTGAGTACAAAGGGTCTATGGCGGGAATCCCCACAAATGTATTTAGGTATATGGATTTAGATCGTTTTGCTACCGGCGGCTTTCCCGAGGATGGTTTGTTCTTCGCAAACAGCCGTGAGCTGGTCGGTCAATTCTCCAACGGACGTACCGCAGTTGCCAACAACGCACAGATCGAAGCTGGAATTGAGGAAGCGGCGTACCGCGGGTTCCTCCGCGCCATGTCGCAGTCCGGCGGCGGGGATACCGTCTTTATGATCGATGGTCGCGAGGTGTTTCGGGCGGTAAAGAGTGAGAATGATGCTTTTTCACGGCGTACGGGCAGATCGGCGTTGGCATAAATCATTACTTTACACAACATTCGCATACATTATATTGACAGCGTAAGCGTATAATAGTATAATGCAAGCGAAAGGAAGTGATTGTATGGCTACTGCAAGCGTGACTGTGCGCATGGATGAAAACCTAAAGCGGCAAGTGGAAACGATATTTGATGAAATGGGCATGAACATGACGACTGCTATGACGGTTTTCGCCAAGGCTGTTGTGCGCCAAGGAAAAATCCCCTTTGAAATTGCCGTTGATCCCATTTATACCGGGGGAAATGAGAAATACCTTCGTGAAGCGATCGCGGCATTGAGCGCCGGAAAAGGCGTTGCGCATGATCTGATCGAGGTTTCCGATGCTTAAGATTTGGTTTGATCGCGCATGGGAAGATTACCTCTATTGGCAAAAGCAGGATAAAAAGACTTTGCGTCGGATCAATCAGCTCTTGCAAGATGTGGAACGAAACGGGTACAACGGAATTGGCAAACCCGAACCATTAAAAAACGACTTTGCCGGATGGTGGAGCTTGCGGATCGATGAAACGAACAGACTGATTTTTCGTATCTCCAATGGGCAACTCGAAATCGCGCAATGCCGTGATCATTACACCGATAAATAAGGAAATGGCTGTAAAGTATCTGGACAGCAAAACCGCGTGACATACACCGTAAATTTTAAGAGCTTCTTCGGAGGCTCTTTTCTATTGCAAGGAGACCAATATGGCATATGCAGGTTATTTAATCAAGCTGAATGGCTCGACCACGCTTCCCCATGCATACATCCGCCCAAAGTCATACCGGGTAACGCCTGCGCAGCGTACGGACGTGGACAGCGGAGTTACAACGGCTGACGGAGTATTGAAAAGGACTGTGCTGGAACATAAACGCTCAAAGATCGAATTTGAGACGCCACGCCTGCCCGAATCGGAACTAAGCTCACTTATGAGCTTAATATCATCTCATTTTGTGGATGATCTTGAACGAAAGATAAATCTTACATATTACGTGTCGGGAACGCAGTCATATGCGTCCGGCACGTTTTATATGCCGGATACTCAGTTCACAGTCGACTACGCGCCGGGCAGTAGCATTATCTATGAGCCGACAAGGATCGCATTCATTGAGTATTGATGGAGTGAAATAATGTACAACGTATCATCCCAGTTCCATACTGCTGTAATGTCGCCTAGCTCGCCGGAGAAGATCAAGCTGACCTTTGCCGACGGCACTGTGCTGCAAAACGATTATGTCGTCGGTTTTGACTATGACGAGGCGGTTTGCGAAGAAACAGATTTGACCATCGGCAGCGTATGCGGCTCACAGTTGACGGTAGACATTTTCAAGGACGAAACAGAATTTCAAGGCTTCGACTTCTCCGGACAGTATTTTGAAGCGGAGCTTGGCGTCAAGATCGGTAATTCCTACGAATACTGCCCGCTCGGAACGTTCCGCGCGGAGAAGCCCGAAACAGCGCGTGTCACCAGCCTTACCTTGACGGCATACGACAAAATGACCCTGTTCGATGTGCCGCTTGATGGGTTTATTGATACCGTAACGTTCCCCAAGACAGCGAAGCAGCTCTTTACGGCGCTGTGTGCCTATGTCGGTGTAACGGCGTCGACAGCCGATTTTATCAATTCAGGCAAAATCTTCACGGAGCTGCCATGGCCTGCGGAATCGACGTGCCGGGAGTTCCTGAGCATGATCGCCGAGCTTGCTTGCTCCTTCGCCCGGATGAGCCGGGACGATGTGTGCGAGCTGGTGTGGTTTACGCCGACAAGCATCGAGCTGACGAAGGATAAGTACACAAGCCGCCGCAATGCCGAGTACGCTGTAAAGAGCATAGACAAGCTGCAAGTCAAGATCTTGGAGAATGACGTCGGCTGCATCGTCGGCAGCGGCACTAACGCCTATATCATACAGGACAATCCGCTGCTGTACGGGGCGAGCGACGCGGAGATACGGCAGTACGCCCAGCCGATATATAACCGGCTGAACGCATGGAACCCGATAATCCCGGCAGAGGTTAACGCCCGTTGCGATTGGTCTTTGCAGGCAGGCGACATAATCAAGGTCGGGTCGTACAAGCAGTACGGTGTGATAACTGCCGACGGCAAGGCGCTCGTCACGTCTGACGGCGAGAACCTCTGTGTGCAGGGCATTGATGAGTACGACGGCATGATCGACGTGCCTATCTTCGCCCAGCACATTCACTGGAACGGCGGGGCTACGACGCAGTATATCAGCACAGGATCGCAGCACCGTCCGGTGTTAAGTAAATCAAACCGTGTGGAATACGAAAGTAAACGGGCATATCACGCTGTGGAGAATACCGTTGAGGCATTTCGAAGCGAGATCTATAATTCTGACGGCAGCAGTAAAATAGAGCAGCTTGCAGACAGCATCAGTCTTGTTGTGGATGATAACGGTGATGTTAATGCGGCGAGCATTGTTATGGCAATCAATGAATCCGATAGCAGCATTCGGCAATGATGAGACATCGCCGTGCGCAACGACGACAGAGGAACGTCTTTTAGCTGCCGAAGAAGCGATTCTCGGCTTGATGATGGGAGCGTGATTTTTATGTTTAAGCGATTTATCCAGATACAATTTCTGCTTGGCAGGCTCAGCGCCGCTCAGGTACAAGCCTTTGTACCGTTGAGACTTACGCAGACCGAGGCGGACGAGATCGTACAGGCAAAGAATTGACAGGGGGGGTGTTGTGTATAATATAATAAAAAGCAGGCCATCTAGCGCTTCACTTTGTAAGTGGGGCGTTTTTTGTTGTTCAAAAACTAAAAAAATCTTTTGGAGGTACTTAATATGAAGAAACTCTTAGCAACGTTGCTCGCTGTCCTTCTCGTGCTGACGGCGGTTCCGGCATTTGCCACGACTTGGGACAATCCCGACGTGACTAGCCCCTACAGCGTGACCGTGATACCCGTCAAACTTGACGTCAACCTTTTCGGGCAGACAAGCTATACACAGGATTTCGGCGCGGCGAAAGCGGGGGGATACCGTCAGTTTTGCCGTGAGGGTGGAAATCCCGGATAAGCCACAGGCGGCTACGCTGACTATTAAGGCTAACAATGCGGTGCTTAACTCCGCAACTACAGCTACACTCCCTTTGTCTGCCGGCGTGTACTACCTCACGGCAGACGGCGCTATGCAGAAAGATTTCTGCATTCTGTCGGCGTATTGTACAGGCATTCCCACGGTAAACGCCTATGTAAAGGGTAGCGCAACCGTGAGCAGCGCGGGGAGCTTGGCGATAAACACGGACAGTAACGGCTTTGTGTTCTCCGACGCCGGCAGGGGCATGAGCTTCTATGCCGATGCGGCAGGTAAGGTATATAGCAGCTATGTGTTTGGGCTGGATTTCCGCTATAAGTTGACTTCCGAAATCCTTGCAGCGGACAGCGAGGCGGGCAGTATAGCCCGATACGTCATTAAAACGCTCGACATGGACGGAAACGCCTTGCTTGCCGGGAATATTTATATGAGCAAAAACATCTTGGCGAAGAACTTCGGCGTCTTGGTCAATACGGAAACATCTAAGACTTGGGGGGA
>CAYPAH010000134.1:0-5396 GCA_964408655.1 uncultured Oscillospiraceae bacterium | reverse complement strand
GTCCGCCGCCTTTTCCAAGGCTTCGGATTCTTCGCCCTCTCCGTCCTCTTCATCTTCATCCATAAAGTCGTCGTCCAACTCCTTATGGATCTCTTCCATTTCACTCTCAGGTATGTCGCTGTCGTCCGCAATGGGAACTTCCATGTCGTCAAGCGCGCCAACGTCTATCTCAGTATCTGCCAAGACCTCAACCGTCTTTTGCAGCTTTTCCTGACGTCTTGCTTCGCGCAGACACGCGGCGCACAGGTCTGAGCCGCGAACAACAGGGTTTTCTCCACACTCAATGCACAGCGTTACTTCCGAATCGTCATTATCGTCCCCGCGCTGCGCGCGTTTGCACACCGCACAGCATTTTTCTTCATCGGAAATATAATTGAGTTCGCAGATAGGACATTTTCTAAAGCCCATAAAGCTAAACCTCCGAAGAACTCTTTATCGATACGAACACTATTATGCGAAAGCCTTGTTTCTATGTCAAGCAATTTCTTGATTTTTCTTTCGTCTATTTTTAGTTTTTTTCCACGCTGTCGTTTTTATTAAGATTTATTACATCTTCCAGTATTTGTCCGATGCGTTCCAAGAGCTCGTCCTTGCCCTCCGCCGTCTCTGCGGAATACGGTATTGCCGCGGGAGGCGCGCCTAAAAGCTTGGCCGCCGCGTTCGCCGCCTGCCTTCTTTTGGACTTGGAAAGCTTATCGGACTTTGTTGCGACAAGCGTGAAAGGGATATTGTAATAAAGTATATATGTGAACATCTGCTTATCCTCCGCCGTTGGGGGATGGCGAATATCCAGAAGCATAAGAATATGCTTCACCCTTCCCGAAGAAAGGTATTTTTCTATCATTTCTCCCCATTGCCTTTGCTCGCCCTTGGAGGTCTTGGCAAAGCCATAGCCCGGAAGATCCACCAAATAAAACTCTTTGTTCAAAAGGAAGAAGTTGACCAAGCGCGTTTTTCCCGGGCTTGACGAAATCCGGGCAAGTTTGTAATTATTGCAAAGGGAATTTATCAAGCTGCTCTTTCCAACGTTAGATTTGCCGACTATGGCGATCTCCGCATTAGAAAGCGCCGGGGCGGGATAATCCCCCTCGGCGCCTGCGCTTGTTATAAATGTAGCCTGTTTTATAGCGAAATCGCTCATTGAATCGCGCTCATCCTTTCAGTGCTCTGCATGTGCAGCGGCACATGGTTCATACTGGGCATATACTTCAGCGCCGTTTGCAAAACCGTGAGAGCGTCTTCTGCAAAGACAATGTTCAGTCCCTTTATTATCTCCCCGGGCACATCTTCAAGATCCTTACGGCACTTTTCAGGTATTATCACCGTGTGCGCGCCTGCCCTCAGCGCCGCCAGAAGCTTTTCACGCAGCCCGCCTATAGGAAGCACCCTGCCGCGCAGCGTTATCTCTCCGGTCATGGCGACTCCGGCTTTCACGGGTATATCCGTAAGGCAGCTCACTATTGCCGTCATTATCGTCACCCCTGCGCTTGGGCCATCCTTCGGCACCGCACCCTCCGGCACATGAACATGAAGGTCATTTTCCTTGAGGAAGGCGGGATCAACGCCAAGCTGCTCGGCATGTGCTCTCACATAGGTCAACGCGGCTTTTGCGCTTTCCTGCATTACCTCGCCCAGCGAGCCGGTAGTGTATACCTGACCGCTTCCGGGCACGCACTGCACCTCGACCTCCAGCGTAACTCCGCCCACAGATGTCCATGCAAGTCCTGTCACTACGCCTACGACGTCCTCGCGTTCGGCCAGCGGTTTATTATACTTTGGCTGTCCCAAATATGCAATCAGTTTTTGCCTGCCGACTCTTATGCGCTTCTTTTCCTGTTCCAGCTCGCAAACGGCCTTACGGCATATCGAGGCAAGAGTTCTTTCAAGCGAGCGGACTCCCGCTTCCGCAGTATATCCCTGTATTATCTCGGAATAAATGTTGTCCGGAATACTCAGTTCAGAGCGGTTCAAGCCGTGCTTTTCCATTTGCTTTGGCAGCAGATGACGCTTTGCTATCTCTATTTTTTCGATCTCGAGATAGCTCGGCACCTCTATAAGCTCCATTCTGTCGAGCAGCGGCTCGGGGATATCCTCCCTGTTGTTGGCCGTAGTTATAAACATGGCTTTTGAAAGGTCATAGGGCATCTCAAGAAAATGATCCCTAAAGGCGTTGTTTTGCGCGCTATCCAGCACCTCGAGCATAGCCGAGGCGGGATCTCCGCGAAAATCCCCGCTGAGCTTATCTATCTCGTCAAAAAGGATCACGGGATTCACTGTCCCCGCCTGCCGCATAGCCGCAATAATGCGCCCCGGCATAGCGCCTATATATGTTTTCCTGTGTCCCCTTATCTCAGCCTCGTCATGTATTCCGCCCAGGCTCATTCGCACAAACTGGCGGTTAAGCGCCTTGGCGATAGCCTCTGAAATAGAGGTCTTGCCAACACCCGGAGGACCAATGAAGCAGAGTATCTGTCCGTTTGGCTTTTTCGTGCGCGCCGCCACCGCGATATACTCTATTATGCGCTCCTTAAGCTTATCCATGCCGTAATGATCTTCGTCAAGCACCTTGCGCGCGTGTTTAACGTCAAGGTCATCCTGACTTTCTTCCGTCCACGGAAGATCGAGCAGGCACTCGATATAGTTGCGCTGCATCGGAGCTTCATGCGCACCCGAAGGCATAGCCTCCAGCTTGTCGATCTCCTTCTTTATTTTCAGAAGGATATCGTCCGGCGCGGATTTTTGTTCCAGCCGGCTTCTAAGCTCGTCAAGCTCCGTTTCATCGTCGCGGCCAAGCTCCTTGCGAATAGCCTTTAGCTGCTCATTGAGATAATATTCCTTCTGGTTTTTATCTATCTGTTTTTTGACTTGTTCGTTTATCCGCACGTCCATGCGGCGAACCTCTATCTCGTCTGTAAGCAGCTGAAGCACCAGCTTCATGCGCGCTTCAATATCGGCCTCTTCGAGCACCGCCTGCCTCTGGCTCATTTTGCTGAGCACCACGTTGGCCACGGCGTCGGTATAGCTTCCCGCGTCCTGTATCTTTATTAGGATATCCACGGCTTCGCGGGCAAACTTAGCCGAAAGCTTCATGTATTCTTCAAGCAGCGCTTGTATTCTGCGCCGCAAAGCCTCCGCCATCACATCCTCGCAGGGGATATCGTCTATCTCGCATACGTCGGCCACAAGAAAGCTTTCATCGCTGCCGCTCTGCATCACTCTCGCGCGCTGAACGCCCTCCACCAATACGCGCATGGAATCTCCGGGCAGGCAAAGCACCTGCTTCACGCGGCAGATGGTGCCTATCGCATAAATATCCTCAACCTTAACGTCGTTTTTCTGCACGTCAATCTGTGAGGAAATAAAAACCGGGCATTCCCGCACGGAAGCTACCTCGATCGCCTGCACGCTGCAGCTTCTTCCGGCGTCGAAATGCAACATTTCTCCGGGTAGCACGACAAGGCCGCGCAGCGGCACTACAGGCAGATTTTCACGAATAACGGACATTATCTTTACACCTCTTAATGCAATTCATCTTTAACTGTTACAAGTATACATATACCACAGCAAAATGACAAGGATATGAAATTGGTGCAAAAGGTATGTTACAGCAGAAAATCCGCTAATTAGGGGATTTCCGCGCGTCCTTATCCGCTTTGCAGCTCCAGCAGCACCAGCTCCGGCCTGTTGTTGATTCGAAGCGGAGCGATACTGTTGCCAAGACCCCTGCTCACGATCATAGCGCTGCTTCCGCTTGTATATAGTCCCGCGTCATATTTCGGAAAAAATCCCTGACCCGGCGCTATCAGTCCTCCGGCAAACGGCAGTCTGATCTGTCCGCCGTGCGCATGTCCGCTGAGAACGAGATCGGCGCCGTTTGCGCTGTAAATATCAAACAGCTCAGGACGATGAGAGAGAAGAAGAGTATATCCCTGAGCCTCATCCATCAATTTAGAAAGTCTGGCCGATATCATTGACGGTGTTTCATCAAGAAAACCTTCGGCAGCATAAAAATCCGGATCGTCAAATCCTATCAGGCATATCATTTCACCATTGCGTTCCAACACAGCAGAGCTGTCCCGCAATATCGTCACTCCGGCGTCAGTAAGGCCGTCTTCAAATTCATTATATCTTTTTATCCTTGACTCATGGTTGCCTGTCACATAATAACATGGGGCGATCTTAACGGCTTCCCTTGCAAAACTGATCGCAACGGCAATATCGGTATGATATGAATCTATCATATCTCCGGTAATCGCGATGATATCCGGCTCAGCCTCTTTCAATATTTCGAGCAGCTTTTTATTGTTATCGCCAAACTCGGTATTATGAAGATCCGACACATGGGCTATCCTGTACCCATCAAAGCCTTCGGGAAGCCTGCCGCTCGTAACTGTGATGCGGTTCAGCTCAAGCGCGGTGTTGCCCCATATCGTCCATATGGCAGTGATCGTCAGGATCGCCGCAAGTGCGATGAAAACAATATTTCTTTTCCGAAGGGTTTTTTTCGCGTCATGTTCCATGCTGCCCATTATCTATATGCGCTCCCAGAGCAGCAAGTTGTTTTCAAAATAAGCGCTGAGCCTGCCGGTATCTTTCAACCATGAAAGATAAGAGCGAACGGTGCAGCCAACGAGAACATACTGCTCAAAATTCATCACTAAAGCGTATTCCGTAAAGAGCCTTTGCAAGATCTGCTCAAAGCAGAGCGGCGAGGCACAAAGCTCTGTGATCTTACCGGCGATCTCATTTGCTTTATTGATGTTGAGCTGCGCGAGAGGCGCAATATTTTCAGTTGCTTCGGCATGAGCCGGAACAAATATTTTAGCTTCCAGCTTCTTCACCATTTCAAGCGTATCAATATAGGCCGCAACGTCGTATATAAAGCTGATCTGATATTTTTCCAGCGTTTCTTTGCTTGAAAGGCAGTCGGCCAGATAGACCGCATTATCCGCATTACGAAAGCCCACCATATCAAAAAAATGCCCCGAAAGGCGGATAATCTCAAAGCCCTCCGGCAAGACCTTCTCGCTAAGATACTCCGCGTCGCTTTCCTGCGCCATGAGAAACTTATGCTTTAAGTCCTTCGGCGGAAATCCGCCGTAAAGAAAGGCCGGCTCTAAAACCGGATGCCGCGTAAAGTCGCAGTCTATCCCGGGCGCATAGATCCTGCATCCGGTCTGCTTCTGCAAATACTGGTTGCCTCCGATATGGTCGGCGTTGGAGTGCGTGTTATAAATAGCCGTCAGCCGCCAGCCCTTCGCTTCCAGGATCTGCCGTATCTTACGTCCTGCTTCCTTATCATTTCCGCTGTCGATAAGACAAACATCCGCGCCGCTCAGCTTCACAAGCCCGATCTTCGCGGGGCTTTGAATATAATAGCTGTTCTCGGCGATCTG
>CAYPAH010000133.1:1493-5413 GCA_964408655.1 uncultured Oscillospiraceae bacterium | reverse complement strand
TAGATTCATCTTTACTTAGAGACGGCTTCGGCCGTCTCTTTTGTGTTTAAGAGTAAGCCCAAGATGAAATAAAATCACGGATATTGCTTGATCCGTGTTGCTCTTAAAGGGCGGCATTTTGCTTTTATATGTCTAGATATTGCGTTGAAAATGCGATTTGGCCTAAAAAATGTACAAACTGTTGATAGTAAATGAACAAATCATTAACATATTTCTCCACTTGTTCCATTCCTGCGTCATCCTGTTATAATCCAATTATAGACACTTATCGTGTAATGGGAATTGCTATAGAGAAAGGAAAGAGATCATTATGTCAAAGATGCTGAATCAAAAGAAGGTGTTAGCGCTTTTGCTGATAGCGGCGATGATTTTGGCATCTGCCACGACCGCATTTGCAGCCACCATGGTAACGACCACTACGGCTACGCCGCTTTACAGATATGCGACCGTCGCCGATGGCTCTTATTCAACAGTGCCGCAGGGAACATCGCTTTCAGTCGTTTCGACCAGCGGAGTTTTCTATTATGTGCTTTACGGCGGCAACTACGGATATATTCTTCAGTCCGCCTGCTCAGGCAGCACTGGCGGCAGCAACATATCCTTCTATGTCACAACTAATACGCTGACCCCGCTTTATACCAGCGCAAGCACTACCGGAGGAAGCTACGGAAACATCATCTCCGGCCAGAGCGTTGGCGTTATTTCCACCAGCGGCAGCTTCTATTATGTTAAATATGATAATTATTACGGCTATGTTTTGACCTCCGCCTGTACTTCAAACGGCGGCGGTGGAACTACCGGCAGCAGCGCGACTGTCACATATTCGACTCCCTTATATGTAACGGCCAGCACTACCGGCGGCACCAACGGCACCTTGGACAGCGGCGATATAGTCACCGTGTATTCGCAGAGCGGCATCTTCTCATATGTTTACATTCAGGGCAGATACGGCTATGTGCTTACCGCGGCGCTTAGAACAGGTACGAGCGGCACTCCTACATATTCTCAGTATGTGACCACCACTCTTTCCTCTCCGCTTTACTCCAGCGCCAGCACCAGTGCCAGCAGCTATACGACCATACCCAGCGGAGCGCGCATCGGCGTTATCTCGACGGCCGGTTCCTTCTACTACACTCTTTATAACGGATATTACGGATATATCCCCACGAGCTATTGCAGCTCTACGGGCAGCGGAAGCACATATTCCTTCTATGTTACCACTACTCTTGCCGCTCCCGTTTACTCAAGCGCGAGCACAGGAGCCACGAGCTATACCACCATCCCCGTGGGTACAAGCGTTGGCGTAATTTCTACTTCGGGCGCATTCTACTATGTTTTGTATAACGGATATTACGGATATATCCCCACGAACTATTGCAGCTCGTCGACTGTTTCGACCAATACCTCGGTGCAGTATTACATGACGACCCGCTATGCGACGCCGCTATACAGCACCACGAGCACGACCTCGACCACTTATACGACCATCGCGATGAACACCTCGGTTGGCGTTATATCCGCCACCTTTGACGGCTACTATTATGTATATGTCAACGGCAACTACGGTTATGTTTTGAAGGATGCGCTCTACAGCACTACCGGAACTACCACTCCTATTTCCGGAACCACCAACAATATTGCCACTTATGGCACGGTCGCCGCAGGCTCTACCCTTTATTCCTCGGACAGCACCACGAGCAGCGCGCTCGGCAGAGTCTCAAACTCCGGTCAGGTCAGCATAATCTCGCAGACGACCAGCGGCTTCTATTATGTGAAGGTCGGCAGCTATGTTGGATATCTGCAAACCACGGCTGTTACTGTTGCCAGCGACGCTACGGTTATCCCGATATCGGACAGCACGACCTATGTGCCTTCCACTATTCCTCTTATTAACACTACTCCCACCACGGGCGTTACCACGAAGAACACAGGTACTGTGGAAAACTGCGTTAGCTGGGTAAGCCTTCGCAGCGAAGCGGATTCAAGCTCAGAGCGTCTTGCTAAAGTAACGAAGGGTTCTTCGGTCTCCGTTCTCGGCACCGAGGGCAGATATACCAAGGTAAGCTACGCCGGCACGACTGGTTACATTCTCAGCAGCTATATCGGCTGATAAACACAGGTATTCTAAAGCGGATCCGAAAGGATCCGCTTTTTGTCTTATTATTGAGAATAGCTTTGACATAAAGGGAGCCAATGCTTATGATTACTGTATCAGATAGGACAGATTGATGGAAATGGAGGGCATAAATGAGGGATAAAAAGGCTTGCGCGGAATATTTGAGCACTTTGCCCTTGTTTCGCGGGCTTCCGTTTGAAACGATAATCGAAATGCTTTCTGATGAAGGCTGCATCCTTCAAAGCTTTAATTCGCGCGAAATTCTGCTCGAGGCGGGAGAAAAGGCTCATTGGCTCGGCGTGCTGCTTTTAGGGGAGGCGAACGTGTATAAAGAAAGCGAAGGCATAAAAATGCTTATGAGCGTTTTAAAGCAGGGGAGCCTGCTTGGCGCGGCGACTATGTTCATGCAGGACGCCAAAGCAGCCACGCGCATATGCGCGAGAAAAAAATGTCTTTTGCTTCGTTTTGACGAAAAGCTTTTTGAAAAGGCAATGCGCGATAATTTCTCTCTCACTCGCAATTATCTTGAATATCTCACGACGCGGGTCCATTTTTTAACGCGGCGTATCGAAGAGATAGCCTGTCCGTGCGCGGACGACCGGCTGATGAATTTTCTTATACAAAACGCGGAGGACAAGACCCTTACTCTGCCTCTTGGCATGAACGCGCTTGCTGAAACGCTTTGCATGAGCAGGGCTTCGCTCTATCGGGTG
This sequence comes from uncultured Oscillospiraceae bacterium, assembly GCA_964408655.1. Classification (GTDB taxonomy): domain Bacteria; phylum Bacillota; class Clostridia; order Christensenellales; family CAG-138; genus JAQVRG01. The sequence continues at coordinate 2,584 of CAYPAH010000133.1, read as the reverse complement.
ATGAACGGCTTGATCGAGGAGGGAAAGATCAAGAGAGATGGGAAAACGATCTATATTCTATGATATTGAAAGGATAAGAAAAATGAAAAAACTTATTAGCTTAGTGTTGGCAATATGCATGAGCGCTCTTGTGCTCTCAGGCTGCGCGGCCGCCCAAAAGGAAACGCCGATGAATATCGGCACGCTCAAAGGCTCCACGGGAATGGGGATGGTGGCTCTTATGGGCGAAGAATATCCGCAGTATAACATAAGCCTTGCCTCCGCTCCCGATGAGATCACGGCTTCTTTTATTTCGAGAGAGATAGATCTGGCGTCAGTCCCCATCAATCTCGCGCCTGTTCTCTATAATAAATTAGAGGGCGAGGTCGTGATGCTGGCCGTCAACACTCTTGGCGTTCTTTATATAATAGAAAACGGAAACAGCATAAACAGCGTGAAGGATCTTGCGGGCAAGAGCCTCTATGCCACGGGGCAGGGCGCGACGCCCGAATACATAATACAATATCTGCTTGAGAAAAACGGCGTAGCGGATCAGGTAAAGCTTGAGTTTGCCGGAGAGCACAGCGAGCTTTCGGCAGAGCTTGCGGCCGGAAAGATATCTATAGGTATGCTGCCTGAGCCGAACGTAACGGCGACGCTTGCGCAGAATCAGGAGCTTAGGATAGCGCTTGATCTTACCAGGGAATGGGAAGCCGTCAGCGATACCCCCCTCGTTCAGGGATGCCTTATCGCCCGCAAAGACTATGTCGAGAAAAATAAAAAGCAGATAGAGCAACTGCTTACCGACTATAACGCTTCTGTTGCCTTCGTCAACGAGCACCATCAGAAAGCCTCGCTTTTGATCGAAAGCTATGGTATCATAGCGAAAGCGGCGCTTGCGGAAAAGGCGATCCCCCGCTGCAATATCGTTTGCCTTAGCGGAGCGGAAATGAAAAGCGCGGCTGAAGGTATGCTTCAAACCTTATTCGAAGCGAATCCCAAGAGCGTGGGCGGCAAGCTGCCGGAGGACGATTTTTATTACGGAGCATGATGCTTGATAAAGCTTAAGCGAAACATTCTTATAACGATAAGCTGGCTGCTTCTCTGGCAGC
>CAYPAH010000133.1:0-1483 GCA_964408655.1 uncultured Oscillospiraceae bacterium | reverse complement strand
TTTGCTCCCATCGCCTTGGCGCACATGTCAAAGCCTTTATGGGCTGCTCGGAAGCTCCTCGTTCTATCTTTCGTCGGGGATGACCCTGCTCAGGGTATTTTTCGGCTTTCTGCTAGGGATGTTCGCAGGTACGCTCCTTGGCGTATTGACCGCCGTTTCCGGCACAGCGGAGGCTTTTCTTTCGCCTTTGCGCCATGTTATTCGCTCTACTCCGGTCACTTCATTTATCGTGCTCGTACTTCTATATTTAAGTAATACTCTCACGCCCATGTTCATTCCTATGGTGATGGTAACGCCTATCGCGTGGGGAAGCGTTCAGGCGGGAATAAAGGACACCGACAGACAGCTTCTTGAGATGGCCGGTCTTTGCCGCTTCAGCCGAAGCGGAAGACTGAGATACATTTATCTGCCCTCGATCCTGCCGCAATATCTTTCGGCAAGCACGAACGCGCTCGGGATAGCGTGGAAGTCGGGCATTGCCGCGGAGGTAATAGCTACGCCCGCCCTTTCAATAGGCCGAAGCATTTATGAAAGCAAGATATATCTTGAAACGCCCTCGCTCTTTGCATGGACGGCGGCTGTTATTTTGCTTTCGGTGCTTATGGAAAAGCTTATTTTACGTCTTTTCGGAAGCGTAAGAGAGAACCGCCTTGTAAAGCTGAAATGCGTTTCCGCCGAAATAGGTGAAGAAAAGAAAGATAAAGGGCTCAGCTTTTCAAATATATCAGTCTCATATGAGGAAAAAAGCATTCTAAAGGATGTTTCGGCGGATGTTTCCGCGGGAGGCGTTCTTGCTGTACTGGGCGCTTCGGGCAGCGGAAAAACGACGCTGCTGCGCGTTTTATGCGGGCTCGTCAAGCCGCAAAGCGGCAAGGTCGATGTGGGCGAATGCGCCTGCGTATTTCAGGAGGACAGGCTTTTGCCGTGGTTTACCATGCGTCAAAACATGCAGCTTGTGTGCCGGGATGAAGCGCGCATAAGCGAACTGCTTTCGCTGGTGGAGCTGGATGAGGAGGCTTTTGATAAGCTGCCCGCCGAGCTTTCAGGAGGTATGCAGCGAAGACTCGCGCTTGCAAGAGCTCTTGCCTGCGGCGGGGACGTTCTTTTTCTCGATGAAGCCTTCAAAGGCGTTGATGAAGCCTGCAAGATGCGAATAATCAAAAGAATAAAAGGGCTTTTTCCCGTGACGGTGGTGGTCACGCACGACGAACGCGAGGCCGAGGCGCTCTCTTGCACGAAAAAGCTTTATATTTCGGCGCAAAATAAGGAATAGAAGCAAGAAAAAATAATTATGAAACGCCCGGAAGAGTGTACATCGGGCATCATATATAAAAAAATTTCAACTTTTTTCTTGAAAACCCTTGCATTCTCTTGAGAAATTGTGTATTATAACCTACGTTGCGCGTGTCTGCGTGGTTTTATGCTGCGCTTACGCACGAGGGCCTGCGGGAGGTTGCCGGTTATGCCATCCGGGTAATTCTCA
>CAYPAH010000132.1:5247-5517 GCA_964408655.1 uncultured Oscillospiraceae bacterium | reverse complement strand
GATCTTATCCGCGATACCGAAGAACTGCCCCAGTGGGTACCCACCTATTGCAGCTTTAAGACTCATGCGGACAACGGCTCTATGTATAATACGCCTAACTGCTGGTCCATCTATGTTTGCGGCGAGGTCTTCAAATATCTTAAGAGCATCGGCGGACTTGAGGCCATGAATCAGCGCAACATCGAAAAGGCGAAGATCATGTATGATTTCCTCGATCAGAGCAAGATGTTTAAGGGCACTGTTGATAAGGAATTCCGTTCGCTGATGAAC
>CAYPAH010000132.1:3814-5237 GCA_964408655.1 uncultured Oscillospiraceae bacterium | reverse complement strand
CAAAGCGGCCGGCTTTGATAATCTCAAGGGTCACAAGAGTGTTGGCGGCCTGCGCGCCTCTGTTTATAACGCCATGCCCAAGGAAGGCGTTGTAGCGCTGGTCGAGTTCCTCGATGATTTCGAAAAAAAGCATAAGTAAGGAGAAAGAGCTATGCGTATTTTAGTTACCGACGGTATGGACAAGGGCGCTATTGAGGCGCTTAAAGGCAAAGGTCACGAGGTGGTTGAGCAGTTTTATGAGCCCGATCAGCTTGGCGCGGCGCTCAAGGACTTTGACGTTTGCGTAGTACGCAGCGCGACCAAGGTGCGCAAAGAGCATATCGACGCCGAAAAGGGCGGAAAGCTCAAGCTCATCATTCGCGGCGGCGTGGGCGTTGATAATATCGACGTTAAGTATGCCGAGGAAAACGGCATCACCGTTAAGAATACTCCCAAAGCCTCCAGCAACTCCGTGGCGGAGCTGGCGCTTGCTCACATGTTCTCCTGCGCGCGTTATATCTCTATCGCAGGCCACAGTATGCGCGAGGATAAGTGGGAGAAAAAGGCTTACGGCAAGGGCATTGAGATCGGCGGCAAAACTCTGGGCGTTATCGGCTACGGCCGCATCGGACAGGCGCTTGGCCGCATGGCTCAGGGTCTTGGCATGAAGGTTCTGGCCTTTAAAATTAATAAGGTTCCCGAGCTCGAGTGCGACACCATGAAGTATGCTGAAATGGACGAGCTGCTTGCAAACTCCGATTTCATTTCACTGCATACTCCCGCCATCGACGGCAAGCCCCTCATCAACGCCGAGAATATCGCCAAGATGAAGGACGGCGTTGTGTTTATCAACACCTCTCGCGGCAACAATGTTGACGAGGCCGCCCTGCTTGAAGCGCTTGAGAGCGGTAAGATCCGTTCTGCGGGTCTTGATGTTTATGCGGAAGAGCCCGCCAAGAATAAGGCGCTCTACAGCCATCCCAGCGTAAGCTGCACCCCGCATATCGGCGCGGCCACCAAAGAGGCGCAGAAGCGTATCGGCGCTGAGATCGTGGACATCATCGAAAGCTTCAAATAATAAAATATAAGATCAAAAAAAGTGACTGCCCCTTTAATATCGGGCAGTCACTTTTTATATAAGATCAATCTGCTTTTACTTCTAAGGCTGTGGACTGGATCGGAAGGCAAATGCTTATGCGTGTGCCCAGTCCTTCATAGCTGACCAGCTCAATATGCCCGCCGTGCTGGTCTATTATCCATTGCGCTATCGAAAGCCCAAGCCCGCTGCCTCCCTTTTTGCGGGCGGGATCGCTGCGGTAAAAACGTTCGAAAACATGCGGTGCGTCGTTGTTGCCTATGCCTATACCGCTGTCCTGAACATCCATGCAGGCTTCCGTCCCGTTCTGGCGCAAGCGCAGCAGTATTTCGCCGCCGGCCTCGGTGT
>CAYPAH010000132.1:0-3804 GCA_964408655.1 uncultured Oscillospiraceae bacterium | reverse complement strand
GCATGGTCGGCCTGCGCGCTGAGATGCGCGTCAAGCGAGAGACAATACAGATGTTTTTCGTCTATCATCTGCGATTCTTCATATATCTCTTTTAAAAGCTCGTCAAGAAGAATCGACTCCGGCTTGAAATGCTGCCGTCCCATGTCGCCGCGCGCAAGGAAAAGGAGCTGCTCAACGAGAGTTTTCATATGCTCCGATTCCGTCTTGATGGCGTTTATGGATTCATGCAGCACCTGAGGGTCGTCCTTTCCCCAGCGGTCAAGCATGTTTACATAGCCCTGAATGACGGCGATAGGGGTGCGAAGCTCGTGGCTGGCGTCGTCAACAAAGCGCGTTTGCATACGCGCACTTTCTTGAAGGCGTTTTAGCATGTTATTCACAGCCGCTTCAAGACCAGCGAGGTCGGCGTCGTGAACGTGTACCTGAGTATCGGGAGCGTCTATTTGGGCTATCGCGTCTTCAAAGCTGCGAAATTTGCTCACGTCAAAGCTTTGATTTGCTATCTTTTCCGCGGAGATCGCTATTTCGTCGATGGGCTTGAGATAAGAGCGCAGCTTGTTGCCGCTGCTTGCCCATTCTATGCCCCAGCCGATAAGGCGCAGGGCGAACAATAGGGCGCAGCACCAGAACAGGCCGCTAAGAAAATCTCCGGCAGGATAACTGTGCTGAATTTCGGATTTATCGAAAAAATAATAGACCGCACTATCCAACCATTTAAAAAAGCCCTGACCGGTCGTCGAAAAGGATAAGCCGCGTTTCATAAACGGGGCGCATTCCGCGCCGCAGCCGCCCTCTATGGCGCATATCCAGCCTATGCAGGCCGCGATGATGATGGCAAAGAGCCAAGAGAATATGGTGCCTAAACGGTCAAACTGAAAATAACGGTTCAACTGTTTGGCAATAGAGGCGGTCTTTCTACTTTCGTTCAAGCTTTATGCCTCCTTATCGTCCTTTATCACATAACCGATGCCGCGAATGGTGTGTATGAGCTTAACATTGAAGGCGTCGTCGATCTTTTGACGCAGATAGCGGATATAAACGTCCACTACGTTCGTTTCGCCTATGTAGCCATAGCCCCATATGTTATCGAGCAGAACGTCGCGGGAAAGAACGATATCCTTATTTTTCAAAAGCGCCTGCAAAAGAGCGAATTCTTTGGCCGTGAGATTTATCTCGCTGCCGTTATAGCTCACGCTGTGGGCGTCCGTGTTCATGTGCAGACCGCCGCATTCCAAAACGCTGCTTTGCGCGGCGGAGGGCGCGACGGTGCGCAGCATAACGCGGATGCGCGCGAGCAGCTCTTCAATGGCAAAGGGCTTGGTGATATAATCGTTCGCGCCCATGTCCAGGCCGCTCACCTTATCCATTACCGCGTCGCGAGCCGTAAGCACGATAACGGGCAACTGTGAGGATTTGCGTAAACGGCGAAGGACCTCAAGTCCGTTAAGCTCGGGCAGCATGATGTCGAGCACCAGCAGATCATAATCGCCGGACAGAGCCATTTCAAGCCCCGTCCGGCCGTTGTCAGCTTTGCCGACCTCATATCCCTCGTGATACAGCTCCAACTCAAGAAAGCGGGAGATCTTTTCTTCGTCTTCTACGACAAGGATCTTGGTCATGCGATTATCCCTTCAATGTTATTTATTCTGAGAATCGTGGTTGTTCTGCGCGTCTTCAACGCTGACCTTTATGTTTTCGCGAAGATCTTCGGCATAGTCGGTAGCCTTGGACATAACATTGTTCAGATCCTCGCTTTTGATGTTTTCACCCATAAAAGCATAGCGGCAACTGAAGAAGAGTCCGACGATCATAAACGGCAGCACTATCCAGAAGCAGAAAATGAGCAGCAGGATGAAGATGATGATAGGCATTTGCATCACTACCTTGTCGTCCTTTTTTACGCAGAAGGTGTTGACCCAGCTCTTGTGAAAGATATCCTTGCACCAATCGCAGAAGTCCTTGAAGCCGTTGTTTGCTCCATTGGCGGAGGCAGTGGCGTTTACAGGCTCATATTTCGCGTCCGAAGCGTTATTGGCGGTGCTGTAGGTGGAAGCGTTGTCGTGAACCTTACCCTGCTTTTCAAGCGCGATCATCGCGTCCAGCAGATCCCAGTTATTAGCTTCCAGAGCGGCCTTCGCCTCTTCATAGCTGATATTCGTCTTCTGACGAAGCTTTTCTACCATTTCAATGTGATCCATTTTGATTTCTCCTTGCAAATTGATTCTCTGTTCTCTTGAACACAAAAATAAGTATAGCCTTTCACGATTAGGAAATCAGAGCGTTTTCATTAAAACTGGATTAGAAAACCATTTTTTTCTTATAATCAACAGGCAGACAGTGTGGGCGCAAAGCGTTATAAACCATGAGATAGGATAAGAGGCATATAACACTGGCAAAGTCGGATCAAGCTCAAAAACGGTGTATATCCACACGATGCGCAATCCGCAAGCGCCGACGATCGTAACTATCATAGGCAGAAGGGACTGCCCCATCCCGCGAAGGCTGCCTACCAGCGAATCCATGATACCACAGAGAAAATATGTTGTGCAAATCACCGAAAGACGGATCATGCCAAAGCGTATCACCTCGGGATCGTTATTATATAGGGCGAGCAAAGAGTTTCCCTGAGAATAGACAAGCGCGCCGAGCACTATGCCGATGCAGGCGGAAAGAAGTATGCAGATCACATTTATGCGGCGAAGGCGATCATATTTTTTTGCGCCCACGTTTTGGCTCGTGAAGGTCATTGAAGCCTGAGAGACCGAATTCATGCCGGTATATACGAAGCTGTCAAGATTGGAAGATGCGGCGTTTCCTGCCATGGCAACGGAACCGAAAGCGTTTATGTTGGACTGTATGAGCATATTTGAAATGGAAAAAACAGCGCTTTGCAGCCCCGCAGGAAGGCCGACCTTGATTATTGCGCCAAGGCGTTCTTTAAATATATGCAGCTTTGCCAGATTCAAATGCTGCGGCCCTTCAGCGTTGCAAAGACATAAAATGACCAGAACCGCCGAAAAGTATTGCGAAATAATTGTTGCAAGCGCTACGCCCGCAACGTCCATTTTGAAGCCGATGACAAAGAGCAGATTAAGCCCAACGTTTATTATGCCGGATATGGATAAAAATATAAGAGGCCGCTGCGTGTCTCCTATAGCCCTGAGTATCCCGGCGCCGAAATTATAGACCATTACGCCGGGAACTCCGAGAAAATAAATATGAAGATAAAGCGTGCCCTGCTCGATAACGTCGGGAGGATAGTCAAGCAGGAGCAGGCAGCTTCTTGTGACGCAAAAGCCAAGGACGCCAACGAAAAAGCCGGCAAAGAGAGCGGTGAGTATAGCCGTATGCACCGTTTCGGAGATCGCGTCATAATCGTGCGCGCCGTAACCGTGCGCCACTACGACGCTAACGCCGACGGAAAGCCCGAGAAACAGGTTCACCAGAAGATTGATGAAAGAACCTGCCGAGCCAACCGCGGCCAGCGCTGTTTTGCCGACATAACGGCCAACCACGATAACGTCCGCCGCATTATAAAAAAGCTGGAGCATACCGGTGAGCACGATCGGCAAAGTATATAGTATTATCTTCCCCAAAAGTGGGCCGCTGCACATATCCATATCGGCACGGGGTCTGCGCAGCATTTGAAGTAGCTTTTCCATGAGGGCATTATATGACGAAAAATGCGGCGCGGTCAACGGGAAACGAATGTATATTCTGCAAGAAAAACAAATGAATGATAAAGAGAAAAATCTGACGAAAACCCTCTTGACAATAAAAGCCCGTTGCGCTACAATAATCAAG
>CAYPAH010000131.1:0-5674 GCA_964408655.1 uncultured Oscillospiraceae bacterium | reverse complement strand
TTTACAATCACGCGCAGTTTCTTGGAAGGAGCATCAATGATTTTCAAAATCAAATCATTCACGTCCTCTATCGGCTTGTCCTCATGGATGTACTCATTCCGAGCTGTCATAAGACATCCGACAAGTAACCTGTGCTCAAAGTCATCCAAATAGAAATATTTCCGCTTAGTTTTCATAGTCTTTCGACCTCCCGTTTTGATTTCTCTTTTATTGTAGGGGAAACAATCGGATAAATCGAATGTGCGGATTATAAAGAGGAACGATGCCAAATTTAATTCGTTTGGCATCCTTGAAAAAAGTGAGAAAAACCGTGAAAACCACAGCAACAGTGAGGAAAATGTATTCTGAAAGGAAGGAAGCCAGCCAAATGTATTTGGCATCCTTCCACATAAAAAGAGATACCGAGAAAAGCATTTCTGCTAATCTCGGTATCTCTTTGCCTCGCCAATACCCGTGCTTTTGAACTACTGTCCTTAAGAACACCGGGCATTTGCCGCCTCTTTTTATCTGAGCATGATTTGCTTTTAATTAAGCTTGAAACGCTGCATAAGGTCGTTGAGAGAATGCGCCTGCTCGCTGAGCTCTGAGCTGGTGGCGGCGGCTTCCTCGGCGGAGGCCGAGTTGTTCTGCACCACGGAGGATATCTTCTCTACGCCTATGACCACCTGAGATACCGCAACATCCTGCGAGGCGGTGGCTTCGGAGATCTGCCTCGTGCTGCCTTGAACCGCGCCCGCGCTGCTCACGGCTATAGTGAGGGAATCCGCGGCTTCTTCCGCAAGCTTCATGCCGTTGCCGACTGCGGCAAGAGTGCCCTGAATAAGATTCGTGGTGTCCTTGGCGGCGTCGGCGGATTTGCTCGCAAGGTTTCTCACCTCGTCCGCTACGACGGCAAAGCCCTTTCCGGCCTCGCCCGCGCGGGCGGCTTCAACGGCCGCGTTGAGCGCGAGGATATTGGTCTGGAAAGCGATGTCCTCGATGGTCTTGATTATCTTGCTGACCTTTTCGCTGCGGGCGTCGATCTCCTTCATGGCTTCGTTCAGGGACTGCATCTTTTCGTTGCTGCGCTTGAGCTCGTCAAGCATACTTTCCGTCATTTCGCTGGCCTTGCCGACATTTTCGGCGGTGGATCTTATCTGAGTTGAAATGTCTTCTATCGTGGCGGATAGCTCTTCAACGGCGGCGGCCTGCTCAAGAGAGCCCTCCGAGAGGTTGGAGGCGTTGGCCGCGCTTTGGTCGGCGTTGCTCGACACGAGATCCGCGGTTTCGCTGATCTGGCGGATAACGCCCTGAAGCTCGCGTACGATAGCGCCCATTGCCGTTTCGATGGGGGCAAAATCGCCAAGATATTCGGTTTGCGGCGCGGCGGTGAAGTCGCCGTCGGCCATCTTTGAGAGTACCGCGCTGTTATCCGAAACTATGCCGGAAAGGCTGCTGAGTATTGAGCTTGTGCTGCTGTTGAGCGAGGTCAGCTCGCTCGAGTGCATTTCTATCTCGGGCATGGGCGAGCTCAGATCTCCCTCGGCAAGGGTGGTCAGGCGTCCGCACACGGCGTTGATGGGCTTGCACACATAGCGGTTCAGACGGTATGAAATGAAGGCCGCTCCGAGTATCGCTATGACCATGATAACGAGAGTGAAGGAGAGCGTTTTGTAAAATCCGTCAAGAAAGTCGTTTTCCATGGCGACTACGCCGATGCTCCAGCCGTCGGTATTGGCGATGGTGGTGTAGGCCACGCGCATCGGAGCCGTGCCGTTTTTATAAGAACCGTAGCCCGTTTCGCGGGCTATCATCTTCATTTCTATCTCGGCGATCGCCTTATAGCTTTCGTCGGTAGAGGCGAGGCCAATATGGTTCGTTACGCCGACATTTTCGGCGTTGACGTCCGCTACGGAGGTGCCGGTCTTGTTGATTATGTAGCAATAGCCGTTCTCGCCGACCTGTATTTCGGAAACTATGTCGTTAAGGAAGGTCTCGGTAGGCACGAAATAGACTACGCCGATAATTTTGCCGGTGGATCTATCTCCGCTTTCCCAAAGAGGGGCGGCCACAAGGAAGGTGACCTTGCCCGTGACCTTGCTTATCGTGGGAGAGCTGATGTATTCCTTGCCGCCCATGGCAGCCTTGAAATAATCGCGCTCGGCATAATTGTTTTCATCGAAATAGCTGTCGCCCTTCGCGTCAAGCAGATTGCCGCGCACAAAGCCGTATTGCTCCGCGAGATCGGCTATCCTTTGCTCTTTGCGCTGCACAGAAATGGCGGGGTTGGCAAGGATGGAATCGCATCCGGCCGCCACCGCCACGTTTTGTATTATTTTTATTTCGTTCGCCACGTCCGCAGCGGCGATAAGAGCGGTGATCTCGAGATTTTTTTGAAGAACGTCCTCCGCCGTGCGCAAATTGAAATACGCGCCGACGCCGCCAAAGAGAATGGAGATAACGAGCACGAATGCTACGATGGGCGCATTCACCGTTTGGCGTATGCTCTTCTTCTTTTTGATTTTTTCCATGAAAACCCTCCTAAACTGCTATGTGAAATCTTTATGAAAAACGAAAATGCCATTTTAAAAAACGGTGACGCGGCAAAACAAAAGCCGATGATGAAATATATATTTATTTCATTCTACCCCATTTCTATTATTATTGCAAGAAATACACTGACAAATAATGATAAAATTCGGCAAAATCGCGACCCTTGTAAGAACTGCGCAACATATTGCAAACAAAACGGAGAGCCGCTATACTATTTTGGAATTGCGAAAAACGAAAGAGGAAGCTAAGACATGAAGAAAAACATCGTATTTGACGTGGGCGGAGTGTTGCTGAAATTCGATCCGGGTGCCTTTTGCGAGCAGGCGATAAGCGGGGACGGGCAGCGCCGGGAGCTTGTGGAGAAGGTTTTCGGCAGCGTGACATGGGCGCAGATGGACAGAGGGATAATCAGCGTTGAAGAGGGCGCGAGGCGCATAAGGGAAACGCTGCCCGAGGCGCTTGGCGGGATAGGCGAAAGCTTTGCGCTGGGCTGGTTCAAGGATCGCGAAGCGATATTCGGCATGAGCGGACTTATCAAACGCTTGAAGGACGAGGGCTACGGGCTTTACATCCTTTCAAACGCGCCGAAGAGCTATTATCAATTCAGAGCTCAGCTTCCGGCGATAGATCTTTTTGACGGCGAGTTCATTTCTTGCGACTGGCAGCTTTTAAAGCCCGATCCAGAGATATTCAGAGCTTTTCTGAAGCACTTCGGCCTTGAAAAAGAGGATTGCTTTTTTGTTGATGATTCGCCCGTCAACGTTGAGGCGGCGCTTTATGTGGGCTTTGGCGGCGGCTTAGTGTTTCGCGGCTATCCCGAGGCGCTTTATGAAACCATCAAGTATTGGGCTTCGGCTTCTTGTTCAGCAAAAAAATAAGCAGAACGGCCGCTGCGAGCGAGAGCGCCGAGCCAAGCGCGAAGGGAGCGAAGGCTCCTGCCGCGTCCCATAAAAGTCCGGCGATTATGCTTGCGGGCAGCAGGGCAAGGCTGACTATCGAAGCGTGAAGTCCCAGCATGGTGCCCTTTAGCTCGGGCGGAGCCACCTCCGCGATCAGCGCACGTTCGGTTCCTGCGGTGGCGGCGGTATAAAAGCCGTAAAGCGCAAAGATATAGGGCAGCGAGCTTCCGCTTTTTGCGAAGCCGAAGCCGAGATAAACGATGGAAAACACGATATAGCCCGCCACAAGCAGCCTTTTGCGGCCAAGCTTATCCGAAAGCCTGCCAAGAGGAACGGAAAGCAGCGCCGCCGTGAGATTATAGAGAAGATAAAGCAAGACTACGTTCATGTCGCTATAGCCGAGGCTTTTTGCCCTTAAAAGCAGAAAGCTGTTTGAAGAGTTGCCGAGGGTGAAGATAAAAGCCACGAGCAGATATAGCTTTAAATCGGGATCAAGAGCGCGAAAGCCTGAAAGCAGGCCTTCGCGTTTTTCTTTTTTCAGAACCGTAGCGCCGCGGCGCGTTTCCTTCACGAAGAGAAGGGCGATAAGCCCGAGCAGCGCCGGAATGGAAGAAAGAAGAAAGAACTTTTTATAATCCGTTGCCCCTTCCCGCATGTTCGCAAGCAGCAGATAAGCTATGAATATGCCCAGCGCCGAGCCGGCCATATCCAGCGCCTTGTGTATGCCGAAGGCTTTTCCCAGTCCGCCCGCTTCGGCGCTCTCGCTCACCAGAACATCGCGCGGAGCCGTGCGCACGCCCTTGCCTATGCGGTCGAACACCTTGGCGCAAAGCACGCCGAACCACGATGAGGCAAAAAGCAGGGCAAGCTTATATACGAGCCCCGTGGCATAGCCTAAAAAGGCGACGGGCTTCTTTTTATCGTATTTATCCGTGAAATAACCGCTGAATACCTTCAAAAGTCCGGCGGTGCTCTCCGCTATTCCCTCTATCAGCCCGACCAGCGCGGGCGTGGCGCCAAAGACGGAGCTTAGATAGAGCGGGATGAGAGGATAGACCATTTCCGTGCTGACGTCCGAGAAAAAGCTGACAAGTCCCAGCAGAAGTATGTTTCTCAAAGCAAAAAGCCTTCTTTCTTTTGCCTGTTCGTGAATAATTATTTAATTATACACAAAAATTCCAAAAAAGCTATTGACAGGAAGATGTGTCATTGTTATAGTGTACTAGGTCATTAGCACACTGACACATTACATCGCGTTTTTGACCCTTCGGCACGCGCGAGCCGAAGAACGCATATGAACGGAAAGGAAGAAAGGTATGGCTTGGAAATTTTCATCGCAGCAGCCGATTTATCAGCAGATAATCGATCATATACTGATGGATATTGTAAGCGGGCGCTATGCCTGCGGAGAGCGGCTGCAAAGTGTGCGCGAGCTGTCCGTTACGGCGGCCGTGAACCCTAACACCATGCAGCGCGCTATGGCCGAGCTGGAGGATATGGGTCTGGTCGTTACGCAGCGAAACAGCGGCAGATTTGTTACCGAGGACAAGGGGGTTATCAAAATGGCCAGGGATAATAAGGCGGCGGAGGTAGCGAAAATTTTCCTTATGAGCATGGAGGCGCTCGGCTACGACCGTAAGGCGGCGCTTGCATTCCTTGAGGAGAAGGAGAACAAGGGGGAGTAAAATGGCTACTATAGTAAATTGCGACAGAGTGTGCAAAAACTTTAAGCCGGTGCAGGCGCTCAAGGATGTGAGCTTCACCCTGCCCGAAGGAAAGATCGTGGGTCTTCTGGGGCCTAACGGCAGCGGAAAAACGACGCTCATCAAGATACTCGCGGGGCTTTTGAAAGAGGATTCCGGCGTGGTGCTCGTTGATGAAAAGCGGGTGGGGACGGAAACGAAGGCTGTGGTGTCTTATCTGCCCGAACGCACTTATTTTACGCCAAACATGAAAACGAGCGAATGCCTCGACTATTTTGCGGACTTTTACGCGGATTTTGACCGCGCCCGCGCCGAAGAAATGCTCTCCGCGCTCTCCGTTCCAATGAACGCGCGTATGCAGACGCTTTCAAAGGGCAGCCGTGAAAAGGTTCAGCTCGTGCTCGTGATGTCGCGCCGCGCCAGGCTTTATCTGCTTGACGAGCCTATCGGCGGAGTGGATCCCGCCGCCCGCGACTATATAATAAACACTATCATCGGCAATTACGAGGCGCATTCGAGCGTTCTCATCTCGACTCACCT
>CAYPAH010000130.1:0-5676 GCA_964408655.1 uncultured Oscillospiraceae bacterium | reverse complement strand
ACGAGGTCAAAGCCCTCGCAGAGCAGCTCGTCGGCCATCGCCTTGTTGTTGGCGAGCACGCGACGCTGATATTCGGTAAACTCGGGGAGCATCGCCTCGCCGAAGCAGACCGCCTTCGCGGCGATAATGTGCATGAGCGGCCCGCCCTGCGTGCCGGGGAATATCGCCTTGTCTATCGCGGCGGCGTGCTCGGCCTTGCAGAGGATAAGCCCTCCGCGCGGGCCTCTGAGCGTCTTGTGGGTGGTGGTGGTGACAACGTCGGCATAAGGCACGGGGTTCATATGCAGTCCCGCCGCGATAAGGCCGGCGATATGCGCCATATCCACCATAAGAAGCGCGCCCACTTCATCGGCTATTTCGCGGAATTTGGCAAAATCTATAGCGCGGGGATATGCGCTCGCTCCGGCGACGATCATCTTGGGCTTGCACTCAAGCGCCGTCCTGCGAAGCTCGTCATAATCTATCATCTCGGTCTCGGGGCTGACGCCGTAAGCTACGAAATTATAGTATTTGCCGGACATGTTGACGGGGCTGCCGTGTGTCAAATGTCCGCCGTGTGAAAGATTCATGCCCATTATTGTGTCGCCGTGATTGAGTAAAGCGAAGTAAACGGCAAGGTTCGCCTGCGCGCCGGAATGCGGCTGCACGTTTGCATGATCCGCGCCAAAGAGCTCGCAGGCACGGTCGCGCGCGATATTTTCAACTATGTCCACACATTCGCAGCCGCCGTAATAACGCTTGCCGGGATAGCCCTCCGCATATTTATTGGTGAGATGGCTGCCCATAGCCGCCATGACGGCCTCTGAAACGAAGTTCTCGGATGCGATCAGCTCGATGTTGGTACGCTGTCTCTGCAATTCCTTTTCCATAGCATCGGCTATGGCGGGATCGGTTTTCCGTATGAGATCGAATTGAATCATTTACCTTTTCCTCCGCATTGATTTTGTTATAGTAGAAGTGAGCACTAAATGTATACTTTTATATTATAAACATTGCGCGGAGGTTTTTCAACCGCCGCGCAAGATTTAGGCATTCTTTTATTTTTTTACTTGCTTTCTTCTATAGCCTGCGCATCGTCGGCAAGGCGGATATGCAGCTCTTCAAGCTGCTTTGCGTCCACCACGTCCGGCGCGTTGCTCATAAGGCAGCTTGCCGTTTGCACTTTGGGGAAGGCGATAACGTCGCGGATGGACTGCGCGCCGCACATGAGCATTGCAAGCCTGTCAAGGCCGTAGGCAAGTCCGCCGTGCGGCGGGGGGCCGAATTTGAAGGCGTTCATAAGGAAGCCGAAGCGCTCCCATGCCTGCTCCTGTGTAAATCCCAGAGCTTCGAACATCCGCTCCTGAAGCTCGGCCGAATGTATGCGGATAGAGCCGCCGCCGATCTCGTTGCCGTTTAGCACGATATCGTAAGCCTTGGCGCGCACACGACCCGGATCGCTCAAGAGATATTCCGCATCCTCATCCATAGGACAGGTGAAGGGATGGTGCATCGCCATAAAGCGATTTTCCTCTTCGCTCCACTCAAACTGCGGGAACTCCACGATCCAGAGGAAATTATACCGATCGGGATCGAGCAGCTCAAGCCGTTTTGCAAGCTCTAAGCGCAAAGCGCCCAGAGAAGCCCACACCACGTCGTTCTTATCCGCAACAAAGAAGAGCAGATCTCCCGTTTCGGCCTCCGCTTTTTTGATTATATCCGCAAGCTGGTCTTCCGAAAGGAACTTTGCGAAAGAGCATTGCACTCCCTCTTCTTTCATATTCATCCACGCAAGTCCCTTGGCGCGGTAGGTCTTGACGAATTCGCCCAGCTCGTCGATCTTTTTTCTGGGAAACTTATCCGAACCGCCCTTAACGTTGATGCACCTTACGCTGCCGCCGCCCTCTATCGCGCCGGTGAAAACGCCGAAGCCGCAGTCCTTGACGATCTCGCTTATATCCACAAGCTCCATGCCGAATCTGGTGTCGGGCTTGTCCGAGCCGTAGCGGTTCATAGCGTCTATCCACTTCATGCGCTGTATAGGCGTTTTTATCTCCACATTCAGGACTTCTTTGAAGAGCCTCTTCAAAAAGCCTTCGTTCACGGCTATAACATCGTCAACATCCACAAAGGACATCTCAAGGTCTATCTGCGTAAATTCCGGCTGCCTGTCCGCGCGAAGATCCTCGTCGCGGAAGCAGCGTGCTATCTGCATATAACGGTCGCAGCCCGAAAGCATCAAAAGCTGCTTGAAAAGCTGCGGGCTCTGGGGAAGAGCGTAAAAGGTGCCGGACTTTACGCGGCTTGGCACGAGATAGTCCCTGGCGCCCTCGGGAGTAGATTTTTGCAGAATAGGGGTCTCCACCTCAAGAAATCCCTCTTCGGCAAAATAATCGCGGGTCACCTTCGCTATCTCATGGCGCATTTTAAGGCGCTGCTGCATCACGGGACGGCGAAGATCAAGATATCTGTATTTCAGGCGAAGCTGCTCCTGCGTGTCCACATCGTCCTGAATATAGAAGGGCGGGGTCTGCGAAACGGAAAGGATCTTAAGCTCTTTCGCAAGCAGCTCAAATTCGCCCGTTTTCATGTTTTTGTTTATCATGTCCCCGCTGCGCCGCGCCAAAGTTCCCTTGACCGCTATGACATATTCGCTTCGGATAGTCTCGGCCTTTTCAAAGGTCTCCTTAGGCAGATCAGCCTCGTTGAACACCACCTGCATCACGCCCGTGCGGTCGCGCAGGCCAATAAAGATGAGCGAACCGAGATTGCGCCATGCGCCAGCCCAGCCCATAAGCGTAAGCTCTTTGCCTATTTCGTTCTCCGAAGGCTCCGCGCAATAATGGCTGCGCTTCCAGCCGCCAAGAAATTCTGCCATTTTCCTTCCACCCCTTATTTCAAATTAAGTTTTCGCATTACAGTTTCACAAAGCTCGCCTGCCGGTATCTGCGTTTGTGTTCCGTCCGTCATATCCTTTAAGTTGACTACGCCCTGCGCAAGCTCATCATCGCCGATTATAACCACCATTTTCGCGTGAAGCTTATCGGCATATTTAAACTGCGCCTTGAAGCTGCGGCCAACATGGTCGAACTCGGTCTTTACGCCGGATTTTCGAAGCTCTTCAGCAAGCTTAAAGCCACTAAGGCGCGCTGCGGCGCCCATTGGCGCGATATACACCGCCGCCGGTTCCGGCTGCGGGATAGGCTTGAAGCTTTCAACCACGAGAAGCAGCCGCTCCATGCCCATGCCAAAGCCTACGCCGGGCATTTTAACGCCGCCAAGCTGCTCTAAAAGTCCGTCATAGCGGCCGCCGCCGCACACAGTTCCCTTAAAGCCCTCGGAATCCGCGATTATTTCAAACACCGTCTTGGTATAATAATCGAGGCCGCGCACTATCATGGGATCCACCTTATAGGGTATTTGAAGCGCATCGAGACAGCCCTTGAGCTCTTCAAAGTGCGAAGAACAGTCCTCGCAGATGCAATCTATCATCATAGGCGCGTTTTTGCATATCTCTTTGCATTTTTCTTCTTTGCAATCGAGTATGCGAAGCGGATTTTTTTCAAAGCGGGTCTTACATGTCTCGCAAAGTCCGTCGTAATTCGCGCTTAGATATTCCTTCAGCTTTTGATTATATTTGGGGCGGCACTCGGGACAGCCGATGCTGTTTATATTCACCGAAAGCCCCTCGACGCCCAGACGGGTGAGCATATCAAAGGCGAGAGCTATGCACTCCGCGTCGGCGCTGGCTCTTGGTGCGCCGTAAACCTCTATGCCGAACTGATGATGCTCGCGCAAGCGCCCGGCCTGCGGCTTTTCATAGCGGAAAACAGGGCAGTAAAGATAATACATCTTTGTGGGCTGAGCCTCGTTGAAAAGTCCCTGCTCCATAAACATGCGGCCGACGCCAGCCGTCCCCTCCGGCTTTAATGTGATAGAACGTTCGCCTTTATCAAGAAAGGTGTACATTTCTTTTTGCACAACGTCAGTCGTGTCGCCTATGCCGCGAAGAAAAAGCTCAGTATGCTCTATTACCGGGGTACGAACCTCGTTAAAGCCATAGCTTTCGCATATCTCGCGCGCCAGATCTTCGACATAATGCCATTTATAGCTTTCATCCGGCCTTACGTCTTTTGTCCCCTTAGGTGCCTGCACTGCCATAATCTACCTCGCTGTCCGTTTCTTTTCTGCAATAATATTACGAATGCCATTTTACTGCAAAACACGCCCGGGGGCAAGAAAAACTATGATTTTCTTCTTTCGCTGCCGCCGCCTCGATCCCGCGCGGTTGCTTCACGGCGGACTTGATGTTATTATATAGATGTGATTTTACGCTTCTTCTTTTAATCAAGCTTTCCAATATATATTGTGTTTTCGGAGATAATAAGGCATGGAACGTTATAAGATAATGATCGTTGACGACGAGGCCGAGGTTCGCGAGGGCATCGTCTCTCATATGGATTGGGAGAAGCTTGGCTTCGAGGTCGTTGCCGAGGCGGAAAACGGCCAGGATGGGCTTGACAAGGCTGAAAATCTGGACATAGACGTTTTGCTTACCGATATAAAAATGCCGTATCTTGACGGCCTCGCCATGAGCGCCGAGCTTATGCGCAGCCACCCTTCGCTAAAGCTCATTCTTTTTTCCGGCTTTGACGAGTTCGAATATGCAAAAGAGGCGATAAGGCTCAACGTGGTCGAATATGTGCTAAAGCCCGTTAATGTTGAAGAGCTTACTCGCATACTTTCCCGCGTAAAGGATTCCCTCGACGCCGAAATAGCCGAGCGCAGGAGCATAGAGGCGCTCACCGCTTCATATAATAAAAGCCTGCCGCTGATGCGTGAAAGGTTTTTGAGCGAGCTGCTTTGGGGAGCGATCCGCCCCGAGGAGATAGCCGAGCAGCTTCGCCTGCACGATCTGCATATAAGCGAGGCCGAAAACAAGATAGTCACCGTTTTCGATGTAACGCTCTCTTCGGATCAAAGCCTGCCCTTTGCGCGCGAGTTTATACCCTTTTCGGTAAAGCGCACGATAGAGGATCAGCTTGAGGGCAAATGCGCCTTCGCTACCATCGTCGGCTCATCTTCCGTTATCGTTATCACGGCATGGTCAGAGGAAAACTGCATAACGCGGCTTATGCAGGCCGTCAACGAGACCTGCGCCTATTGCCGGCGCATATTCGGCCTTGTTTTAAGCGCGGGCGTAAGCCGCAGCGTAAGCAATCTCGAAGAGATACACGACGCTTATCTTCAAGCGAAGACCGCTCTCGAATACAGGCAGATAGCCGGCAACGGAAAGGCTATATACATACTCGACATGGAGCAGTTTTCGCAAATACAGGAAGCCTCTGAGCATTCCGACGGGCAGCATATTTTAAGCGTGGTGAAATTCGGCTCGGACGAGCAGATAAAGCGCATGGTGGAAACTCTTCTCGTCCCCCTTCGCAGCGAGGATATGAGCCTTTGGGAGAAGACCGCATATCTTTCCGACACCTTTTACAACACCATTTTGCAAATAGTAAGGCGTTATGAGTTATATCAAGAGCCAAACGTCGTTACGCAGCTTGAAAAAATGCGCGATTTTCTGCCCAGCAGCTTGGACGAAAACGAGTTGAGCGCCTTCCTCTGTGAAACGCTTATAAAAATAGGCGAATATATCGCCGAACAGCGTGAGTCCGCGTCAAAGCGGCTCGTGTCCCA
>CAYPAH010000129.1:4287-5682 GCA_964408655.1 uncultured Oscillospiraceae bacterium | reverse complement strand
GCTTGATAGCGGCACTATCCCCATAGAGAATCTTCGCGACGCGCAGCTTTGCCTTAACCTGCTTGGCGAGCTGAGCACAAAGAGCCACAGCAAGGAAGAGCTTTCCACCCTTATCACGCGCTATCTTGGCGGCTTTTCGGCTTCGCTGAGCGCCAGCGAGAGCTATGACGGCACAGGCGATCATTACGCGGCCGCCATATCGTGGCTGGGACTTGGCGAGGACGCAAAAGCCTCGACGGGATTGTTAAATGAGCTGCTCACCGAAACGGACTTTTCCGACACGACGACCATCAAAAATCTTTTGACCCGTTGGAGCTCGAATTTCCTCAACACGATCGATAACGATGTGCTGAACGTGCAGGTCAACCGCTGCGCGGCTATGCTGGACGAAAGCTATGCATATTCGGAATATATCCGGAACTATGATCTCTATGCGCATGAGCTGGAGCTTATCGAGCTTGCGGATTCCGACCCCGAAGCGCTCACGGCAAGACTTGAAGCCGCCATGGCGCTGCTGCTCAACAAGACGGGCGCCACCGTGCTCTGTGCTGGCAGCAAGGACGCCATCAGCGCTTATGAGCAGGAAATAAAGAACATTATTTTCGCCGATATGCCGGCTGAAACGCGCGAAAAGGTGGATTATTCGTCCCTTATCATTCCCAAAAGGAGCGAGGGCATAGTCAACAACTCCACCGTTCATATGAACGTGCTCTTTGCGCCATATGGCGAATACAGCGGAAAAGACAATGTCGCCAGCTCGCTGATCGACGACAGCTTTATGCTGCCGCAGCTTAGAAACGCGCTTGGCGCGTACGGCGCTTATTCCCTGCTGAACCGCTTCGCCTCAGCCATGTATACCTATCGGGACCCCAATCTTGAAGGCAGCTTTGAGATATTCGCGACTCTGCCCGAATATCTTCGCACGGCGGAACTGACGCAGGAGGATGTGGACAGCTACATCATCGGCAGCTACAGCTCTCTTTCCAGCCCCGAAGGACTTCTCAGCGGCGCTATGAACGCAATGAAGTATAAGCTCTTCGGCTGCACGGAGGAAATGCGCCTGCAATGGATGAAGGACGCCAAAGCCACCACGGCGGAGGACGTCGCAGCCTCGGCGAAGGCATGGGACGCGCTTATTCAAAGCGGCGTACGCTCCAGCTCCGGCACGGAAAGCTCCCTTATGGAAGCGGCCGATCTCTTTGATGTGCTGATCTATCCCGACGGCACGGTGAAGGAGCTTCCCGCAAAAAAAGCCGCATAAAACGCAATATCGCAGATATGAAAAAGCAGGCTCCGAAAAGAGCCTGCTTTGATCTTCTCATAAGCATTGCCGCGATCAGTACGGCACATTAGCGCTCATACAGCTTTTTATTTGCAGGGAACAGTGATGCTCAC
>CAYPAH010000129.1:0-4277 GCA_964408655.1 uncultured Oscillospiraceae bacterium | reverse complement strand
GCGGCTCGCCGGATCGAATTTATATCTCATAGCAGTGTTTATGGTGGAGGTTTCTTGACGCACAGGTTTTTCCTCGTCACTTACATAGCCGTATTCGCGCATTATGTTGGCGACCATCTTTCCAAGAAACTGCCTGTTCTTATCGAATTTCTTGTTGTCCGCATCCAGGCCGAATTGCGGCGCTTTGACCGTGTTTATAAAGCTCTCTATTCTGTGAATACATGCAGACAGCGCCGGCTCCCCCTCTTTTGTGGCTTCTATCATCGCGTTTATGACCGCATCATCAGATAAGATACAGTCAAAAATATAGCGCGCCTCGGGCATGTTTTTCAGCGCCGGACATTTTTCGTCCGCAAATGCGTCAAATGCTCCATCTCGGTACATAAATTTTCCCTCCTTTTGTAGATTAAATATATTATACTCTAATAAGCGCGGTCAGGAAACAAGAACTATCGACAAATTTCAAGCTCGCTTTATCCAAAATGCTAAATGGGCTATTCACGTATCACTTTGTTTATAGTATAATATTTACATATCTATATAATTTAACAATAGCTTTATTTAATACGATATGAAAACAGGCTGGTTTTAAGCTCTCGCCGTTCTTTAGAGGCGTACAGTATACTTGATTTTTAAAAAGAGGAGAATACGACCATGAGTAAAGGATGCATTGCGCTCTCGCTTGCCCTGCTTCTCTTAGCCACGCTTTTAACGGGCTGCACAAAAACGGAAGCTCCCGCCGCCGCGCCGCTTGAAGCGGACACTCAGGAGGAGGATGTGGTGCTGACCATTGCAGGAAGCTGGCCGGATTGCCGCGCGCTGGATGTGGCTGCAAGCGCCTTTAACTCCGAGTATCCTAACTGCACTATCGTATATGAATATTTGCAGGACTATTATCCCTCGCTTGAAAAAAGAATGAACGGGGATTCGCCCGTAGATCTCTTTTTCAGCACCAATATTCAGGCGGACTCTGAAATGCTGCCATATGCGCTGGATCTGAAAAGCTGCGATTCCCTTGATCTTTCCAACACCTTTGACGGACTTATAGAAAATTTCAGCTTCCGCGAGGATAACGCGGAGCAAAAAAAGCTTTACTCCATTCGCCTTGGCGCCGAGATGCGCGGATTATATGTGAACACCACCCTGCTTTCGAGCCTTTCTCTTTCCGTGCCCACCGACCAAGCCTCGCTGCTTTCCGCCTGCCAAACGCTCAAGGATAACGGTTATATCCCCTTTCACGGCAATCCGGGCAGCTTTGCGCAGCTTTTGATATACCCGTGGATATGCAACACCATCGTCAACGCAGACGACCCGAAGGCCGCCTACGAAACGGTAAACTCGCGCGACGTCGCCATGAGCGGGATATTTCGCGAGCCCTTGGAATTTCTTTATACTCTTGTAGAGAATGACTATTACGATTATAAGCGGGCGCAGACCGAGCTTAATCTTTTTAACGACACCGCGGACGAAGATTATGCCCGCTATTTTCTCAACATCAACAAAAACGACGACGAATGGGAGAAGACCGACGACCTTGGCCAAATCGCCTTTATGCCCTCCACTATGTCCAGACAGGGGGTCATGGATAAGACCAAAGACGATTACCACAGCGCTATCGAATACGTCTTCATAATGGCGCCCGTAAGCGAAGACGGCGGCTACGCATATATGTCGCCCGCGCACGGCATTGCCGTCAGCAAGGATTCGCCCAATGTGGAATGGAGCATAAAGTTCCTCGATTTTCTCTTTGAGCCCGAAAACAACAAAGCCTTTGCCGAGGCCTTCAATATCATCCCCAACACGAAAGAGGCTCTTTCATACATCACAGAGCGCTTTGACGTGCCGGACGATCATATCTCTCAGCTCGGGCAGGTCACCTTCGATTACGGATTTTATGAAATGCTTCAGTCAAGCATGACGGATATCTCCAAGGCTAACAATCCAAAGTACATGAAGGATAACGGAGACGGCACATGGTCGCTTTATCCTTTTGAACACTATATGACTATATTGGAGGACAGCATTAAGGAGCAATGAAACAAGCAGCGGACAGCTCCCGGATCAATCCCTTCGAGCAAAGGCGCTTTTTTTCGCCCATCGTCCTTATCCTAAACATTATACTGCTTGCCTTTGCGGCTCTCTCTTATGGACGATACGCCGCCGTATATCAGGAACGGCTAAGAGAGGAAAATCTTGGGAACATAGCAAACATGAACCAGTCTTCGGCAATGAATGCGACAGCGCTTATAGAAAGCTGGAACATCAAGCTGGAAGATCTTGTTCAGTTTGCCGAATATCACGAAATGAGCCATGACGAAGCGCTTTCCATGATAGAGCAGTCGAATTCCAGCGAGGATCGCCAGTTTGAGCTGATAGGCGGCAACTATAAGGGCTATCTTGCAAGGCGCGATGAAAGCGGCGCCTATATCCCCCTTTCTTATCAAAAAGGCGCATACAGCGAGCTGCAAAAGGCTTTTGACGACATTAACGACGACGCTTATAACGACATATGCTTCGCCCCCGAATTCACCGACGGCAACACCGCGCTGAAATATTTCGCCGTTTATCGCCATCTTTCATTAAAGGATGAAGACGGCAAGGCAAAGACCTATACCCTTCTTCTTGCCACGGAATCAAGCGATGTGCTAGCCACCTTCAACAGCCAAAACGATTTTGAAGGCCAGTCGACCGTGCTTATCGACGCCGACGGCAATTATATCGTGAGCAGCAAGGATTTTAAATCCGCCAATTTCTTTCAATATCTTTATGTTTATAACGATCTGAGTCTGGATGAACGCAAAGAAATAGAAAACCAAGTTTTAAGTAGAGGCAGCGGAGAGCTGTATTTTAAAGACGCCTCAGGACGGGACTGCGTGTTCCGCTATGAGAAAATGACTACCAATAACTGGTACTGCGTCACCTGCGTCCCTCTCTCCTCGTTCAGAAATCCGGTCGTCAGCATAAACTACGCCATCTACGCCTCGGCAGCCTTTCTTATAATGCTGATATTGGATCTTGCATGGCTGCAGCACATGAACAACCGCCTGCGCATGAGCGTGCAGCGCGAAAAAGAGGCCAGCGAAGCCAAGTCCGATTTCCTTTCGCGAATGAGCCACGATATACGAACGCCGCTCAACGGAATAATAGGGCTCACCATGCTGGCAAAGGACGAGCCGGATCAGCAGCGTGTGCAGGAATATCTAGACAAGGTAAAGCTTTCCGGCCAGTTTTTGAGCGGCCTTGTAAACGACATACTCGATCTTAGCAAGGTGGAAAGCGGCAAGGTCGAGCTGCATCTTGAGCCTTATTCCTGCGAGGATCTGTACAGATATGTCGAGGCCGTGGTAGAACCGCTTTGCATGGACAAGGGACTTGAGCTGCGCATGTCGGAGCCGGACGATCTTCCGCCTATTTTGCTTGACCGCCTGCGCTTCAATCAGATAATTTTCAATCTTCTCTCTAACGCCGTGAAATATACGCCGGAGGGCGGGCTTGTCGAGCTGTGCTGGAAGCGGACAGAGCTTGGCAGAAACCGCGTCGCGCTTGATCTTACCGTTCGCGATAACGGCATAGGCATGAGCGGCGATTTTCAAAAGCGGATGTTCGAATCATTCTCGCAGGAGCAGCACCAAACGGCCACGACAGGCAGCGGCTTAGGTCTGGCGATAGTTCACAGCCTGATAAATCTTATGAACGGAGAGATCTCTGTAGAGAGCGAGCAGGGCGAAGGCACTGCCTTTACCGTGCATCTTGAAACTGAGCTTTGCAGTGAAGAAGCCGTCTCAGCACCCGAGCGCGAGGGCATAAGACTTGAAGGAAAGCACATCTTGCTCTGCGAAGACAACAAGGTCAACGTTATGGTGGCACGCCGCCTGCTTGAAAAATGGGGGGTGTCCGTTGACACCGCCGACAACGGAAGGATCGGCGTTGACAAATTCGCCGCCTCGCGCCCCGGCGATTACGACGCGATATTGACGGATATAATGATGCCGGAAATGGACGGCTTGGAGGCGGCTATGGCCATTCGAAAGCTTGACAGATCCGACGCTGAAACAGTGCCCATAATCGCCATGACGGCAAACGCCTACGATTCAGACGTGGAGAACTGCCTTGCCGCCGGCATGAACGCGCACATGGGAAAGCCTATCGACACGGAGCAGCTTCGCGCTTTGCTCTCAAGCCTGATGCGTTCGGACGAAAACCAATAAAGCAAAAAGCCCGCTTGAGCTTTGCAAAAAAAAAGAAAAGGCCGTTTCAAAAACGGCCTTTTGCTTTTT
>CAYPAH010000128.1:0-5782 GCA_964408655.1 uncultured Oscillospiraceae bacterium | reverse complement strand
GGTGGTAGCGTTGGCCTTTAGAAGCGTATGGTCGATATAGCGGTTCAGATCTTTTATCATCTTTTCTGTCTCCTTAAAGCATTTTTTGGCGGTTTTTACAAACAAAAGCCCGCGCTCCGCCGGAAACGCGGGATCAAACGATGAAAATGGCGTGCCAAAAAGAGGCACGCCGAAGATTTTTGATATAAATACATCACACCTCGACGTCCAGCGCGTGCGGCTGCTGTGCGCCAACGCTGAGAGAAAGCATATCGACTAGCTGCATTGCTATATCCGTCTGTGCGTCCATGGTTTTTTTCATCACTGCGACAGACGCGGCGGACTGCGTTTGATAGGATTTGAGTTCGCTTGCAACGGCGGCGATATCAGTGGAAATATCCATTTTAAACTCCTTTGGAAAGACGCGGCTGAACCAAACGTCCTCCGATACAAAGTAAGTATAGCATATACCTTCCGAATATAGCAAGACCCATTAAGAAAGCTGTATGCGATCTTAATGGGTCTTGCGCAGGGCAAGGATTTAGCCTTAAATCATTTCTTTTTGCTGTAGGGAGTGTTTTTGAGCGGAAGCTCATATCTCCATTCGCCGTCAAAGCTGTGATATGCGTCGAGAATGGAGGGGGCGGTGGGGATGCTCGTTATCTCGCCTATGCCTATCGCGCCATAGGCGACATTCAGCCCGGGCTTTTCGATAACGATGGATTCGACCATCGGCGCGTTGTTGGCGCGGAAAAGTCCAAGCGTGCCGTATTTGGCCGTGGGACGGCAATCGACCAGAGGGAAATCCTCGGTGAGCGCAAAGCCCGCGCCCATGACCACGCCGCCTTCTATCTGTCCTTCGACGGAAAGCGGGTTGATGGCCTTGCCAACGTCGTGCGCGGCCACTATCTTTTTAACAAGCCCGCTCTCTTCATCAAGTACCGTTACCTGAGTTGCATAGCCGTAAGCCACATGGCTCACGGGATTGGGCACGTCCGCGCCGAGAGGATCTGTCTTTGCGAGGTATTCAGCGTAGAATTCCATACTTTCAAGCTCTTCAAACGTTCTTTCCTTGCGGGCTTCATTGAACTTTTCGCAGGCGCGGCGGCAGGCTTCGCCGGTTATAAGCGTTTGGCGTGAGCCGCTGGTGGTGCCTGAATCGGGAGATTCAAAGGTGTTTGAACGCTCATAAACTATTTTATCTCTTGAAAGTCCGGTGGTCTCTACGGCGAACTGAACGAGCACGGTGCCAAGCCCCTGTCCTATGCAGCTCGCGCCGCTGTGAATATGCAGCTTGCCGTCTTTAACGAGCAGGCGCACCCTTCCGGTGTCGGGTATGCCAACGCCAACGCCCGCGTTTTTCATGGCGCAGGCTATGCCGGCATATTTACTGCCCTCATAAATATCCTTCACGGCTTCAAGCGTTTCTACCAGACCCGTCGAATCGTCGACTATCTGGCCGTTTGGAAGCGTTTGCCCGGGACGGATGGCGTTGCGGTAGCGTATCTCCCAATGGCTTATGCCGAGCTTATCGGCCATCATATTCAGCAGCGTTTCGGTGACGAGACAGGTCTGCGTAACGCCAAAGCCGCGGAAAGCGCCCGCGGGAGGATTGTTTGTATAATAGGCGTAACCGTCTATTTCAAAATTCTGATAATTATAGGGGCCTGCCGCGTGGGTGCAGGCGCGCTCGAGCACGGGGCCGCCAAGCGAGGCGTAAGCGCCGGTGTCCGCTATGACCTCAGCCTTTATGCCCTGAATAAGACCATCGTTATCGCAGCCGAGAGTGAAATCCATGTCCATCGGATGGCGCTTCGGGTGGATTATCATGCTCTCCGCGCGGCTCAGCTTCACCTTTACGGGACGCTTCGCGAGATAGGCTATAAGCGCTGCATGGTGCTGAACCGTTACATCCTCTTTGCCACCAAAGCCGCCGCCGACAAGCGCGTTTTCAACGCGCACCTTCTCTTTGGGCAGGCCGAGAAGACCAGCGGTCTCCTGCTGAGTGTCATAAACGCCTTGGTCGGTGCTGTAGATAAGCACGCCGTCTTCATAGGGCATGGCGACGGCGCATTCAGGCTCGAGGAACGCATGTTCGGTATATGGCGTGTGGAAATTCACATGAAGAACGTTTGGACTGTTCTTGATGGCTTCCGCCGCGTTTCCGCGCGAAACGTGCTTATGCGCCAAAAGATTGCCCTTTTCGTGCAGCAGGGGAGCGTCCTTGGCCATAGCTTCCTTTGGAGAGCGAACGGGAGTGAGCACCTCGTATTCCACCTTGACAAGCTTTTTGGCTTCTTCAAGTATCTCGGGCGTTTCGGCTGCCACAAGGCAAACGGGGTCGCCAAGATAGCGGGTGATCTCGCCAACGGGGATAATGGCGTCCCAATCCTTGTTAAGATGTCCCACAACGCGGTTGCCGGGAATGTCATCCGCTGTGTAAACTCCAACTACTCCGGGGAGCGCGCGGGCTTCATCGGCATTGACGGAAAGTATGCGGGCGCGGGGATGAGCCGTGCGAAGCGCGCTGCCGTAGATCATGCCGTCGATAAGGATATCGTCGGGGTACTTTCCGTAGCCAAGCACCTTTTCCTCCACGTCAAGACGCGGCACCCGCGAGCCGATGCGCCAGTTGCTTTCGGCTTCGGGAACGACTCCGCTTTTAAACACCTCAGCGGCGATGCGAATGGCGCGCACGATCTTGACATAACCCGTGCAGCGGCAAATGTTGTTGCGAATGGCAAAGCGTATCTCTTCTTCGCCGGGATCGGGATTGACGTCGAGAAGAGCCTTTGCGCACATGACCATGCCGGGTATGCAAAAGCCGCACTGTACGGCGCCGGCCGTGCCGAAGGCATAGTTATATACCTCTTTTTCAATGGGTGAAAGACCCTCTACGGTCACGATGTTTTTGCCTTCCATCCTGTCCGTTTGCTGAACGCAGCATTTGGTGGCTTTTCCGTCGATAAGAATGGTGCAGGTGCCGCAGGCGCCTTCGCTGCAGCCGTCCTTTACGGAAGTAAGGCGAAGCTCGTCGCGCAGATAGCGTATGAGCTTTTGGTTTTTATCCACTCTTACATGTTTGCCGTTTACTGTAAATGTTGACATATTTCTTCCTCCGAAGATTTTCGGGAAAGCGGAGCTCCGCTTTCCCGGGATTTATGCGATGACCGATGATAGATGATATTAGAGAAGGTAGGCGTAATCCTTGATGATGGTGAGGATAAGGCACTCGATATCCTTGGGGAGATCGTTTGCGCCGGAAAGGTCGTGCTCCTTCACCTCGCCGTTAAGGCGCAGCTTAACTATCGGACACTTGCCGCATATCACCATAAAGCCGCTGTTCTCGCTGTCGTTAAAGTCTTCCTCATTGCGGAAGTAGGTGAATTTATCCTTGTAAGGGCGGCTATCGTAGGGGCAGAACGAGGCGCAGTTGCCGCACTCGTTGCAGATGTAATCGAGATGCAGTATCTGCTTCATTTCCTTGCCGGGAACGCTTATCGCCACATTGCAGCGGTTGGGGCAGACGGAAACGCAGCATTCGCAAACGCTGTTGCAGGCGAGGCAGCGCTCGGCCTCGCATTTGCCCGGTCGCGCAAGATAAAGCTTTTTGCCAAGCGCATCATTGCGGGAGACGGCGGCCTCGGCGGGGATATCGAACTTATATTCTCCCGCTATCGCGTCCACAAAGGCGCGGGCGTCGGCTATGCCTTCAACAACGGTGGCGGGGCCGCGAAGCGCGTCGCCGGCGACGAATACATTGCCGCTGCGCTTGGGCGCGCGTCCCTTTTCGTCAAGCGTCACGCCATAGGCGGCGAATATCTCGGGATCGAGCTTTTCACCGACGGAGGCGATAACGATATCCGCGGGGACCTCGATGGTCTCGTCGGTCTCAACGGGTCTGCGCCGTCCGCTTGCGTCGGGCTCGCCAAGCACCATTTTTTTGCATATCAGCTTGCCATTTTCCTGTTTGGCGGGCGAAACCAGCTCTACGAACTCCACTCCGTCCTCAAGCGCCATTTCAAGCTCCTCGGCGTCGGCGGGCATATATTTCTTGGTGCGGCGGTAGACGATAGATACCTTTTCTACGCCCTGAACGCGCTTTGCCGCGCGGGCAGCGTCCATGGCGGTGTTGCCGCCGCCGACTACGGCGACGTTTTTGCCCATTTTAAGGGTATCGGGCGCATTCTTAAAGCGGTAGAGGAAGTCGATAACATTGATTTGATTGCCCTCTATTGCGAGCGCGCCGTGTTTTTCCGCGCCTACGGCAAGCAGAATGTATTCATAGCCCTGCTTTTTAAGCTCATCCGCCGTGGGGGCGGGCTTGCCCGTGACAAAGCTTACGCCCATCTTTTCGGCAAGAGCTATATCCTTATCTATGGCTTCATCCGCGATACGGAAGGAGGGGATAACGTTTCGAACTATGCCGCCGGGCTTTTCCTGTTTTTCAAACACGGTGACCTCCATACCCTGACGCGCGGCGAAAAACGCGGCTGCGATTCCGGTGGGGCCTCCGCCGATAATGGCGACCTTGGCGCCGCTCTTTTCGGGCGGCTCGATAGTGGCGATCAGCTCGTCGTAAGCGCCGTTTGCGGCAACGAGCTTGGTGTCGCGGATATGAACGGATTCCTCATAGAAGTTTCTGGTGCACTTATCCATGCAGTGATGCGCGCATATCGTGCCGGTGATGAAGGGCAGAGGATTCTTCTCGGTTATCAGCTTCAAAGCGTCAAGGAAGAGACCCTTGCCGCAGAGCTCGATATATTCCGGGATATCCTGTCCGATGGGGCAGCCGTTTTTACAAGGCGCCATATAGCAATCGATCAAGGGGACTTTTTCTTCTATTTTGCGCTTGGGCGCGGGCTTTACCGCCTTGCGGTGATGCTTGTCGGAAAGCACCTCCTCGCTCATCTTGGCTACAGCCTTATAATCTACGCCGCCAAAGGGCTTGAAATCCTTGCCGTCAAAAAGCTCGCCAAGCTGAACCATGCGCCCGTAACCGCCGGGCTTTAGGATCGTGGTGGCCATGGTGATAGGCCAAATGCCCGCGTCAAAGAGCTTTTCGGCGTTAAAGGCGTCCGCGCCGCCGGAATATGAAATGCGAAGATCGCCCTTGAATTCCGTGGAGAAACGGCGCGCCATCTCGATGGTCAGCGGGAACTCCGCGCGGCCTGACATATACATTTCTTCGCTGGGCAGTTCGCCGTGGGCTACGTCCACAGGGAAGGTGTTGGAAAGCTTCAGCCCGAACTCAAGGCCGTTATCGGCAGCGAGCTTTTTAAGACGGGTGAACATGGGAACGGCGTCCTCCCACTGAAGATCCTCTTTGAAGTGGTGGTCGTCGAACTCAACGTAGTCATAGCCCATGTCGTCCATGCGCTTGCGCGCCCATTCGTAGCCGAGTATGGTGGGATTGCACTTGACGAAGGTGTTGAGCTTTTTATCGGTGATAAGATAACCGGCTATCGCCTCGATCTCGTCGGGAGGGCAGCCGTGCAGAGTTGATACGGTCACGCCGTCCACAACGCGCGCGGGAGTAGCCTTGATAAAACCGGCGTCCTCCGGGAACATTTCGGAGAGAACCTGTATGCACTCTTCAAAGATGGGCGAGGAGGAGGCGTCCTTCATGCCGTCGATAAATTTCTGCATCTTGGGGGTCTTTATTCCGGCAAGATCGTAGCCCACGCTGATGTTGAACATAAAGCCGTCGGGAGCGCCCAGCCCCCATTTTTTAGCGATAAGGCGAATGGCGAACCATGCCTTGACATATTCGTTGAAGGCGTCGGGTACGGTGAGCTCGGTG
>CAYPAH010000127.1:0-5894 GCA_964408655.1 uncultured Oscillospiraceae bacterium | reverse complement strand
TTTTGATTATATCACCTTGGTACCGAGGGTGTCCTGTTTTATGATAGTAGTCCATCGGCTTTTTCATATGCTTCCTTGAAGGAAATGTTGGGATGATTGCCAAGCAAAATACCGGCGCTGACTGTGATGGCTGGATAGTCGCCGCTCTCTTGTATGCTTTTTAGCTTGCGGCGCAAAGCCTCATATCTCTCTTTTACGATAGTTTCGGTGATATTTCCGTCCATATAAGCGCAGAACTCGTCTCCTCCAACGCGGCCTATCACGTCGTTTTCGCGAAATACCTCGCGAAGCGCCGTTGCCAGGCAGATCAAAGCGCGGTCGCCCATGTAATGGCCGAAGCGGTCGTTGATGACCTTGAAATTATCTATATCGATGATGAATAAGGCGGCCGAGGGGGCAACGCTGTTCATGCGGCGCTTTTTCATAAGGCTTCGCGCGGTCACCGCGTTATAAAGACCTGTGAGGCCGTCGGTTTCGGCTTTTATTGCCAGCTCGCGCAGCTTCTCCTTTTCTTCGCTTATGTTTATAAGCTTCCCGATTATGTATTCCGGCCTGCCATGCGCGTCAAGAACCACGGAATTCACCATGCGGAAGTCTCCGCTTTCTTTTATCGTGACTTCTCTGGTTTCTCCGTCTATAATGTCAAGTCCGTCCGACATTATGAGCGCGGAACCGCCGTTCTTTTTGTAATTGCTTATCGAATTCGGGGCGCCGAGCAGCTCGCTGCATTTTGTGGTGAGCGAAAGCCTGTCCTTTGAAATGTCGTATTCATAAATAAACTCGTCCGACATATCCGAAAGCAGCATATATCTGCGGAGCTGTTTTTGGCTCTGCCGGTTGGAATATACCGCCATTATCATCAGAAACATCAAGAGGAAAATGATTATCAGCGCGATCACGGTGATCTGTGTGCCGTATGAATACATAACAAGCGAAAAGCTCAGCTTGCGCTCAACATTAGTGCTGCCCTCGAGTATTATGTGCTGCATCTCGGCGGAGGATATGCTGTCAAGGGCTTTGTTGATTATTGAAATAAACTCTTCATCGGTGTTGGCGTATAAGAACATATATGCGCGGGCTTCTACGCCGCGCGGTATAGTCAATACGTTTTTATAATCGTTTTTCGTGGTGTAATAAGCTATGGAAAATTCATTCGCATAGCAATAGTCGGCGTCTCCGGCTTCTATGGCGTTCAGCGTTTCTTCGCGTCCGTTATAATATTTAACATTGTCCGCATTTACGCCCTCTGGCAAATTGCCTCCGGCGACGGCGGCGAATACCTTGTTTGGCAGGTCGGAGGCGTCAACGCCATTGCGAATGAAAAGCACTGTTTCGGATTCGAGAAATGGTTTGGACACGGGATATGAGGCCAGATCGTCGCCTATATACTGCTTGGGTATGGCGGCGAGAAGATCGACGTCGCCGTTATGTACCAGCGCTTTTGCCGCCGCGGTGCCCGTGCTTTCGGTGCATTTGAAGATGAAGCCGGTTCTTTCCTGGATCTTATCCAGCACGCCTCGCGTGATGCCATACATCTCACCGTTTTTGAAATAGGCGATCGGGGCTATGCCTGCTATGACGCAAACCCGGATCTCCGGATGTTCGCTTATATATTGCAGCTCGTCATTCGTGAAGGCGGGAGACAAAACGTCCGCATTGGCTTTTGTGATGGCGAATGCGGGCGTAAAAAAACATAATACGGCAAGCAGCGCGGCTGTTATTGACCTGATCTTCATGCTGATTGCTTTCTCCTAAAATATATCGGTCTGTATGGCGTAAAATAACAATATACCCAACCATAACAGAAAATTCCATTTAATAGATTCAGTATAAACGTAACGGCCTGTTGCGTCAAGCCGGACGAGGGGCTCAAAGCGCATCCTGCCATGTGCGCGGGCAATATTCAGCGCCCGGATATCGGTATACGCTGCGGATAATCGTTCTTATCATATTCACGCCGGTAATTGCATGGACTGCGTTTACTGTGATAGAATATCGGGAGTATTACGGAGGTGCATATAATATGCCGGGTTTTGAGGATATAAAGCGCTCTGAACAGGTGCGTACTTATATTATGAAGGCGGACGAATCCCTCGCGGCGCTTGGTTTTACGGAGCACAGCTTTGGCCATGTGGAGTTCGTTTCAAAACGGGCGGGCGACTATTTAGAGGCGCTTGCTTATCCCGCCCACCAGGTGGAGCTTGCGCGCATAGCGGGCTATCTTCACGACATAGGCAATGTGGTAAATCATATAGACCATGCGCAGAGCGGCGCGGTCATGGCCTTTAGAATACTTGACCAGATGGGCTTTGACTGTGAAGATGTTGCAACGATAATAAGCGCGATAGGCAATCACGATGAATCCACCGCTTCGCCTGTGAACGAGGTCGCGGCGGCGCTTATTCTGGCGGATAAGACCGACGTTAGAAGAAGCCGCGTGCGTAACCGTGACATGGCAACGTTTGACATACACGACAGGGTGAATTATGCCGTAACTGGTTCGGAGACCTACTTTTCCGAAGATCGCAAATCCTTTGTGCTAAGGCTCGACATCGACACCTCGATATCTGTCGTTATGGAATATTTTGAGATTTTTCTCACTCGTATGCTCCTTTGCCGGCGGGCTGCGGATGCGCTTGGACTTCGCTTCAGGCTCATCATAAACGGACAGGAGCTGCTTTAAAGGAGCAAAGCTGATCGTTGCGAAGATCGCAATGAAGTAAAACAAAAACAAAAGGCGAGGCGGCTTTGATTTGAAGCGCTGCATTGCATTGGCCGGAATAGTTCTTAAATAGCCCGATATTAAGATGAAACGATTTCCGCGCTGCTTGAAATAAAGTGCTGGGACTGGCCAAAGGATAGGATCGTGCGTAACCTTGCCGCTATACGCTCGGGACGTGTTGAACTCTTGAGATAATTGACAATAAACCGGCGCCCGCCTCATGGCTTCTGCCATGGGCGGGCAGCTTTTATTTGGCGAACAGGTTTATTGTATGCTAAAATGGTCAAAACAAAATATCCGCAAAAAGGCTTCGGATTAGCTTATGCGACTGAAAAGCTCGCCTATAGCTTCGCGAAAGATCAGATCGGCGCGCGAATCGCAGGGCGTTTCGCCTTGGTTGATAACTACTAGATGCTTTCCCATGAAATATTCCGTCAGCAGCGCCGCCGGCTGAACGGCAAGCGAGGTTCCGCCTATTATCAGCATTTCGGCGCTGCTTATGGCGGCCATGGCTCCACGCCATACATATTCTTCCAACGATTCGCCATATAAAACTATTTCGGGTCTAATGATCCCGCCGCACTCGCAGCGCGGTATTCCCGCGCTTTCGCGAATATATCCGGCGTCATAAAGCCTGCCGCAATCCATGCATCGGTTATAATCCACAGAGCCGTGCAGAGCGTAAACCTTTTTGCTGCCAGCCTTGTGATGCAGGCCGTCTATATTCTGAGTGACGACGGCGTTGAGCTTGCCACGCTCCTCTAAACGCGCAAGGGCATAATGCGCGGGATTTGGCAGCGCGGGGCGCAAAAGCTCATTTTTATAATAGGTGAAAAATGTTTCGGGGTCTTCCATAAAAAACTCATGCGAAAGCAGAGTTTCGGGCTTGTAGCCGTAACGGGAGAGCGCGTAAATGGCGGCTCCGCTGCTTCTGAAATCGGGCAGCCCGCTTTCAGTAGAAACTCCCGCCCCGCCTAAAAAAGCGATGACGCGGCTTTTTTCTATCATTTCCTGAAAACGCTCTGTTTTTTCCAAGATCATGCCTCCATAGTATGCTTATCTGATTCTATCAAATCGTCCGGCCGGACACAAGCCGGCGCGGGAGAAGATGCGAAAAAGCACGGCTTTGACAAGGGCGCTTATCATATGATATAATCACAGAACTTCGTGAGGGAGTAGTCGGCGTTTATGGCGCGGCAAGTCAACATACTGGCCTTTTTGGTCTGGCTTTCCTTAAATGACAAGACTCATGTATAGCAAATGCTATACTTGAGCCTTTTTTATAGCAAAGATATTATTGCGCAATAAACATGGGGGATGTTGAATAATGAACTTTTGGGAACTTGCTTTGATAGCCGTGGGACTGTCGATGGATGCATTTGCCGTTTCGATATGCAAGGGATTGAAAATGCAAAAGCTGAACGGCAGGCAGGCGACGGTCATTTCGCTGTTTTTTGGCGGATTTCAGGCGCTTATGCCGCTGATAGGCTGGCTTCTCGGGCGGCAGTTTGAAGCATATATAACCAATCTGGATCATTGGGTGGCTTTTGTCCTTCTGGCTTTTATCGGCGGGAAAATGGCGCTTGAATCCTTTAAAAAAGATGACGAAGAGCTCTGCGAAACAGCAAAATTCGATATGAA
This sequence comes from uncultured Oscillospiraceae bacterium, assembly GCA_964408655.1. Classification (GTDB taxonomy): domain Bacteria; phylum Bacillota; class Clostridia; order Christensenellales; family CAG-138; genus JAQVRG01. Next base: position 1,531 of record CAYPAH010000127.1, on the reverse strand, counting down.
AGAGCTGCTTATTTTAGCCGTGGCAACAAGCATAGACGCCTTAGCCGTCGGCATAACCTTCGCGTTTTTAAAAGTGGATATCCTTACTTCAATATGCCTTATCGGCGTTACGACATTTGTTCTTTCGTTTGCGGGCGTGGTCATCAGCCATAAATTCGGCGCAAAATTCAAAAGCAAAGCGGAACTGGCCGGAGGAATAATACTCATACTTATCGGATTGAAAATATTGCTCGAACATCTGGGAGTAATTGCGTTCTGAAACTAATTTATACAAAAGGGCGCCGTCACGATTTTTTTTCGTCCTTCTTTTTCTGCAAACGGCGCATGAATTCCTGCTTTTTTTCTATGCTGGTGGCTGCGGCCTTTTCTGCCGCGACTGACGCGATATAATTCTTGATAACAGAGCTGTTGTCCGGATCTACGGCGGAAATAAAAGTGCCGAATGCGTCGGGATATCTGAATTCCTTATCGCCCTGCGGAAAGGAGATGATTACATAATTATCGTGGTGCTCCTTAATAATGCCTTCGCCAAAAGCCTTGTGCTTAACTTTCATTCCTATCAGTCCCATAATGCTTTCCTCGCTGTTCTAAAATTATCATAGTGTGGCTTTGGCTTTTTATCTTCGTGCGTTTACCGGCACAACGCCAAGGCAGGCCTGTCCGTCAGCGCTATTTATCGCATTCGGAAGCTGGCCGAGTACGTTTTTGCGTCACTGTTTATTATTATGTGGTCTTTTATTGCAGACTTTCACCAAACAAAAAATGTTATCAAAGGCGTTCGCTAATAAAAACTACATTTTTACTGTAACACAAACTTGAAACTCAGGCAAGGAAACAGCGGCAAGTTATTTAAAAAATGACTGAATAACGGTGCTTTTGGCCCTTTGATAACTATCGGGCAAAGCTTGAAAAAAGGGCTGATAAATGCTACTATGATGCCGTTATGAGAATATGCTTTTTACAGATTTTTATAAGATGGGAGTTGCCTTATGTCTGATACGATGAAGATGCTTGTGGGGGTCGGCATTCCCCTTTTGGGAACGACCCTTGGCAGCGCCATGGTGTTTTTTATGAAAGGGGCAATGAAGCCGCGCCTGCAAAAGGCTTTGCTCGGCTTCGCTTCGGGCGTGATGATCGCGGCGTCGGTCTGGTCGCTGCTCATACCCGCTATAGAAATGGAAACGGAGGCCGGCGGCGTTGCGTGGCTGCCTGCAGTGATCGGCTTTCTTGCCGGAATAGGCTTTTTGCTGCTATTAGACAGCTTGATACCGCATTTGCATATGGATGCCGAGAACCCCGAGGGAAGGCCGAGCGGGATTGGAAAATCGCTAATGCTGGTGCTGGCGGTAACGCTGCATAATATTCCTGAGGGCATGGCCGTGGGCGTGGTGCTTGCCGGAATGCTTGGCGGAGGGAACGTGATAACCGTTGCGGGAGCTTTCGCGCTGTCTATAGGAATAGCGATACAGAATTTTCCCGAGGGAGCGATCATTTCCATGCCGCTTACCGGCAGCGGCCTTTCAAAGAAACG
>CAYPAH010000126.1:0-6004 GCA_964408655.1 uncultured Oscillospiraceae bacterium | reverse complement strand
GCGCTGCAACAGTTTTTCAACACTATGCCCGGCAAGAGCGACCTTTCGTTTGTGGTCGTGCAGCATCTTTCGCCGGATTATAAGAGCCTTCTTGCGGAAATACTTGGCAAGCACACCGAGATGGCGGTGCTTCAGGCCGAAAACGGAATGCTTGTGCAGCCAAATCATGTTTATCTTATTCCGCCAAAGAACAACATGGTGATACGCGACGGCAAGCTTTATTTGAAGGAATATGTGCAGGGCGGTATAAACCATCCCATAGACGTATTCTTTGCCTCCCTTGCCGAAGAAATGAAAGAACGCTCGATAGCCGTGGTGCTTTCGGGCACGGGCACGGATGGCACAAGCGGCATAAAAGCGATAAAAGAGCAGGCCGGCCTTGTGATAGTGCAAGAGCCCTCAAGCGCAAAATTCGACGGAATGCCCAGAAGCGCCATAAACACGGGGCTTGCTGATTTCATTCTTTCACCAAGCGAGATAGCGGGCGAAATAATGAACTTTTGCAATTATCCGACGGTGGCGATGCCCGGAGAGAGCACGGAGCTGTTTTCCGATGAAGATCTGCTTTCGCGCATATATGCCATACTTAAAAAGACCTGCGGCATAGATTATACCCATTACATGCGCAATACCGTAACGCGCCGCATAGAGCGAAGAATGGTCGTTGCGCATCAAAACAGCCTCGCCGAGTTTGTCAACATGATAGAAAACAACGAAGACGAGGCGCGCATTCTTGGCAGAGAGATACTGATAGGCGTTACGAATTTCTTTAGGGACGCTCCGTTTTTTGAAAAGCTTAAATATAAGGCGATCTATGATATAGTTTCACGCGCGGGGGAAAACGACGTTATCCGCGTTTGGGTCGCGGGCTGCTCAACGGGTGAGGAAGCCTACTCGATAGCCATACTTTTCCGCGAAGCGCTTGAAGAGCAGCAGATCCGCCGCGAGGTGAAAATATTCGCGACCGATGTTGACGCAAAGGCTGTGGATATAGCGGGCAAGGGACTGTTTTCGGAAAATATCATCGACGATATGTCTACAGAGCGCCTGCAAAAGCATTTCATCAAAAAGGGCGATAAATACAGCATAAGCAAAGATATAAGAAAGATGATAGTCTTTGCTCCGCATAATATGTTTACCGATCCTCCCTTTGGCAAGCTCGATCTTATAAGCTGCCGCAACGTGATGATCTATTTCCAGCCGATACTGCAAAAAACGCTCTTTGCCATTTTTAACTCCGCCTTAAAGGACGGCGGATATCTTTTCCTTGGCAAAAGCGAGACCGCGAACGAGTTTTCAGATCAGTTCAAGCCCGTCTGCGCGCCTGAAAAGATATACTTACATGTGGGCGAGGGCAAAATGCCGGACAGCATGACGGCCACCTTCAGTGCGCCGTTCGTGCAGACTCCGCTGCATACATATACTTCGCCGATAAAAAAGGCGAACAACAACGCCTCGCAGGAGGCGCTATATACCCATTTCCTCGAAAAGTTCCTGCCGCCCTCGGTAATTATCAACGAAAACAACGAGGTTCTGCATCTTTTCGGAAACTACAACTAATTTTTGCGTATTGCCCCGGGCAGGGCCAGCTTCAGCATTTTCAATTTGATAAACGACGATCTCAGCTTAGCGGTGTCCACAGCGCTCAACCGCTGCCGCATAGAGGGCAGAGCCGTCACCTATACGGATATTTGCGTTGAGGGTGAGAATGGGCCAAAGCATATCGATATGACCGTGCAGCCCATAAGCGGCTCTGAAAATATCGAAAGCGGGCTTGTGGCGCTTCTGTGCACCGAGCATAAGGCCGTCGACACGGAGGGCGTCGTCGAAAAATACGACATTGATAAGACGGCGGCAAGGCGCATAGCAGATCTTGAAAGCGAGCTGCAGGGAACGCAAAACGACCTGAAAGCCACCATCGGCGAGCTTGAAACGGTGAATGAAGAGCTGCAGGCGGCCAATGAAGAACTGCTTACCGCCAACGAAGAACTGCAAAGCTCAAACGAAGAGCTGCAGTCCGTCAATGAGGAATTGTATACGGTAAACGCGGAATATCAGCAAAAGCTCGACGAGCTTACGGACGTAACGAATGATATTTCGAACTTCCTCTCTTCAACGATGATAGGCATACTCTTCCTTGACAGCAAGCTCAACATTCGCAAGTTCACCGAATATGTCGGCCGTGAGTTTGAGATAATGGAGCATGATATCGGACGCAGCGCGCAGATAATGGATCATTGCTTCCCCGAATATGATCTGCTTGCGGACGCGAAGTCGGTGCTGAAAAATCTCACGCCCATCGATAGAGAGATCACGGCGATAAACAAAAAGCACTATAACGTTCGCGTCGCCCCTTATCGCACAACAGAAAACAGCATAAAGGGTCTGGTAGTGACGATAATAGACAGCTTGACCTCGGCTGAGGATAATGCCGAAGAATGATCGAAGCAAAGCGAAAGCCACTAATAAAAACCGCCGTTTCCGGCGGTTTTCTTTATCTTTGAGCTATTCTTATTCTCTTATACTTTTTTTCTTAGCACGCTTATCGAATCGAGCAGCTTGTCCCTGTCTATGGGCTTGGTAACATAGCTGTCTATTCCGGCAAGGAAAGCCTGATTTATGTCGTCGGCAAAGCCGTTTGCCGAAACGCCGATGATGGGGATGGTCTTGGCGTCGCCCTTGTGAGAGTTTCTTATCATAACCGTCGCTTTTATGCCGTCGAGAGTTGGCATTCGCATATCCATCAAAATGCAGTCATAGCTCTTTTCGGGCTTTTTAATGAATGCGCTCACGGCTTCCTCTCCGTTGGCGGCCTCGTCGTAGCTTATGCCCTCATTGGTAAGCATTGCGCCGAGTATGGTGCGGTTCAGAGAGTTGTCTTCGGCGATCAGCACATGACATCCGGCAAGGTCGTATTTCTGAGGGGTCTTGGTCTTGTTAGGGTCTTGCAGAGCACGATCCTCTTCGCTGAACTTTTTGAGCATAAGGTGTATGGTGAAGGTGCTGCCCTTGCCGGGCTCGCTTTCAACGGATACGTCGCCATCCATGGATTTTATCAAGTTATACGATATTGAAAGGCCGAGCCCCATGCTGGAAACTTCGTTTTCATCTCCCTTGCTCTCGCGCGTGAAGGGGTCGAAAAGCTTGGGAATGAACTCTTTTTCTATGCCGATGCCCGTATCGGTGATAACGAAGCACAGATAGGAATGATCCTCGGCGCTTTCGGAGGGCAATGCATCCTCAAAGACCTTTAGCGAGACCGCGCCGCCCTTGGGGGTATATTTGATGGAGTTGTTCAGGAAATTTATGAGTATTTGCTGAACGGAGGTCTTGTTGCCTATAAAGCTGGGCGAATAATCATCGGCCATGGAGACTTCAAAATCAAGCTCGGATTCATTGGCTCTGTGCTGCATTATGGCTCTTACATTATCTACCACGCTGCGAAGCGCAAAGGGCTCTGTTACCTGATCTCCGGCTGCGCGCTCGCTTTTTGAGGCTTCGGAGATATCGGTGACTATAGAGGTAAGATAGTCTATGGTCTCGGATATCTTATCAAGGCTTGAAGCAAGCTCTTCTTTATTGTCTAGCTGCTGCTTTGCAAGCCTTGAAAGCCCGACGAGAGCGCTCATGGGAGTTCTTATCTCGTGAGCTATGCGGGATAGATAGTCGCTCTTTGCCTCGCTGATCTGCTGCGCGATGCTAAGCTTTTCTTCGGTGGTTTGAAGCTGCACGAGCCCCTGCTTTTGCGTCGTTACGTCAACAAGAGTAATAACGCAGCCGAGTATCTTGTTTTCGGTGCTGCGATATGGAGTTACGCGCATGAAGAACACCTTGCCCTTGCCCGTAGCCACCTCACGCTCGTCGGGTACGAGCGTTTTGAGAACATGGTCGCATATCTCGGAAATATCCACCGTGGGGAAATGATAAGAGATAAATTTCAGCGAGCGGCCGATATCGTGGTCCATTACGCTGAATTCCTTGGTAACATAGTCGGTATAGCGGCGTATATTGAGCTTGTTATCCACGAAAATTATACCGATAAGCGTGGAGGAAAGGAAGTTCGCTATATCGTCGTTAAGATCGGCCAGCTCGGAAAGCTTCATTTGATATTCGGAGTTAACGGTGTAAAGCTCTTCGTTTACGGATTGCAATTCCTCATTAGAGCTTTGCAGCTCTTCATTTGCGGTGAGCAGCTCTTCGTTGGCCGCCTGAAGCTCTTCGTTTACGCATTCCTGCTCGGCAACGCTTCTATCCAGCCTTCCCTGAACGTCGCCAAGGCTTTGCTCAAGGTCTGTGATGCGCTGAGAGGCGATGCGGTCGATATCGTAAGGTATAGCGTCTTCCATTTCGCCGCGTTGATTCAGCTCTGAAAAGATTATTGCGTAAAAAGCGTCGTTTTCAAGAGGCTTGGCGCTAACGGGCATCGCCGTAAGGTTGATAACGGACTTTTCACGCTCGCCGGTAAAGGCTATTTGTCTATATTGAACCTTTTTCTTTTTGTCGCGCGCCTCTTTGAGCAGGGTCGAGACAGGTATTTTAAGCGCCTCGGTGAGAATGTCGTATAGGCCGTTGCTGAACCTGCCGAGGGAAAGATGCACATAGTTGCTGCCGTCGCCATAGCTGTGAACAAGCTCGTTTTTCTCGTTTACAACAAGACAGGCGGGCATAAATTGCTCAAGCAGGAAATTATCTATGGTCGCCTCCTGCTTCATGCCCGCTTCGCCAGGCGCTGCCCGGCGAATGAACTCCGCCTCGGACTCGCCGATAAGGTCGTCGTCAAGATAGGTGGTCTGCAAATAGGGTATGGCATTTGCGCCGGGTATCTTGACCTCGCTGCGGTGGGTGAAGATCTTTGCCGCCGCATCCACAACTGGGAAGGCTTCGGTATATGCGCCTATAGCCTCGGATTTGCCGAGGAAGAGATAGCCGCCATCCCTAAGCGAGCTGTGGAAAATGGCAAACAGATCGTTTTGCAGCACAGGCTGAAAATAGATAAGCATATTGCGGCAGCTTATAAGATCGAGCCGTCCGAAAGAAGGATCCTGAAAAACGTTATGCGGTGAAAAGACGATCATCTTGCGGATGTCGCGGTTCACAACATATGTGTTGTTGCGGCGGGTGAAGAAGCGACTGAGTCTCGCGGGCGAAACGGTGTCGATGATGCTATCGCTGTATACGCCCTTGCCGGCGATGGTGATAGCCTCCATATCAAGGTCGGTGGCGAATATCTTTACCGTGCGCTTGAGCTTTAGAGTTTCCATCACCTCGCAGAACAATATGGCTATGGAATATGCTTCTTCGCCTGTGGAGCAGCCGGCTGACCAAACGCGGATAGGTTCTTCGGGCGTGCTGTGGATCAAGATATTCTGTATCGCTTTGTCTTTAAGACATTGAAAATAATCTGGATCGCGGAAAAAGCTTGTTACGCCGATAAGAACCTCTTTTGAGAGGGTCTTCACCTCTTCGGGCGTTTCATATAAATAATCGACGTATTCGGCAAGCGTTTCCTTGTGGCAGAGCATCATCCGGCGCTCTATGCGGCGGAGTATGGTGGTCTGCTTATAATGGGTAAAGTTGATGTTGCTGATCTTTTTAAGGATGATATAGACCTTTTTCATCAGCTCATCGTCGATCTGCTTTTCGGTTTTGAGCGTGGCGATCTGCTTTTGCTCGGCTATGGATATATGCTGAAGCTCAAGCGCTATCTCCTCCGGCGAGATCTGCACATCCACAAGTCCGGTGCGTATCGCGCTCTTGGGCATTCCGTCGAACTTAGAGCTGGCAAGATCCTGAACGATTATCATGCCGTCGTTTTCTTTGATATCCTTTATGCCGTTTGTTCCGTCTGAACCCGTGCCCGAAAGAATAATGGCGATGGCATGAGGACCCGCCTCTTTGGCCAGCGAGCGGAAAAACATATCGATGGGAAGGTTCAGCTCGTGCTCCTTCTGAGAGCTTAAAAGCAGCTTGCCGTTTGAAATGCGCATGTTTTTGCCGGGCTGAA
>CAYPAH010000125.1:5846-6119 GCA_964408655.1 uncultured Oscillospiraceae bacterium | reverse complement strand
CGGGGTAGCCTTCTTCACCGGGCATTTCTTCAAGTCGGCCGGACATTTCACGCAGCGCCTCAGCCCAACGTGAGGTGGAGTCAGCCATGATAGCCACTTTGTAGCCCATGTCGCGGAAATATTCCGCAATGGTGATGCCGGTATAAATGGAAGCTTCACGCGCTGCAACAGGCATATCCGAGGTGTTCGCTATAAGCACGGTACGCTTCATAAGAGAAAGTCCGGTGCGCGGATCCTTCAATTCCGGGAACTCCATAAGAACGTCGGTCATCT
>CAYPAH010000125.1:0-5836 GCA_964408655.1 uncultured Oscillospiraceae bacterium | reverse complement strand
CCAACGTATACGATGATGTCGGCGTCCGCCCACTTGGCGAGCTGGTGCTGAACGACCGTCTTGCCCGAACCGAAGGGGCCGGGAACTGCCGCAACGCCGCCCTTTGCTACGGGGAAGAGCGTGTCGATAACGCGCTGTCCGGTAATCATTGGCTCTGTAGGCGCCATCTTCTGCTTATAGGGGCGTCCTATACGAACAGGCCACTTCTGCATCATGGGCAGCTCAACTTCGCCGTTATCGGTCTTGAGCTTGATAATGGGGGTAACCACATTGGCGTCGCCCTCGAATATCCATGTGACCTCGCCCGCAATGTTCGGGGGAACCATGATCTTGTGAACGACGGCCTCGGTCTCGCGAACCGTGCCGATGACGTCGCCGCCTACGACCTTATCGCCGGCCTTTACGACAGGCTCAAAGTGCCAAAGCTTTTCATGGTCAACAGAATCGACCACGATGCCGCGGGTTATGCGGTCGCCGGCCTTTTCTTTGATCTTGTCGAGCGGACGCTGTATGCCGTCATATATGGACTCGATCAGTCCCGGCGCAAGCTCAACTGAAAGAGGCGCGCCGGTGCTCTCTACAGGCTCGCCGGGGCCTATGCCGCCGGTCTCCTCGTAGACCTGTATGGATGCGCGGTCGCCGCGCAGCTCGATGACCTCGCCTATGAGCTTCTGTTCTGAAACACGCACAACGTCGAACATTTGTACGTCAGCCATTCCGGAAGCTACGATAAGCGGGCCAGCGACCTTAATTATTGTTCCTTGTGTTGCCATCTACTTCTCCTCCGCAAATAGAATGTCCGCGCCAATGGCCTTTTCGACATTGGCTTTGATCTGTGCCATCGCCACGCCCGTGCTTCCGTGAGAATCGGGAATGGGAATGATGGCAGGGAAGGTTTCGGACTTGTATTTGGATACCGCCTCGCTGCACAGTGCATAAAGCGGTTCCGTGATGTAAATAATCTTACAGCCTTCGCGTGCAAGTCGGTGGATGAGCTTACTCGTCTTATCGGGATCGGTCTCATCAAAGACTTGCAGACCCACCGCCTTTGCAAGCAGCACCGAGTCGCGGTCGCCTATGATGGAGATTGCAGCTTTGTTATCATCCATACAACTCACGCAGCCTTTCCTTAATGATCGTATCATCAAGATCGTTCCGCTTCGCGGTAAGGATCAATCTGATACACTTCGCTTCCTGCTCGCGTGCGAGCAAATATCCGATGACCGGCGCTATGCTTTCGGCTTCGAGTTTGCCTTTGCTGGCCAGACGCATCAGATCGTCGTCCCGCTCTTTTTCCACGGAGCTTATATCGCCCGTCTTGATAAGCGCGTCTATCCCGCGAATGATGCCGTCCCTGGCGGGGCCCGTTCCTACGGCTTTGCCGAGAGAATCGAGCGGCGCGTCAATGTTGGCTATCAGCTTTGAAAGCGGTATATAGCCCTCGGGCAAAAGCACCGAACGCAGCTTATCGGCGCCGACATTCATGGCGCGCAGCCGCAGAAGCGAAAGCAGGTTGTTATAATCCGCCTGAATCTTGAAATATTCCTTCGTGAACTTATCTCCTACCCTGTAGGCATACTCCGTATATGCACGGTCAAGCGCAACGGACACCGCTACGGGATCGACCTGCGTTTGGAAGCCCTGCTCAAGCTTTATAAGCGCTTCTTTGAATTCCACGGGGAGCTCCCGGTAATTACCGTCGCGCACCATAAGCTCAAGAGTTTCTACGGGGTAGTTGCCTCCCTGCATGATAGCGGGAGCCTCGCTGCTGCCGGTGAGCCTGAGCTTCAAAAGCAGCTTGAGATTGTGTACGTCCGCTTTCATCAGAAAAACATCTGTGACCTCGGGCTTGAAGGAAACCTCGCGTACGAGGGTGTAACTGTCGTTCAATTCGGAATTTATCAGGCGGTCGGCGTCCTCTATGGTAGCTTCCGGCAGGGATCCGTACCCGGCATCAACCAACTGGCGAACCGCTTCGTCCGCCGAGGCGTCAACAAGGCGTGCCAGACGTTCCTGCGAAAGCAGTCCCTTTTCATGGCAACGTATGCGTGCCACACCGTATATGGCGCTATCTTGTGGCATTCCAACTACCTCACTTTATCCGAATAATATCTGGGCAACTTTGCTTTCCTCGACCTCGCGCACATCGCGCAGCATCGCCTCAAACGAGCAGTTCTTTTCGAATCCGCTGCCTATAAGGAGAAAACCGCCGCCGATATTTTCAACCGTATCGCCCAAACTGATATCGGCCGTGCCCTTGGCTTTAAGCGCTTCGTTTATGGCGGGGAGCAGGCGCTTGATGTTTTCGGCGTCCGCCTTTGCCGGCGAGATCTTTTCGCCGCCTACCGCCTCACGCATTGCCATAGCCGTGAGCAACTGATCGCGTTCGCTGCCGGCGAGAGCGCACATAGCATCGAACGTGGTCTGAAATGCGCTTTCCACTACGCCGCGTTTTGCGGCCAGTGCATACTTTCGGGAGTCAAGCTCCGCGTTGGTACGGCTGCGCTCGAGAATATCCGCCTTTGCCTTTTCGATAACTGCTGCGGATTCTTCCTTTGCGGTAGCTACGTCTCGTTCGGCAAGCTCTTTGACCCTGTTGATTTCGGCCTGTGCCGCTTTGGCCGTCTCGTCCGCCGCGCTTTTGGCTTCCGCCATTATGCGCTCGAGCAGGCGATCCGTTCCTTTGTTCAAATCGTTTGCCATACTCTTAACTCCTTCCTGCATCTATAGCTTCCGGTCTTAAACCGCAACGCCATTGACCATAAGGAAAGAGAAGAGCAGGGCCAGAACCGCGTAGGTCTCGACCATGACCGCGAAGATTATAGCTTTACCGGATTCTTCGGGACGCTTGCCGACCATCATAATACCGGAGGCAGCAGCTTTGCCCTGCGCGATAGCGGAGAGCAGACCGCCGAAGGCGATGGGGAGAGAAGCGAAGAAGAGCTGAAGGCCGGCTACTGCGGAGATATCCGCGCCGCCGCCCAGAAGACCCGCCTTGGAAGCGATAACGAAGCCGATGAGCAATCCGTAAATGCCCTGAGTACCAGGGAGAAGCTGAAGAACGAGAACGGAACCGAACTTGTCGGGGTCCTCGGCGATAACGCCCGCGCCAGCCTGACCGGCATGACCTACGCCGATAGCGGAACCGATGCCTGCGAACATTGCCGCGAATGCTGCGCCGCAAGCTGCGAGAAGCTGACCATGGGAGCCGATGAAATCAAAGAATGTCATGTTTTTAATCCTCCAGTTTTAGTTCTGATTGATTGTATTTTTATTTTACAGCGCCGCTTGGCGCCTTAGCATGGGATATCAGTTGTCCATACGGACGGATTTCGCGTTGTATTTAAGCGGCTTGAAGGGTTTTCCGCCGGCCTCGTAAAACTTGCCGAAGAACTCCACATATTGAAGCCTTGCAGTGTGCACGAAGGTGCCCAGTGTGCTTATGGCCATCATAAACGCATGGAGGAAGACAAGCAGAACGCCTGTAATCAAAAAGCCGATGCCCTGAAGTATCAAACCGTGCTGGAAGGCGCTGTAAAGCATCCCGCCCAGAGTGTTGAGCACCAGTCCGATTACGCCGGTGGAAAGTCCGAGGGCGAACACACGCGCATATGAGAGCACGTCGCCCAGCCATCCGGTGATATTATAGCAGTTGAAAAGACCCGATGCGGCTTTTCCGCCTATGCTCTTGCTCGCGCGTCCTCCGGCGAGGAAAAGGATGACGCCCGAAACTATGGCCATCCATTTGCCAATGGTGGCGATAACGGGGCTCAAGCCGATCATCGGCGCCGCCAGCATAAGAAGTCCGGTGACCACGGTGAGCCATGCGAAGTTGTCGCCGATAGCGGCTATCCAGTCGCCCTTCTTTATGCATTGCAATGTGGCGATGCAAACGCCGAAGTACATGTGAACGATGCCCATTCCCGCGCACAGCGCCAGCATCTGGATAGGCTGTGTGGATGAATCGATCACCGGGAAGAGATTTTCAAAGGGAAGTCCCTTGAAGATCACAGGCCACGACACGCCGAAGAGACAGCCGAAAAGCAGTCCCATAAACATGGTGGAGATACCGCCCATGCACAGAACTCCGGCAAGCTGGCGCATCATTCCCTGCGGCTTCATAATCTTTAAGAAAAGATAACAGCCAAGAGCCAGCACAAAGCCGTAACCCGTATCCGAAAGCATCATTCCGAAAAAGATGAAATAGAACGGGGCAAAGAGAGCCGTTGCGTCTACGCTGTCGTAGGCGGGAAGCGAATACAGGTTCGTAACCGCCTGATAAGGCTCCACAAGCTTCGAGTTCTGCATCACTACCGGCGGCATTTCATCCTCCGCGCGATCGCGATATTCAATATAATAGGTATCCGTTACTTTGCGCACGGCAGCTTCGACCTTTTCGGTCTCATCCTCCCGCACCCAGCCCTCAAGCACAAAGGCCGTCGCTGTTGCGCCGAGCTTGGCTTTTGTTGCCTCGCGGTCGCGGTCGATGACCGCCGCGTCGAACGCGCGGCATATCAAATCGCGCTTTTCCGCACAAAGCTTGAGCTCTTCGTTGTATTTCAGCTCGTCCGCTTTGTCCTCCACGATTCTTTTGGCAAGCTCGTCTTGATTTTGCGCCGGCGTGCCTTCGAGCGCGCCGAAGTTGAAATCGCTGAAATCCATATCCTTGAGCGCCGTCTGGAGAGCGGGATAGTCGGAAACGAGACATGCGATCAGCACGGCCACCGCTTTTTCAGTGCTGCCGTAGCTTTCAAGCGCGATATCCAGTTCCAGTGATTTCAGTTTTTCGAGATCTTCCTGCGGCAACGTGCCGGTTACATACTTGACCGTGTTTGTAGATTTGATGTCCTCAATTTTTGTGTTCAACCCGCTCCAGGGCTGCAGCGAGTCAATAACCGCCTGGCGTTTGTCCATATCGTTGCGGACTGCGGTGAGCGATCTGTCTATCTCTTCGACCTGCTCGCACAGCTTCATAGCTTCCGGCATATCCGCATTCAGCTCGTCTACAGTCGCCTCGGGCTTCGCGCCCATCTTAGCCTTCGGTGCAAGCGGCTTGAGCAGCTGCGCTGCGCTGCGCAATCGCTGAACCTTCGCCTCCAGTGCCTGTAGATCCGCTTCCTCGCCCGTTGCCTCTTCGGCGCTTAGTATTTGCACCGATCCGGCAGCCTGCAAGGCTTTTAGTATGGACTCTTTCTCCGCCTGCATGGCGATCAGAGTCAGTCGCTTCATGGTTACGATCATGCTTCTTTGACCCTCTTGAGGATGTAGGCGACCGCTTCATCCATATGCTCTTTGGCCTTGTTGCAGACTTCGTCCGCTTCCTTGGCCTTGCTTTGGCGTATGTCCTCCGCGATTCCCTGTCCTTCCTTTTCAGCACGCAACTGCGCTTCGCGAAGCTCTTCGCGGCCCTGATCGCGCACGTCAGCGAGTTTACGCTGCGCTTCGTTTCCCGCTTCGACGATCGTTTCGCGTGCCTTTGCCGCAGCGTCCCGCTTGAATGCGGCCGCCTCGGCTTCCGCCTTGGTGATTCTGTCGATGATGGACGGCAAAATGCTTTACCTCCTTAGAAAATAGAAATGTCCGAACGCCCAGACAGCGTCCGGGAGCTCGTTGAGTAAAAGAATTGTTAATCTCAACTTCTTTATTTTAACCCCTGTCTAAAGCGAGTTCAACATAAATTTGTCAAAGAAACACATAATTGCAACTTATATATAATCTCGGGCAATAAATTGTGCTTAGGGCAGGGAAAAGTTTTGCTTCACAGCTCAAACGGGACGGAGAATATAGGCTCAATCACAAATTTTGTGGGATAAAGGATTTCTGACATAAGTCTTCC
>CAYPAH010000124.1:0-6190 GCA_964408655.1 uncultured Oscillospiraceae bacterium | reverse complement strand
CCAGCTTGCGGCAAAGGGGCTTTCTAACGTGGAAATATCCGAGAGGATGAAGCTCAGCATACACACGGTGAAACGCTATATCAGCGAATCCATAAGCAAAACCGAGGCTAAAACCGCACAGAGCTTGCGAAATATATCGGGATGGAGCCTTTTAACCGATAAAGTTAGCTCTTTTTTAAACATTTTGGAAGCATGACGAACGGGCAGATAATCCCTTATACTGATGATATGGAAAATCACAGTATAAGGGGTTTTTGCATTGCAAGAGAATGAAAAACGGCTAAAGGGCGATAAATACGGAGAATTTACCGTCGGCGGTCACAGCTTCACGGTGCGTTACGGTTATATCGACGAGCAGGACAGGCTCACGGAAAGAATGCCGGGCGAGCATCTTGCCCCCGTGTTCCCGGATTTTATCCAAACGCCGATGTTTGACGAATACGGCGCTCCGCTATCGAGCGATACTCAGGATCCCTGCGAATACTATGCCCCGGAAAGACCCGAAAGCCCCGAGGACTGGTGCCGTGACTGTATGTTCTATCCGCATGACAAGCCGCAGATCGGAATCTGCTCGTGTGAAGCAAGAAAAATGCCAAAGGAGGATATTCAATGAGTGAAACAAACAACGCTTCCAGACCGGGCGGTACGCTGCCGTATGTAGACAGCTTGGCGACTATCGGCATCACGATAGTCATCAATCTGATAATGGCGTTCGTTTTCAACTTTGGACGCGAGATCAATGTATACAGCTTTATTACCGACGCCGCGATCTGCGGCACTATAACTTCCATAATAAACGTGCTTCTTACGCGGAGCTTAGTAACAAAGCTGCGCTCAAAAGGAGAGCTGCCCCGGGAGATACCCCAAAGCCGGTTCATGCAACGCTTGCCGCGCAATCCGGTACTGCTTATTCTCCTCTTTTCCGCGGCGTTCTCGCTCATCATGTTCATATTCAGCCTTGCGGTCGTCTGGTTCTTTGGTATTAAGACCTATACCTTTCCTCGCTTTCTTGTCTGGAAGCTGGTTTATTCCACCATCCTATCGATAAAGATATGCGAGCTTTCGACGCTGCGCTACGTGCAGGCGGACTGCGCAAAGCCGGGCGACCCGCCGCAGACGGGGATACAGGCGGTCAAAAACCCGCTCCCGAAAAAGGATAGCTTTAAGAACCTGTTCGATACCCTTGTCAACGATTTTGGTTTTAATATGCTCTTCGGGCTGTTTGTCGGCGGCACGGTCATATATGAGCAGAACGTCGTGATCCCCGCCACGACTCGCTCGGGCATCATCATCGGCGGCTGCGTGCTGGGAATAGTCGTCTGTGTGCGTATGGTGCTTCCCGTAGCCACGCAGATAAAGGCACTGCGGGACACCGGGGCGCTCCCGGTGCTGGAAAAACGCACATGGGTATCGGTACTCCCCGAAAAGCCCGTGCGCTTCATGCTCTCGCTGCTGCTTCCCGTCATGCTGGTCACGGCGGCGGTGCTTTGGTGCGTTTTGACCTTCTTCGGCTTTGAGACGCTCAACTTTTTCCAGTTTTTCGTCATTCGTACTATCTACGTTTTCCTGCTTTCAAAACCGGTAGCGATGCTATCTGTAATGCGCTACTGTCAGCCGCCCGCAAATAAGGCTGACGTTTGAAAAAGACACATAATAAATAAGGAGACCATATGAACAACTGGGAATACTTCAATGAAAAATTCGGCGCGCCCATAGGCGCAGGCGCGCAATGTCAGGTCTACCGCAAGGGCAATACGGTCTATAAGGTCTTGAGCGAGGGTCACGATCTTGCAAGCGTGCTGCACGAGGGCTATGCTCTGGCGGTGGCGGAAAATCACGGTATTCCCGTCTCGAAGGTGCACGGCGTATATACCGAGGGCGGGCACATCGTTATGGAGATGGACTATGTGAACGGCGAACCCGTGACGAACAAAATAATAGAGGCTGTCAATGAAAACGACATCGAAAAGGGAGCTAATTACATAAAGAAGCTGGCGGCGATACTGGCGCAGCTTCACAAGGAACAGATAGTCGAGCTGGGCGACGTGCGCAAATGTTATACCATGTATCTGAAGATCCATTCGGATATATCGGAAACGCTGCGCAATAATCTGCTGCATCTGATAGAAACGCTTCCCGATGGCGAAGCGCTCTGCCACAATGACTATCACGCCCTGAACGTGATAGTGGAGGGCGACGACTACACCGTGATCGATTGGGATTCCGCAATGATAGGCGACGCTGCGGGAGACGTCGCGCACAGCTATCTTGCCACTCTGCCTATGGGCGAGCCGGCGGCAAACGTCTTTCTTGACGAGTACCTTTCGCTCACCGGTATGAAACGCGAACGGGTCGAGGCGTGGATGCCATTCCATGCATTCCTGCTTTACGACACATTGAAGGCGAGTATGCCGGAATACGCCGGGCAGCTTAAGACCTTCTTTGCTCATCTTTTGTAAGCAAGCGCCGCGATAGGCGTTCCCATCCTTATTAAGCGGATGCCGCTCACGCATCCGCTGCTGTTTATTAAAATGATCGCAGTTCTGCGTGAAAATGGGGGTAACTATGTTGTCTTTATACCGCAAAAGACTAGCCGCGCTGCTGCTTGCGACGGCGCTGACGCTTGTATCGCTTCCTTCGGCGGTGCTTGCGTCACAGACAGCCGGGGATCTCCGGCTCGACGGCGAAGGACTTGCCGCCGGTACGGATTATGTCTATGACGCAGCAAACCGTATCCTTACGCTCAAAAGCAATAAGACCATGATGATATCCGGCAGCACAAGCAGCGATATCGTTGTGATAGACGCGCCGGGCGGCGCCGATATAACGCTTGACGGTTTGAATATCGACGTCAGCGGGAGTGCGGGCAGAGCCGCTATGCGCATCACCGGCAGCACCGCTTCGGCTGGCATAAAGCTCAAGGGTGTAAACAGTCTTAGAAGCGGCAAAAACTGCGCGGGTCTGCAAAAGGAGAACTCACAGTATCTTTTTCTTTCAAACGCGGAAGATAATGCTTCTCTTTCCGCATTTGGCGGAGAGGGGGGCGCGGGTATAGGCAGCGGCAACGGCGCGGATGTGAATTCCATCCTCATCAACGGCGGAGACATTGAAGCCTTTGGCGGCGCAGGCGGCGCGGGCATCGGAGGCGGCAACGGCGGCAGCGCGGGCAATATATCCGCCACGTACAGTCTGTCCCGCCTGAGTATAAAAGCCACGGGCGGCAGCGGCGGCGCGGGTATAGGCGGCGGCAGCGGCGGTGACGGCGTATCGATCACACTTACGGAGGGCGTGATAACAGCCGGGGGCGGTGCAGGCGGCGCGGGCATAGGCGGAGGAGGAGGCACGATCAGCAGCGGTGGTTATGCGCATACCGCTGTGCAGATAACTATATCTACCTCCAATTCTCCCTCAAAGATAATCGCTCTTGGCGGTGCGGGCGGCGGCGCGGGCATAGGCGGAGGTCTTGGCGGACGCGCGGATATGATCACTTTTTCCGGCGACGATCTGACAGCCTCCGGCAAGGACGGCGGCGCGGGCATAGGCGGCGGCAGCGGAGCGGATGCGGATACGATCGCCTTTACCTCCGGTACGGCGGTGGCGAATGGCGGCGGAAGCTCTAACGGCGGAGGCGCGGGAGTCGGCGGCGGCGCAAACGGAAATGCAAGCAACATATCTTTCTCCGGCGGCTCGCTCAACGCCATTGGCGGCAAGGGCGGCGGAGGCGGTGCAGGCGCGAAGATCGGCGGCGGCGGAACTGCCGCTCAGGACGGTTCCGAAACGGACGTTTATTTCAAGGCGCTTCTAGTGGGCACTCCCGTAAAAGCGGAGCTTTACACCTTTACCCTGATCGATCCCGGTGAAACTTCCGTGACGCTAAAGATATGCGCCGTGAACGAGTCGATAGGCTATAGCGTCACCAATGTGAAAACCGATGTGCAGAGCAAGGTGTATTTCCATCTTCCTCCGTTTTCAGGTACGGCATGGGTATTATCGACAGAGGAGGATCGTCTTGGCTATATCAATAAAAGCATAGATTCGGACGGACGAGCCTTCGAGCTATATCCCGTCATGCTCCCCGGCTACAGCCCGCAAAAAGACGACAGCGCGGACAGCTCAGCGCCGCAGCCCGCGTACAACAGCACACGCCTGCTGAAAGATCCTGCGACACAGGTCAGCGTAAGCGGCGCGATACAGGGTCAGGCGGCTCTCAATGTAATAAAGGATCCTGCGCTTTCCGGATACTGCTCGCAAAGCCTAGCTTCCGAGAAGGATAAGGGCGGTGTTCTGGGTCTGTACGATATATCTCTTTCAAATAACGAGCTGCTGCTGCGCTTTCCCGTGCCTCAAGCTTATAACGGGCAAAGCGTCGAGGTGCTGCATTGTACGGGTAAGGGCGTTGAAACGCTTAGCGCTGTAGCGCAGGACGGCATCGTGCAGGTGCAGACCGCCTCGCTTGGCTCCTTTCTGCTGCGCACGGATAAAGCCTCGAACGTGCCGACTGTAATGCCGGTCACAGAGGTGCCCGCGACCGGCGGAGCCGGGCCCGCGTGGGCGCTGATACTCACAGCGCTGACACTCGCTTTTATTTTGATAAAACGCAGAACAGAGTAAGCTATGTCCGCTGTGCACCGTGAAAAAAGCGCACTGCGCGGCAAATTTTATTCAGGTCCAGCATAAGAGTGATTCAAATTCAATCGACAGCATAAAGATATACACTGATTATTTATTTCGTTGCCGGAGCGTTTCACAAGACTATAATTAAAGCTCACTATTGAATTGAATAGTGAGCTTTAATTTCCGACGCTGCGTTTTAAACGTGCTTGCGGGACGATAAATTGATCAAGATGTTGAACTAATTTGCCGCAACATACGCATCTATCTGCGCGAGATACGCTTTCTTCTTTTCGGGAGAAAGCCATGAGGCTTCAAAGGAATTCTTCGCAAGCTGCACGATATCCTCTTTTGTCAGATCATAGGCGTCCGCGAGAGTATACATATCATCCGCGATATAGCTTTGGAAATATGCCGGATCATCCGAGTTCACAGTAACAAGCGCGCCTTTATGAAGAAGCTGCTTTATTTCCTTACCCTTCATATCTTTGGTCACAAAACTGTTGGAGACCGGGCAACATGTGAAACCGATTTTATTCTTTATCACATACTCTACAAGCGAGGGGTCTTCCACGATATTCGTTCCATGATCCAACCTTTCCACCCCGATCTGCTTTAAGCAGGTGCGGATATGCCCGATGGAGTCTATTTGGTCGATATCGCAGTGCATCGTAATATGAAGCCCGTCCGCTTTCGCCCGGGCAAAGACCTCCGCGAATTTTTCCGGCGGATTATCCTTTTCATCCGAATCCAAACCAATTCCGATGATCATATCCTTATAGGGAAGCATGGCTTCGTAGGTCTCCATTGCCGATTCCGCCGACATATCCCTTAAGAAACACATGATCAGGCTTGCATCCACACCGGTCGCAGCGCTCGCTTTTATCCCGTTGTAATATCCCTTGATCACAGTTTCAAACGCTACGCCCCGGGAGGTATGCGCCTGAGGATCGAAAAACAGCTCGGCATACTTTACGCCGTTTTCCTTTGCCCTTAAAAGATAAGCCTGCACCAGCCTTGAAAAGTCGTCTTCCGTCTGAAGCACGTTCATTGCCGGATAGTAGACCATCAGAAAGGACGTCAAATCGGTAAACTGATAGGACGCTCTTACCTCGTCGATCGTAGTCTGTCCGATATCGACGTGATTCTTCCGCGCAAGCTCCAGCTTCAGCTCCGGCTCCAAACTTCCCTCCAAATGAAGGTGCATCTCCGCCTTTGGCAGTCCAACGATGAACGATTTCGTGACCTCTGTCATCACCATAGCCTTATAATTAATATTGTAGTTTCATACCTTGCAAAAAAGTGGAAGTGTTTTAATTCTGATATCGGTCATATACCCGGCGTATACGCACCGACCTTAATGCTTACGGCTTAATACTATCATAATGAGCGATACCTTATCAAGCTGTTTGATTGGCAAAGTGAGCTAAATCAGATATGCCATTGCGCCCGCAAACGAGGTCTCCGGTCCGAATTGCAGGCGTTATTCCCAAAGCAAAAAGCACCCGTTCGGGTGCTTTTTGCTTTGGCATTGTCGGTCAATATAGATGCAGGTGTTATGCTTTTCGGTTGCTTACTA
>CAYPAH010000123.1:0-6212 GCA_964408655.1 uncultured Oscillospiraceae bacterium | reverse complement strand
GTGACAAAAGACTATATCATGCACTACACAGATAAGCTTGGAAACATGCTTCTTTTGGTGAGCGTGTTTGTTGTGCCGCTCCTTTCAAGCTTCTGTTATTTCAGCATAAGGCAGATCACCAAGCCGCTGCACAATATGAGCGAAGCGGCCATCAAAATGTCAAAAGGGCATTTCGATGTCAGGGTCGACGAAAATTACACTGGTGAAATAGGCATACTTTCCCGCGCGCTAAATACCCTTTGCGACACAATATCGCAAACGATATTTCAGCTAAGCTCTGAAAAAGATCAGCTTGACGCTATACTGCAAAGCCTTACCGACGGCGTTGCCGTGACTGACAGCGTGAATATGCTTACGCATTACAACACGGCGCTAATGCAAATGTTTGGAGCCGTAAACGTGCAAACACCTTATGAGCTTGTTGACGATCCCATTATATGGAAAGCCTTTGAAGCCGCATATAAAACCGGAGAATCACAAACCATCACCTATACAACTCCAACGGAAAAAAGCATATGGATCACAATATCCCCTGTTGAAAACGACAAAAAAGAAAGAACAGGCGTAGTCGGCCTGTTTAAGGATATGACGGAAATGGAGCGGCTTGAGGCCACGCGAAGGGAATATGTGGCTAATGTATCGCATGAGCTTAGAACTCCGCTTACCGCTATACGCGGCCTTCTCGAACCGCTCTCAGACGGTTTGGTAAGCAGCGAGGAAGACCGCCAGCGTTATTATAAGATAATGCTGCATGAGGTTCTAAGGCTTTCCCGCTTGATCTCCGACATGATGATGCTCAGCAGATTGCAGGCCGGAACAGAATATATGGAGCTTAGCCGCGTTGATATGCATGAGCTTATAAACGATGTGGCCACCAGCTATTCAGCCACCGCAAAGCAACACGGGATAGAGCTGATCGTTGACGCTATGGAAACGCCCGACGCCCTGACAGATCCTGACCGCGTTGAGCAGGTACTTATCATATTGTTGGATAACGCCATGCGCTATACTCCTGAGGGCGGCAGCATCACTATATCTCTTCGTAACGGCAAACGAATGCTCGTCAGCGTGCGCGACACAGGCTGCGGCATACCCAAGGACGATCTTGAGCATGTTTTCGAGCGCTTCTATAAAGTTGATAAATCCCGCAACGAGGGCGGCACCGGGCTCGGCCTTTCCATAGCAAAATTCATTATGGAAAAGCTCGATGAGGATATAAGCGTAGACAGCGAGCCGGGCAAGGGCACCTGCTTCACCTTCACCGTAAAGCGCTACGTTTCAAACGCCATTCAGCTCGGGCCGGCCGAACGCCAAGTGAGCATTCACGACCGCGAAGAAAGATCCGGCGAGATCGATCCTTCCGATATGCTTGACGCGCCTTTTGAAGTATTGGAAGAAAAAAAGAAGAAATGAGTACTCCTTGCAGCTTATGTCCGCGATCATGTAAAATAGACCGTTCAGAGCGCCGCGGTTATTGCGGCGCCGGGGATCTTCCGTATATAGCCCGCTATATGCTTCATCAATGGGAAGAGCCATTTATCAGCGGAAAGAGCGGTGCGGGAGCGATATTCTTTTGCGGCTGTAATTTAGACTGTGTATTTTGCCAAAATCACGACATCAATCATAGCTCTCAAGGCTTCAAAGCGGATGCTTCCGCCTTGGCTGAGATCATGCTGAAATTGCAGGAGGAAGGCGCGTCCACCATTGATCTGGTCACTCCCACTCCGCATATCGATACTATAATTCCGGCAATAGAAGCGGCAAAGCTGCAAGGTTTATCAATCCCGATAGTCTACAATACCAACGCATATGAATGCACCGGCTCCCTTCGCCGTTTGGACGGGCTTATCGATATATATTTGCCCGATCTGAAATACATCACGCCCGCAACGGCTAAAAAATATTCCTGCTGTGAGGATTATTTTGAATATGCCGCTCCCGCAATAGAGTTAATGTATAATCAGGTCGGAGATCTTTTTATAGGCGATGACGGCATTGCAAAGCGCGGCTTGCTGATAAGGCATCTCGTGCTGCCCGGAGCGATAGGGGAGACGCGGCGTATTTTGGATTATTTGGCGGAGCATTATTCACCCCGAATATATCTTGCTCTTATGGGACAATATATTCCCAGCCATAAAGCCTCCATTTATCCGCCGCTGGACCGCAAGCTGATGAAAAAGGAGTATGAGCGCGCCATTGATTATTGTATTTCTCTTGGCTTTCAGAATGTGTTGATACAGTCCTTAGCCTCGGCGGACTCATCTTACACCCCGATATTTGTTCATCAGGTGGATAATTTATGAATGCAATGTGTAAATTGATATTTTCCCTTAAATATAAGGAAAAATCTGTAAAAAATGCTTGCGTTCCGCTTCACGGCGTGCTATCATAATGACAGAGGAAAGATTGTTTCGATTATTCAAGGTAATGCAGAGTTTCTTCATTGTTTTTCCTCCAAATAAAAACACCGAAATCATTTTTTTCTGCTTACTTTGAATAATGTAATCGTAAGAGCCCGGTTTTTGACCGGGCTCTTTTAGTTTTCTTATTACGTCAAGCCGGAATTTATTCATACTCCTTGTTATGCAGAATAAAATCAAGTACAATATCTATGTTAAGATCAATACTTCGGAGGATGTATGCAAGAAGATTATCAGGCGTTTTTTGACAAGCTCAATGATATCGAGCTTCACCGCGCCATGCCCATGAAAACGCTGACCTCATTCCATATAGGCGGCCCTGCCAACGTCATTTTTCCCGTTAACGAAGCTCAGCTTCTGCATATTATGCGCCTCGCTTGGGAAATGGACATTCAGCCATTCATTATGGGAAACGGCAGCAATCTTCTTGTCAGCGACAAAGGAATGCGCGAACCCGTAGTCTGCCTTAACCGGTGCTATGGCGAGCTCATTCAAAACGGCTCTGTTTTTATTGCGCCGGCGGGTATGCTTCTAAGCGCTTTTGCCAAGGAAACAGTTCGACGCGGCTTCACAGGGCTTGAATGGGCAAACGGCATACCAGGCACAATAGGCGGGGCGATAGCAATGAACGCGGGCGCTTACGGCGGCGAGATCAAGCAGGTGATCAAAAGCGTTAAATATTTTGAAAACGGAGAATTGCGCAGCGCAGCGCCAAAGGATGGCGAGCTTTCCTACCGTAAAAGCGCCTACTCCGCTCCCACACGCATATGCGTGAGCGCCGAGTTTATTCTTGAAGAGGATAGCGATGGAAGCGCCGCTTCCCGTATGCAGGATTTCGCTTTGCGGCGAACCAGTAAACAGCCTTTGAAATATCCCAGTGCGGGCAGCGTTTTTAAGCGTCCCGAGGGCGCGTTTGCGGGAGCCTTGATAGAGCAAGCCGGATTAAAAGGCATAAGCCTTGGCGGCGCGCAGGTAAGCGAGCAGCATGCCGGCTTTATTATCAACACCGGGAACGCCAGTTGCAACGATGTGTTGGAGCTTATCGCGTTGATCCAAAGCCGCGTTTTTGATAAGAGCGGTATCATGCTTGAACCCGAGATAAAGCTTATCGGCATGGAGGCATAAAGATAAAAATGTATCTTCTGATAGTAACAGGTATGTCCGGCGCCGGAAAAACGAACGTATTGAAACGTTTGGAGGATATCGGCTTCTTTTGCGTTGATAATCTTCCCTGCGAAATGCTGCCGCAGTTCGTTCATCTCTGCGAGCGCGCCGTAACTCCCGTTAAAAAAGCCGCGGTGGTTATAGACAGCAGGGAAAACGTGCTTGGCAACGATTTGAACATAGCTATCAAAGCTCTTGATAACAGCAGGCTTCAATATGATATTGTTTTTCTCGACTGTCGCGACGAAATACTTGAGCGCCGTTTTAACGAAACAAGAAGGCCGCACCCGCTTGGAGACGATGTAAAATCCGGCATCAAGCGTGAAAGAGAGCAGCTTTCCACTTTGAAGCACCGCGCAAAATATATCGTAGATACGACCAGCCTTACGCCTGTCGATCTGATGCGTCAGCTTGAGGATATCATCAATCTCGGCTCAGACAATTCATTTCTTCTTGTTTTTGAAAGCTTTGGTTATAAACGCGGAATTCCTATCGAGGCCGATTGTGTTTTCGATATGCGTTTTACGAAGAATCCTTTTTATGAGCCTGAATTGAAATCTCTATCCGGCGCCGACGGAATAGTTAGAGATTATATTATGGCCGATAAGGATTTCTTATTTTTTCTTGACACTATAGAAAACATGCTTGACCGTTTGATCCCGCGTTATATCGAGCAGGGCAAGCGCCGATTGATGTTCGCTTTCGGATGCACCGGCGGCCGGCACAGATCCGTTTGCGCAGCACAGGAAATGTATTCCCGCTTTTCTTCGCGTTATCGCTGTGTGGTGATGCACCGCGATACCGTCATTGAACAAGCTGATATTCAAAACCGTTAAAAGGAGCCGCCGTGTCATTTTCTTCAGCCACAAAAGACGAAATTTCAAAGATCCGTTTGCGCGGCTTAGATAACAAGCGCGCGATGCTTTGTGCCCTAACGCACACAGCGGGTTCTATGACTCTTGGCCGGGGAGTTGGCATACAATATGTCACAGAATGTCACAGCGTTGCAAAGCTTATCGCGCAGCTTGGCCCTTCGCTTTACGATGTTGATTCCTCTCTGGCCATACGCGAACAGGAGCGCCTGAGATCGCGCAGCGTGCTGGTGCGCTTCTCCGGACCCGGCTGCACAACTATACTTCAAGATACCGGATATCTCTCTTCCGGGAGTTCAGCTCTTTCCATCGGCAGCATACCGGAAAAATATAAGCAGAACGACAATATGATTCAATACCTGCTTAGGGGCGCTTTTCTTGGCTCAGGCTCGGTTTCCAATCCGCAGAAGGCTTACCATTTAGAGATAGTCTGCAAGCATGAGCTTTTCGCAGAGGAAATATGCGGACTTCTTAACCGCTATGAGCTAAACGCAAAGATTTCCGAGAGAAAAGGCAGCTTTATAGTTTATATCAAAGAGAGTGACAAGGTGGCCGATTTCTTGCGTCTTTTGGGCGCGTCAGGCAGCACTATGGAGTTTGAGCATACGCGCATACTTCGAAATGTCAGCAACAATTTGAATCGCCAGCGGAACTTTGAGGACGCGAATATGCAAAAAGCCGCGCTTGCTTCTGCGCAGCAGCTCTTGGACATTGAGCTAATTAAAAGCAGCAAAGGGCTTGAAAGCCTGCCGCGCCGTTTATTTGAGGCCGCCGAAGCAAGGCTTAACAACCCCGAAGCTTCATTGTCTGAGCTTTCTGAAATATTAAACGTAAGCAAATCCGGCCTCAGCCACCGTTTTAGCAAAATAGCCGGACTTGCAGACGATCTTCGCCTGCACAAGCACTGAGATACCGATAATAATAAGGAGAAGGAATTGAGCGGTTTTACACATCTTCATGTACATACGCAGTACAGTCTGCTTGACGGCGCTGCAAGAATAAGCGATCTGGTCGATAGAGCCGCGGCTCTGGGCATGGATTCGCTTGCCATTACCGATCATGGCGCTATGTATGGCATTATCGATTTTTACAAAGCCTGCATAGCCAGGAATATCAAGCCCATAATCGGGATGGAAGCCTATGTTGCGCCGCGCTCGCTTAGGGATCGCGAAGGTGTGCGCGAATATGCCCACCTCATACTGCTTTGCAAAAACGAGCAGGGTTACAAAAATCTCGTTCTGCTTTCTTCCGCTGCTTTTATTGATGGATTTTATTATAAGCCGCGCATTGACTACGATCTTCTCGAAGCGCACCATGATGGTCTGATCTGCCTTTCAGCATGTCTTGCAGGCGATATTCCCAGCTATCTGCTTCAAGGCCGCGATCAGGACGCAAAGAACCTTGCAATACGCTTGAAACGTATCTTCGGTGATGATTTTTATATCGAATTGCAAAACCACGGCCTGCCCGAGCAGCAGACGGTTTTGCCAAAGCTCAACGCTTTGGCAAAGGAGCTGAACATCAAGACCGTCGCCACGAACGACATTCATTATGTAAATAAAGAAGACGCTGAGGCGCAGGATGTGCTGCTTTGCATTCAAACGCAAAAGTCGGTGCAGGATGCTTCCCGTATGCGCATGGACGCGGAGGAATTTTATCTTAAAAGCGAAGATGAAATGCGTGAAATGCTCTTTTCTTATCAGGACTCCATTGAAACCACCAGCGAGATCGCCGATAAATGCAATCTAAGCTTCAG
>CAYPAH010000122.1:0-6233 GCA_964408655.1 uncultured Oscillospiraceae bacterium | reverse complement strand
CTACACGGTCGCCATTCAGATACTGGGTGATGAACGGGCAGGTCTGCTCATGGATATATCTCAGGTATTAAGCGCGATGAATATTTCCATAAAGGCTATGAATGCGAAAACGGATTCAGAAGCCCGCGCGGTAACTATACATATGTCGTTTGACGTAAACAATGTGGATCAGCTCGGTGGCATAATCAAAAACATACGCAAGGTCAGGGGAATACGCGAGGTATATCGCGTGAACGTATGATAAAAGGAGGAGAAAAGCAATGCGTGCGGTGATCCAAAGAGTAAAAACGGCCGAGGTAACTGTTGAAGGAAAAACGATAGGCAAGATAGGCAAGGGATATATGGTGCTCCTTGGTATAGAGGATGTAGACGCCACTGCCGACATGGAGTATATCTGTGATAAAATTCTCGGATTAAGAGTGTTTGAGGATGAAGAAGATAAAATGAATCTGGATATTTGCGATGTTTCCGGTTCCGTGCTGCTCATCTCGCAGTTCACGCTTTACGGTGACGCGAGAAAGGGGCGCAGGCCGAGCTTTATAAAGGCTGCCCGTCCCGAAACAGCGGTACCGCTTTACGAGGCCGCAATAGCCAGATTAAGTGAAAAGCTTACTGTGGCGACAGGTGAATTTGGTGCGCATATGGATGTTTCACTGGTGAACGACGGACCTGTGACTATTCTTTTGGACAGCAGAAAGACGTTTTGATTTATGAAGATCAAGCTTTTGCATACCGGGCCTTTGGCCACAAACACATATCTGCTTTATGATGAAAGCACAAAGCTTTGCGCCGTTGTTGATCCTGCGGATTCAAACACGGTAGAGGCTTTTATGCTTTCACAGGGCTTAAAATGCACGCATATCCTTCTTACGCATGGGCATTTTGACCATGTGATGGGAGTTGCTGCTTTGAAAAGATCTACAGGCGCTTTGGTGTGCATTTCGCGCGAGGACGCGCAGGAACTGTTGCAGGAAGAAGAAAATCCCGTGCGGAGAGCTTCTCTTTGGGGATATAAAATCGAAAAATCCCCTGTGGATATCTTCGTTTCGGACGGAGATATCATTCAAGCTGCGGGTTTTGAGCTAAGGGTGATCTCAACTCCCGGCCATACTCAAGGCGGCGTGTGCTATGTGCTTGAAAAACCCGAAAAAGTGATATTTGCGGGCGACACTCTTTTCCGCGCCAATGTGGGCAGAGCCGATCTTCCAGGCGGCAGTCCCGCCGCATTGTTCGACTCCGTTAATAACCGTTTATTTACCCTTTCGGGAGATTATATGGTCTATCCGGGACACGACGCGGCGACGACGCTTGAATATGAACGGGAAAACAATCCGTATATCAAGTGCGGGAGCTATGAAGAATGGTGATGCGCCTTTACACAAACACGGCGTTTTATAATGACATTGCCGAAGAGCTGCGTCTGTTTACAGATGCGGCTGTTTCATGCGCCGAAAGCGAAAGCGAAGCGGATATCAGCGTTACGCTCAATGCATGGACGGCGTTTGCGAAGGCCGAAATAAACGGCAAAACGGCTTCATACAGCTATAGCTATCCTAAGACCGAAGGCTCGAAGCTCGAGATAAAAAGATGCCAAAAGTGCTGCGTAAAAATCGCGGCGTTTAGAATGATGCGCCTTTTGTATGACACGGCAACGCCATGGGGCTCGCTTACGGGCATTCGCCCTACGCGGCTATACCGCGAGCTGTTAGCCGGGGCGGACGCCGCAAAGGCTGATGAAATGATGCTGGAGCTGTTCGACGTAACGCCGGAAAAATTGGATCTTGCAAAAAATATAACAGCGGTGCAGCAAAGCATATTCGCGAGCCAATCGAAAAACGACCTTGACGTTTATATAGGCATACCCTTTTGCCGCACGCGCTGTCTTTATTGCTCGTTTGCTTCAGAGCTAAGAACGGATAAGACTGATATGGCCGCATATATCGCCGCTTTGAAAAAGGATATCGCGGCAGGCGCGGACATAATGAAAGACGGCGGATACAGGCTGCGCAGCATTTATATGGGCGGCGGTACGCCGACGGTTTTGAGCGCCGGCGAGCTTAAAGACGTATTGGGCTTTGCCCTGGAAAGCTATGGCGGATATGGAAGGGAATTTACGGTTGAGGCCGGACGGCCGGACACGATAAATAAAGAAAAGCTGCTTGCCTTGAAAGAACTCGGCGTTGGCAGGATATCGATAAATCCGCAGAGCATGAATGTTGAAACGCTTGAGAGGATAGGGCGCGCGCACACGCCCGGGAGCATTGAAGAAATATTCAAGCTTTCAAGAGAGATCGGTTTTGAAAGCATAAATATGGATGTTATCGCGGGTCTTCCGGGAGAGGATGAAGAGGCTGTGCGGCGCACGCTTGAAGCGATAATCAAGCTTGCTCCGGATAATTTAACCGTGCATACGCTGGCAATAAAGCGTTCCTCCAGATTGAAACGCTGCATAGAGGAATATCCTCTGCCCGAAGGCGGCGTTGTGGAGAAAATGACGGCAATGGGCGCTGCGGCCGCAGCCGCCATGAAAATGCGGCCATATTATATGTACCGCCAGAAATATATGCGCGGGAACCTTGAAAACGTAGGTTATGCGCTTGCGGGCAAGGAATGTATTTATAATGTTGACATGATGGAGGAGACTACATCGATAATGGCGCATGGCGCGGGCGCTATGTCCAAGCGGATATTCGGCGGCGAGCACAGGGTGGAACGCATACCTAATCCAAAGGATATTGCGACCTACATTCAAAAGCTGGAGCTGCTTGAGGCTGAAAAAAGGAAGCTGTTTTTATAAAACGACAATAAAAAACAGACCGAAACCACAAGGAAACGATCTGTTTTGTTTTTCGAAGAAATACCTCTTCGAAGCGAGGCGGGATATTTATGCCTGCTGGGGAGCGCCAACGGGGCAAGCTGCCGCACAGGAACCGCACTCTACGCAAAGATCGGGGTTGATTTCATAGTGACTATCACCCTGGGCAATCGCGTTGACGGGGCATTCGGACTCACAAGCACCGCAGCTGAGACATTCGTCAGAAATTACATATGCCATTTGAGATACCTCCATGAGAATTGATTTTTGATTTATAAATTCATTGTAACATGAAATTATAAAATTGCAATCGAAAATTCGCGCGCAAAGCTTATTCTGCTTCGCCGGAAGGGGAAGCGGCGCTTTCGGGAGCCGTCTGCTCTGCCGAGCCCTCCGGCCTTGGCCCTGTGTGGCGCTTTCTGTTGCGGCGGGGACGCTTGCGCTTAACTTCGCCCGCAACGGCTTCCGCCTCTGCGGCATCCTCCGGAACGGCTTCGCCTGCAAGTGCCGCCGCTTCCTCCTGCGCTGCCGCCTCCTTGCGTGCTTTCTGCTCTTGCAGCATACGCTCGCGGCGGGAAAGGCGCTCTACCTTCGGCGGACGGGGGGCAGGTTCGAGCCTTGGCGCGTCGGTATTGGATAATTCTTCAAAAGGATACCAACGCACGTCTATGGTGCCGTCGGGAAGCACCATGCGAAGGCGCGTCTTTTCGGTTATTATGTTATTTTCAAGCACGGTGCCCTGTCCCTCGGGAGAGACTACTTCGCGCCCTATTCGCGGCATACGCTTACGCATGGCCTCATAGGTGTCCTGCTCGTATTTCAGGCAGCACATCAGACGGCCGCAAATGCCGGATATCTTTGTGGGCGATAAAGACAAACTCTGTTCCTTGGCCATCTTGATAGAAACAGGCTGAAAATCGGGCAAAAACTGCTTGCAGCACACGGGGCGGCCACATGAACCGAGTCCGCCAAGAAGCTTGGCCTCGTCGCGCACGCCTATCTGGCGCAGTTCTATGCGGGTCTTGAATACGCTTGCAAGATCCTTGACGAGTTCGCGAAAATCGATACGTCCGTCGGCGGTGAAATAAAACACTATCTTTGCGCCGGTAAAGGCATATTCTACATTTACCAGCTTCATGTCGAGATTGTGCTCAAGTATTTTTTGCGCGCATATCTGAAATGCGTCCTTTTCCTTTGCACGGTATTTGTCGCGCTGCTCACGATCCTGCTCTGTCGCTATGCGCATGATGGGTTTAAGCGTGCCGACTATCTGCGCGGCAAGCACGCCGTGGCAGCCTTGGGTCACGTCGCCGAATTCTATGCCGCGAGAGGTCTCTACTATCACGCCGTCTCCTGTTTTGATGGGAAAATCGCCGGGATCGAAAAAGTATGTCTTTCCGCCATCTTGAAAGCGAACGTCTATCACCTGCATGGTCTTAGGCTCATCGTCGGCCTCATTGCCGTTATCGTCTTTCTGCGGCGTCTCTTCGGCGGTGGAAGGGGATTCATCGGCAGAAGGGGTCTCGCTGATCTTTTCCGCTTCGGTTTCGAAAGAGACGTCTTCATATTCTGGCTCTGCGGCGGCTTCGTTGCCGGAGCTTTCATAGCTGCCTGCGGAAACGGGTTCTTTCGAAGCGTCTTCCGCTTTGTTTTCGGGCGCGGAGTCGCCGGCTTTCCCGCCTGAAATAAGTTCTGCCAGCTTTTCGGGCGTCAACACCTCGTAAAGCACCATATTGTCGTTATTTTTAGTCACCTTAAATATTATCCTCCAACATTTGTGTCGCAAGATAGTCGAGCGTTGCGCCTGGCGACACATTGGTTTGCAGCCGCGAAAAAGCGGCCGTAAGCATTTCTATCATACAGTTTATCCGCTCGCTTGTAAAGCGCGCGGCGTAAACGTAGAGACGTTTTTCAAGATCCCTGTTCTGCGGGGGAAGAGCATATTTGCAGGCAAGCAGATCTCCTGTGAACGAAAGCCAATACGCGATGATCTGAGCCGCCGCGCCACGCTGAGAGCGTATATCCTTAATAAAGGAATAGGGCGGCGAAGCATTCAACAGCGACAAATAAGCTTCAAAGGAAGACAGGCGCAAAGCCCGTGCTTCGCCCTCGCTGCAAAGCGTCATCGCCTGCGCAAAGCTTGTGGAAACAGAGGAATAAAGCTTTGCGTCCTGAGGTGAAGCTCCGCGGGAAAGCAGCATATCTTCAAACTGTGCGGGCGAGGGGCTGCCAAGTCTTAGCACCGCGCAGCGAGAGCGAACGGTGGGAAGCATGGCGGAAAGGTTTCCGCAAAGCAGGAAGAGAGTCCTTTGAGGAGGCTCTTCGAGTATCTTTAAGAGTATGTTTTGCTCCTGCTCGCTCAATAATTCGGCATTGCGCATTCTAACGCAGCGTTTACCCTCAGAAAAGCTTCGTTTTGCCAGCTCGCTAAGCAGTTCGCGAAGCTCTGCGACGGAAACCGGACAAGACAGGTCGAAAAAATCCGGAAATTTTGTGATTTCTTCAAACTGACAATAACGCGCGGCGCAGGATAAAGCGCATTCCTCGGCAAACTCCCTGTCGCTGCAGTTAACAAAACAAACCGGGGGAAGGCGATCCTGATCGATGGCTTCGAATATGTTTTCAACAAGCTCGCGCATTAAAACCTGTAATGATCGGCCACATCAACAACGAAGACGGTCGCGCCGCCAAGAGTGACCTGCACCGGCGTGGGCGAAGTGTCCATATAGCCGGGGAGCGAGGAGGGCATGACCATATATTCCTTTCGCCTGCTGGATTGCTCCTTTATAATATCAAGCGCGGATTGCAGCATGTCGTCGTCTACGCCAATCATAAGCGTAGCGTTGCCGCCATGTAAAAATCCGCCGGTGCTGGCTATGCGCGTGACCTGTATCTTGCTTGCGATAAGAGCGCGTATGAGCCGCTTCGCGTCATCGTTTTGCACGATAGTGAAAATCAGCTTCATGGGAACACACTTCCTTTCATAATCATAGCTTTGTCCAAGGGTCATAATTTATATATTCAACAAAAGAGTCTGCAATTCCTTTACGCTGCCGACAATATGCGTCGGATGACAGCCATATATCTCTTCGTTTGTGGCATATCCGTAAAGAACGCCAATGCTGTCAACATGGCAGGCGTGGGCTGCGTCAAGGTCGTAAAAGCGGTCGCCTACCATCACAAGGTCGTCTTCTCCAAGATCAAAGCAGGCTTTGCGTAAAAGCTCTGTTTTTTCGCCGTTGCCGTTATCGTCGGCTGTCTGCAGATATGAAAGATAAGGCCGAAAACCAAATCTGTCTATCTGTTCGTTGGCGGGGCTTACGCCTTTGCTGGTGACTACTCCAACAAAAGCTCCGGCAGAGTTAAGCGCTTTTAGCATATCAAGAACGCCGGGGAAGGGGGAAATCATCCCTTCTTC
>CAYPAH010000121.1:0-6312 GCA_964408655.1 uncultured Oscillospiraceae bacterium | reverse complement strand
ACCATATAATTGTGGGCCGCCGCTATGTGAAAAGCGGGCGCGGCGGCATATTCGTAACCGGAGCTGGGAAGCCATTCGGTTATGATGCGCTGCTGAAGCTTCTGAATCGCCTCCGGAACGGCGCCCACGCAGGAAAATACAGCCCATGTGCCCGCGGGTATCGTGTATTCATCCATTCCCTCGGGAACGGGCTTCTGCGTCGCGGCGGCAAGAAAATAAGAGTCGAAAACTCCGTTTTCGCATGTGGATACTCCCAGCACCCCCTGAGGATCAGAGCCGTCGAAAAGCTCGCAGATGCGCGGCATACCGCCCTCGGCGGCTACCTTGGCGCAGAAAGCGGGGACCTTTTCAAAGCAGTCCTCCATGGTCATAGCTTCTTTGGTGGCGAAGCCGACGATGCGGAAAGCATCTTTTTTCTCGATCTTGTAATCCATTGCAGTGTCTCCTTTAATAGAAAGTGTAAAGGTGATGCGCGGGAAAGCTGTCAGCTTCACGCCTTCCGTCCTTGCGGCTTTGGGCGAGATGCCGTGCAGATTTTGAAATGCCCGGTTGAACGCGGTGGGCGAGTCGTAACCGTATTTGAGCGCGAGATCGATGATCTTTATATTGCTGTTCGTCAGCTCAAATGCCGCTGCCGTCATGCGTCTGCGCCGCACATATTCGTTAAAGGTCACACCCGCGATATACGCGAACATTCTCTGATAGTGGAAGCTGGAGCAGGCGGCTACCTTCGCCGCTTCATCCATGCTTATCTCAGAATCAAGATTGTTTTCGACGTAATCCACCGAATCGTTGAGCCTTTCGAGCCATTCCATTTCCCCGACCACCTTTCGTTACACATTCTATACTTTAGGAAGATCGCTTTCCTCGCTTTTTCGGAGCAAGTTTTGCGAGCTTTTTCTTTGTTCATTTTAGCGCGGAATAGTTATCTTCGGCAATAGATAATGCTTTTTTGTATGCCAAAACGGGGAAAGGAGCCGCTCATTGCAGCCCCTTTGATTCTTGCAGTATGAACTTCCCCCAAAATACACCCCTGCCGGATGTTAATTCTCAGTTTCAGTGGCGGCCGCGTTATAAACGTAGCCCTGCATAGAGCCATTGCTTTCCCAATAATCGAAGCGCTTCATCACCTCGTCATAGGTGTTGTTGCAGATCTCGGGAAGCTCGTCTCCCCAAGCCTGACCTGCCTGCTCAAAGCCCTTTTTAACGGCGTCGCGCAGGGTGGAAAGCTTAGAGCTGTCTCCGCCGGAAAGCGAAACGGCCATATCCATGATGCGGGTGGCGACGGAATCTACGTCAAAAAGCTCGTTTTCGCCGACGCCGCTCACGCTGAGCTCTACCTTGCTTGCTTCAAACTGCATAAAGCTCGAAGAAAGGCTTGCCTCGCTCTTTTTCGTCTGTCCGGCCTGACGGCCGATAAGCGCGCTGACCAGATTGCGAAGGTTATCCTCCTGCATGGTCTTCAGGCTGTCTATCTGCGCCTTGCTGAGTTTTTCGAGTTTTTCATAACCGGTTGCCTTATCTATTGCGGCCGAGCTTTTTTCAAAGCGGTCGGCGTTGAGATTGGCGTCGTCAATAGGCTTGTTTTCTGCGGTCTTAGCTGCGCTTACCGTTGTGCTCTCCGCGCTGAATTTGGCGGAGGATTCGGAATAAGCGGCATAGACGTTGTTGCTGTTTACATTCATAACGGACATGATGCTACGCCTCCTTGCTGCATTCTTAATTATAGTATCGGGATTTTATCATAAAAACTTAGGGAAAACCACAAATATATATAAAAAGCGCCCGACGGGCGGGCGCAAAGGTGACAAAAAGCTCGCGGCGCGTTTATTTTATCACGCCTTTTTGTATCATAACATTGGCATAAACGGCCTCTTCGCCGGTCTGCACTATGCAATAGGACTGCTTGGCGGTCTCATAGAATTTGAACCTTTCAAGCTGGCCTACCACGGCCTCTCCGCGGGGCTCGTATTTTGCTACGATCTTTTTATATTCGTCCCAGATGGGTATTTCCATATCCTTGTCGCAGGGCGCCGTTTCCATAAGGAGCACCGGATGCTCAACATATGCGTCGCAGGGGATCATTTGCAATATAGCGTCGAGGAGCGCGGTGCCGGAAATGCCGTCGGCACGCACAAATTTGCAGCCGCCCTCATCGGCAAAGCGCTGTCCGGGAAAATTGGCGTCGCCGAGAACGATAACGTCGCTGTGACCCATTTCGCAAAGGGTCTCAAGAAGCTCCGGGGAAAGGATCTTTGGTACATTAAGCAGCATTAT
The DNA here is from genome assembly GCA_964408655.1 of uncultured Oscillospiraceae bacterium. Classification (GTDB taxonomy): domain Bacteria; phylum Bacillota; class Clostridia; order Christensenellales; family CAG-138; genus JAQVRG01. The sequence goes on along the minus strand of CAYPAH010000121.1, from coordinate 4,035 downwards.
TAAATACCTCCAACAAAGTATCTCTCGCTCTAAAAAGGGAGCTTGAGTAAAAAAACTATAAAACCATAAAAGCCAAAGTCACGCGATGGATAAGATACAGAGCCAGGGATGGATTTGCGCAGTATGCTTAGTTGAGAAACGGAGGGCGTTTGAAGCCCTCCGTTTGATTGATCCAGCTAATTTATCGGCTTAGTCGTAAACGAGAAGCGCGATATCGGGATTGTCGATGTTCTCAGCATTGTACCACTGAGCGCCGGTGTCAACGTCGGCAACGGCTTCGCCGTTAGCAGCATTGACAGCCAGAGACACGGCCTGATAGCCGATCTGGTACGGATCCTGAGTGACGGAACCATAGAACCAACCATTGCGGATAGCGTTCTTCTGGGCGCTGCCGGCGTCGAAACCAGCAACTACGAGGTCGGCATACTTGCCGCCGTCGGCCAGATCTTCACCATCGGCGGTAGCGGCCAGGAAGCCGGTCACAGCGCCTTCGTTGGAGCAGAACACAGCAACGATGCCGTCGGTGCCCAGCAGAGAGTTAGAGGAGGTCTGCAGAGCGGTGGCTTCGGTGGTGGCGGAAACTTCAACGCGGATGATGATAGCGGGATTCTCAACTTTGCTTTCCCACTTGGTGTGGCCTTCTACGGAGACCTTACCGGGCTGATACTGCTCGGCGACTTCCTTCATCTTGTTGACGAAGCCGGTGGTACGACCGGTAACGGAAGCGGAGACAGCGTCCTGAGAGAGGCAGCCGATAACTATGGGAGCTTCGGGAGTAGCGGCCTTCATCTTCTCGACCAGCTCAGCGTTCTCATTGAACTTCTCAGCGGCCAGAGCGGCAGCATTCTCGTTGTTGGTGCAGGCGGTAGCCTTAACAGCGCCGGTGGGATCATCGGGAACGCCGGAGTCAAAGCCGATAACGGGGATGCCCTTCTCAGCGCACTCTTCGAGGATCTCGATAACAGCTTCGGTGGAAAGAGCGGCAAGCGCCATAGCCTTGGGGTTCTTTGCGAGCTCGTTCTTGACCATGTTGACCTGAGCGTCGATCTCAGTCTCGGAAGCGGGGCCGTCGAAGTAGATCTCTACGCCGAGATCAGCGGCAGCGGCTTCGGAACCGGTCTTAACGGCCTGCCAGAACTGATGCTGGAAGCCCTTAGCCATAACGGGGATGTACATTTTCTCAGCCTCGGCGGGAGCTGCGGGCTCGGCGGCGGGCTCAGCTGCGGGGGCAGCAGGCTCGGCGGCGGGAGCGGCAGGCTCGGCAGCGGGAGCCGGAGCGGGTGCTGCGCAAGCGACCATAGCAGCCGCCAGTGCAAGACAGAGCATGATGGAAATCAGTTTTTTCATGTTAGTTCCTCCTGTTTTTTTATTAAGCGCGGTTATTAGCCGCGGACTTAAAGAATTTTAAGGTGAAGAGCGTCGTCAGCTCTTCTTGATGCGGTTTGCGGCCTTGTTGCGCTGAATGTCGAGAAGCACAGCGCCGATAACGACAACGCCCGTGAAGAAGGTCTGCCATGGCGCCTGCAATCCGCAGGATGAAAGGCCGTTTTTCAACACCGACATAATGAATACGCCGATCAATGTGCCTACCATGGTGCCGGTACCGCCGGCCATCGAGGTGCCGCCGATAACAACGGCGGTTATGCCGTTCATTTCCTGACCGTTGCCGGTGCCGGGAGTGATGGTGGTGTAGGCCGCGGCATAGAAGATGCCTGCAAGTCCCGCGAAAATACCGCAAACGGTGAACACGAGTATCTTCCATTTATCAACGTTTATGCCGGAAAGACGCGCCGCTTCTTCGTTGCTTCCTATGGCGTAGGTATAACGGCCGAACTTGGTTTTGTGCAGCAGCAGCGCCGCGATGATGAAGAAGGCTATGAGCCAGATGGCGCCAACGGGGAAGCCGGAGATCTTGAGCTCGCCTATTTCAAGCGTGTTGCGGATAAACACCTTTTTGAACCATCCGCCGACCTCGGCTGTGGCCGTAGGCCATGTCTGCGACTGGACCTTGGTGATTATGGAGCCAAGACCCATGGACATGTTCATCGTGCCGAGAGTGCCGATGAAGGGGGGGAGCTTGAGCTTGGCGATAAGAACGCCGTTTACAAAGCCGAACATGGCGCCAACGCCGACGGTGGTGAGAAGCGCCAGCCACAGCGGCCAGTTTTCCTGCTTAAACACATACGCGCCTATGAGCGAGGAGCACATCATAACGGTGCCGAGGGAAAGGTCTATTCCTCCGGTGATAATTACGAAGGTAACGCCAAAGGCCATGAAGCCAATGTAATAACTCGATTCCAGAATGTTTTTCAACATATCGGAGGAGAAAAAGTTGTTGCCGAAAATTGAAAAGAACACATAGAGGATAACGAGCGCTGCGGGCGCAAGCAGCTTTTGCATATCGATTTTTTTCTTATTCAATGCTTCCATTGTGTTTTACCCCACTTCCCTCATCGTTGCGAATTCCATGATTTTTTCCTGACTGGCTTCTTCGATGCTGATCTCACCCGTGAGCCGTCCTTCGCACATTACAACGACACGGTCGCTCATGCGAAGCAGCTCGGGCATATCCGAAGAGATCATTATTATCGATTTTCCTTCGGAGGCCAAAGTGTTCATCAGCTTATATATCTCGCTTTTCGCGCCGACGTCGATTCCTCGGGTCGGTTCGTCGAATATAAGGATATCACAGTTGCGCAAAAGCCATTTGGCTATTACCACCTTTTGCTGGTTGCCGCCGGAAAGGCTCTTGACGAGGGTGTTTACCGAGGGCGTTTTTATGTTTATCTTGCCGACATATTCATCCGAGGCGGTCTTGATATCGCGATCCTTAACAAAGATGCCGTCGCAGAAATTTTCAAGGCTCGGAAGCACCGTGTTGTCGCCTACGGAAAGGCCGAGGCAAAGGCCGAACTGCTTGCGATCCTCCGAAAGATAGCCGATGCCGGCTTTGACCGCGTCTATCGGCGCGTTGATGGAGGTGTGCTTGCCGTCGACTATTATCTCGCCGCTGTCCATTTTGTCCGCGCCAAAGATAAGCCTCGCCGTTTCCGTGCGACCCGCGCCCATCAAACCGGCAAAGCCGAGTATCTCGCCCCTGCGAAGCTTGAAGGAAACGTCTTTTACATCGTTGGAAACGAGATGCTTTGCTTCAAGAACGATATCAGCGTTCTCGTCAACATTGGATTTGGACTTAGGCTCTTCATAAATAACGCGGCCGACCATCATCTTGATTACCTGATCCAAGGTCGCCTCCTCGGTGTCGAGTATGCCTACATACTGTCCGTCGCGCATCACGGTGATGCGGTCGGATATCTGCTTGAGCTCATCCATGCGGTGAGAAATATAAATGATGCCTACGCCGTTCTTTTTGAGCTGGCGGATAAAGCTGAAAAGCTCTTGTATTTCGGAATCGGTAAGCGGGGCGGAGGGCTCATCCATTATCATTATGCGGGTGTTGGGGAAAGAGAGCGCCTTCGCTATCTCGACCATTTGCTGCTTTGCAACGGTGAGACGCTTGACCTGCACCTGAGGATCGATCTTAAGATTAAGAGAAGCGAGAAGCTCGCCGGCCATGCGGTTTTGCTCTTTTTTATCGATAAATATGCCCTTTTTGGGTTCGCGGCCGATATAGATATTTTCGGCAACCGTAAGGTCGCGCATTAAATTAAGCTCTTGGTGAATAATGCAGATACCGAGCTCCTGCGCGTCCGCAGGGGAGTTGATATCCACCTGCTTGCCAAAGCATTCTATCGTTCCGGCGTCCTTTTGATAGATACCTGTTAGAATCTTCATCAGTGTGGATTTACCCGCGCCGTTTTCACCCACGAGCGCCATGACTTCGCCTTCGCGCAGCTCCAGATGGACGTCGTCCAAAGCGTGTACGCCCGGGAATGACTTTTGTATTCCCTGCATACGAAGAATGGTTTCGGTCATAAAATCACCTCGTAAAAGTTAAATAGGAATCCGGTTACTTATGTTTTTGGTAAATTGTAAAATCAAATTGAACACATAAAAAATCCATAGTGAATGGAT
>CAYPAH010000120.1:0-6349 GCA_964408655.1 uncultured Oscillospiraceae bacterium | reverse complement strand
AACTGATGATCAATGAAGAGATCCGCGATAAAGAGATACGCCTTATCGGTGAAGACGGCAGCCAGCAGGGCGTCGTGTCATTGGATGTAGCAATGCGTATGGCGGATGAAGCAGGAATGGATCTGGTAAAGATCGCGCCGCAGGCAGAACCGCCCGTATGTAAGATCATGGATTACGGGAAGTACAAATTCGAACAGGGAAAGCGCGAAAAAGAACAGCGCAAGAACCAAAAAGTGATTGATCTGAAGGAAATCCGACTTTCCGCCACGATAGATTTGCATGATATGGAAGTAAAAGCAAAAGCATGTAAACGTTTTATCCAGAATGGCGATAAGGTCAAAGTTTCCATCCGCTTCCGCGGACGGCAGGCACGGCATGGAGATATCGGTCTTGACGTGATGGACGCTTTTTACGAATTGGTCAATGAAAATGCTGCGATCGACCGCCCGGCAAAGCAGGAAGGTCGCAATATGTTCATGATATTAGCACCGAAAAACTAATTTCCATTAAGGAGGAAACCCCATGCCAAAGATTAAGACCCATAGGGGTGCTGCAAAACGCTTTAGTCTTACCAAATCCGGTAAGGTAAAAAGATCGAAGGCTTATAAGAGCCATATCCTGACCAAAAAGACCACCAAGCGTGGCCGCAGGCTGCGTCAGGGCGGTTACATCGCTGATTGCGAAGCCAAAAAGGTTCGCGAGCTCATTCCCTATAAGTAAGAGGAGGTATCATAATGGCCAGGATTAAAAGGGCAGTTAATGCCGTTAAAAAACGTCGCAAAGTTTTCAAGATGAGCAAGGGCTACTACGGTGCAAAGAGCAAGCAGTACCGTGCAGCTTCCCAGCAGGTTATGAAGTCCATGGCTTACGCCTATGTTGGCCGTAAGCTGAAAAAGCGCGAATACCGCAAGCTTTGGATCGCTCGTATCAACGCGGGCGCCAGAATGTGCGGAACGACCTACAGCCGCATGATAAACGGGCTGAAGATTGCCGGCGTCGATGTAAACCGCAAGGTTCTTGCCGATTTGGCAGTCAACGATATGGCCGCTTTCAAGAAGCTCGCCGATGTCGCTATCGAAGCACGCGCGTAAGAAAAACATTAAAAACAAAGATCGAGCGGCCCGAGAGGACCGCTCGTAGTCTTTATTTAAGGACGGCTATGATAATAGAGAGCACACAAAACGAATCTGTCAAAAGGGCAAGGGCTCTGCACACAAAGAAAGAAAGAGATCTGCGCCGGCTTCACTTTATCGAAGGTGAACGAATGCTTTGCGAGGTCTTGCAGGCTGACTCCGCAATAATAGAGACGGCCTTTATTGAAGACGGTCATCCTGATATAACGGCGCGGCTTATTGATCGTGGCGCAAAGATAAATCTGGTCACTCGCGCGGTCATGGAAAGCTTATGCGATACTCAAAACCCGCAATGGGTCTGCGCCTGCGTTAAAACGCCGGATATGGAGCCGCCGGAGCTGTTCCCAAACGGATTGATAATCGCGCTTGACACGGTACAAGACCCGGGAAACCTTGGAACTATTATTAGAACAGCCGATGCTATGGGGGCTGTCGGAATACTGATGGGAGAGGGCTGTGCGGATGCATTTTCACCCAAAGCTTTAAGGGCGACTATGGGCTCCGTTTACCATCTTCCAATATGGAAGGCTTCTTTATTGAATGAACTTTCAAAACTGAAATATCAGGGCTTCGATCTCATATGCGCGCACCTGAAGGGCAGGGAGAAATTCCCTCATATTGGCTCGGGAGCAGTTCTTATCATAGGCAATGAAGGCAACGGGGTCTCTGATGAGATTGCCTCTATATGCTCATTATACAGGCTTCCTATGTATGGGAAAGCAGAGTCCCTCAACGCTTCTGTTGCCGCGGGAATATTGATATACGAAATTTCCCGCTATATGAAAAAATGATAATAAAGCGCATTGCGCATACGGCAAAGCAATGCTACAATATATGGTATTGAAGAGAATACTTCGACACCATATCTATTTATTGGAGCGAAAAAAATGCTTAATCTTAGCAAAAATGCCTTGACCGTGCTGGAAAAAAGATACCTGACGAAAGACATTGACGGAAAAGTTATCGAAACGCCTGAGGAGATGTTTCACCGCGTAGCTGAGGCGATAGCGGCAGCCGATCTGCAATTTGATGAAAACGCAGATCTCAAAGATGTTTCAAACGAGTTTTTCGAAACGATGAGTGAGCTTTATTTTATGCCGAACTCACCGACACTTATGAACGCCGGTAAGCCATTAGGGCAGCTTTCAGCATGTTTCGTGCTGCCTGTGGGCGATTCTATGACGGAGATATTCAACGCTGTCAAGGACGCTGCCTTAATACATAAAAGCGGCGGAGGAACCGGTTTTTCGTTTTCACGCCTGCGTCCTACGGGAGCGGTCGTACGCTCAACCGGCGGGGTAGCCTCCGGTCCTGTCAGCTTTATGAAGGTATTCAACGCGGCTACTGAGGCCGTTAAACAGGGCGGTACCCGCAGAGGCGCGAATATGGGCATTTTGCGCGTGGATCATCCTGATATTCTGAATTTCATTCAGTGCAAAACTCAGGATAAAGAGATAAGCAACTTTAACATAAGCGTCGCTATAACCGAGGACTTTATGGAAGCTGTTATTGCCGGACGCGATTATGATCTTATCGACCCGCACGATAGATCCGTTACCGGTAAACTCTCCGCCCGCGAGGTATATGACACTATAGTTGATAACGCATGGAGAAACGGCGAACCCGGCATAGTGTTCATCGATAGAATGAATCGCGATAATGTTGTTCCGCAATTAGGCGATATAGAGTCAACCAACCCTTGCGGGGAGCAGCCCTTGCTGCCATATGAAAGCTGCAATCTCGGCTCAATAAACCTTGCAAAGATGCTTATGGAAGAAAATGGCGTATATTCAATAAATTATGAGCTTTTGGGCAAAACCGTTGATACGGCCATCCATTTTCTTGATAATGTTATTTCTGTCAATAAATACCCGCTTCCCGAAATCGAAGAGCAGACACTTCGCACCAGAAAGATCGGTTTAGGAATAATGGGTTTTGCCGATATGCTCTATAAGCTTGGCATCCCTTATAATTCCGAAGACGGAATAGAGACGGCCGATAAGCTGATGCAGTTCATCAATGCAAGAGCGCACAGCGCGAGCGTTAAGCTTGCGGAAAAAAGAGGGGCATTTCCCGCATTTGATGAGAGCATAATAAAAGATCAAATCCCTTGCCGCAACGCGACCTGCACCACCATAGCGCCAACTGGAACTATTTCAATTATTTGCGGCGCTTCAAGCGGTATCGAGCCTTTATTTGCGCTATCCTTTGTGAGAAACGTTATGGATAACGACGAACTGCCGCAGGTTGACCCATATTTTGAAGAACATGCAAAAAAAGAAGGCTTTTATTCCGAAGCGCTTATGCGCCGCATTGCCGAAGAGGGCACAATACAGCATATTGATGAAATACCTGAGCGCATAAAGCAGATATTTGTTACCGCGCATGATATTTCTCCGCTATATCATATTCGTATGCAGGCGGCTTTCCAGCGCAATACGGATAACGCTGTTTCAAAAACGGTGAATTTTACGCATGAAGCAACAAGAGAAGACGTATCAAACGTTTATATGCTCGCATATAAGCTGGGCTGCAAAGGCGTTACGATATATCGCGACGGCAGCAGAACAGAGCAGGTACTATATGTTGGCGATAAGAAAAAAGAAAAGAGCGTCGGAGAAGCGCAAAAGATAAGCCCGCGTCCGCGTCCGGAAATAACGCGCGGTATAACGGAAAAGGTCGTGATCGGATGCGGAAATCTATATGTAACCGTAAATTATGACGATCAGGGCATTTGCGAAGTATTTGCCAACCTGGGACGCGCCGGCGGGTGTCCGAGCCAGAGCGAAGCCACCAGCCGATTGATCTCAACAGCGCTCAGATCCGGTATGGCAGTGGACGCTATAATCGAGCAGTTAAAGGGAATACGCTGCCATTCCACCTTGCGTCAACGAGCGGTAAACAAAAATATAAAGGTATTGTCATGTCCGGACGCGATAGGCAGAGTGCTTGAAAAAGTGGCGAAGATCAAAGAAGAAGAGGATGCTCAGCGGGCGTCGATAGAAAGCTTCAAGAATACGATGCCACCTATAACACATGCTGAATTTCCTGACCATGAAGATCAAGAGGAGACTTTAGCCGTGGAAAACGAAATATTCACGCCCTGTCCCGAATGCGGCTCTGATATGATGCACGAAGGCGGCTGTGTTATTTGCCGCGCCTGCGGTTATAGCAAATGCGGATGATGAAAAAAAGCGGGTCTTCGCCCGCTTTTTTATTTTTCTTAGCCGCATAGGACTTTACAAGCCGTTCTTACGCTGATACAATAATATTTGGTGCATTATGCGCCCCAAATACTATTCTATTATGATAATCTTACACCATCAGGGGGAAAGAAATGAAAAACTATTGTGCAGCAAACATTCGAAACATCGGCATCTTCGGTCACGGCAGCGAAGGTAAAACCACGCTTACCGAAGCGATGCTGCTCAACGCTGGGCTTTTAGAGCGTCTTGGCCGCGTTGAAAACGGCACGACCACGACGGACTTTGATCCGGAAGAGCTTAAGCGTAATATCTCGATCAATATGGCGCTTGCGCCTTTTGAATGGAAGGATATAAAGGTCAACGTGATCGACGCGCCCGGCTTCTTCGATTTTTACGGTGAAGTCGCTTCCGCTTTTGCCCTTTGCGATGCTGCTTTGATCGTCGTCGGCGCCGTTTCCGGCCCTGTTGTCGGCACTGAAAAGGCCATGTCCATGTCCAAGAAATACGGCAAGGCTCGTATGATGGTTATTAACCAGATGGATCGTGAAAATGCGAACTTCGAAAAGGTAATGGGCGAGATCAATGCCAAGTTCGGCCCCAGCGTAGTGCCCATTCAGCTTCCCATCATGGAGGGCGGCGCATTTAAGGGATATGTTGATATTATCAACATGAAGGCCAAGCTTTTTGACGGCAAGAATGAAAAAGAGAGTGATATTCCCTCCGGACTTCAGGATGAAGCTCAAAAGCTGTTTGAGCAGCTTACCGAGGCCGCTGCCGAGAGCGATGAAGAGCTCATGGAGAAATTCTTTGATTCCGGCGAGCTTACACATGACGAGCTGCTTACCGGTCTTTCAAAGGGCGTTCTCGAAGGCGTAGTTACTCCTGTTTGCTGCTGTGCGGCACTTCCCAACATTGGCGTTACAACGCTCATGGATAATCTTATCCATTATATGCCCTCCGCCGATAAGTGCGTTGCACGCAAGGCTAAAGATCCCAAGACCGGTGAAGAAGTTACCGTTGAAAAAGATGGCAAGTTTGCGGCTCAGGTAATGAAGACCGTTATCGACCAGTTCGGCAAATATTCCGTTGTCAAGATTTTCCGCGGCACGCTTAGCGCTGACGTCTCCCTGTATAATCCTAATGCCGAAAAGAATGAAAAACCCGGCGCGCCCGTAATGCTTCGCGGCAAGAAGAGCATAAACTGCGATAAGCTTGTTGCCGGCGATATCGGCGCTCTCGCAAAGCTTCAGTATACCAATACCGGCGACACTCTTTGCGATGCTTCTCAGCCTGTGATCTTTGATCCTATCGATTTCCCGAAGCCCGCCATCGGACTTGCCGTTTCAGCAAAGAAGCAGGGCGAGGAAGATAAGGTTTTTGCTGGCCTCAACAAGCTGCTTGAAGAAGATCCCACCATGAAGCTCGAAAAGAGCGTAGAGACCGGCGACGTGCTCATTTGCGGCCTTGGCGAAGTGCATCTTGATGTGCTGTGTTCCAAGCTCAAGAATAAGACCGGCGTTGAAGCGCAGATCAACGATCCCCGCATTCCTTACCGCGAGACCATTCGCGGCTCCGCCGAAGCGGAAGGCAAGCATAAAAAGCAGACCGGCGGCAGCGGCCAGTTCGGCGTTGTTAATATGAGATTTGAACCCACTACCGACGGCACTGATTTCGAGTTTGTCAACGCTATCGTCGGCGGCGTAGTTCCCAAGGAATATATCCCCGCTGTAGAAAAAGGAACTCGTGAAGCAATGCAAAAGGGCGTTCTTGCCGGATATCCGATGATCGGTGTAAAAGCCACGCTGTTCTTCGGCAAATATCATCCCGTCGATTCAAAGGAAGTTGCTTTTAAGTCTGCGGCAAGGCTGGCTTATAAAGAAGCCTGTGCAAAAGCGCAGCCCGCTTTGATCGAACCAATCTATTGCTATAAGATCCTTGTTCCCAGCGACTATACCGGCGCTATCATGGGCGATCTGTCCAGCCGCCGAGGACGTGTGCTTGGCATGAATC
>CAYPAH010000119.1:0-6373 GCA_964408655.1 uncultured Oscillospiraceae bacterium | reverse complement strand
GGAGTTACGCAGGCTTTCCTCGATTACGCTCTGCCGCTTATTCAGGGCACGCCTAAGATGAGCTATGAAAACGGCCTGCCGAGATTTGCCAGACTCAAGAAGATCGTAGCAAAATAAGACCAGGGCATCCAAAGCAGAAGGAGGAACGCCAATGAGAAAGCCCGTACTTGTCATCATGGCTGCCGGAATGGGAAGCCGTTACGGCGGCTGCAAGCAGATAGACCCTATGGATGCTTATGGCAACCTGATAATCGATTTTTCTATTTATGACGCTCTGCGCGCGGGCTTTGAGGACATTGTGTTTCTCATCAAGCACGAGATAGAGGCTGATTTTCACGAGGCGATAGGCGAGCGTATATCCAAACACGCAAACGTCACCTACGCTTTTCAGCAGCTTGAAATGCTGCCGGAAGGAGTCTCGATCCCCGACGGACGCACAAAGCCCTATGGCACGACGCACGCCGTGCTCTGCGCGCAAAAGGCTATAGACGGAAGGCAGTTTTCCGCGATAAACGCGGATGATTATTACGGCCCGACTTCTTATAAGCTGATATATGATTACCTTTGCGCCGAAAAGGGCGCGGGCAGGCACGCACTTGCGGGATATCCCCTGCCTAACACCCTCACCGAAAACGGCACTGTGACGCGCGGAGTGTGCGAGGTAAAGGACGGTTATCTTAGCCATATCGCAGAGCGGCTCAAGATCGTTGCCGCGGGCGACGGCTGCGCCTATCTTGACGATGGCGCGCCGGTGATGATACCCAAAGAAGCTACCGCGTCGATGAATTTCTGGGGATTTCAGAACGATATACTGGATTTTCTGCGTGAAAGCTTTGATAAAAACATTCGCGAGGGCTTAAAGAGCAACCCGATGAAGTTCGAAGAGCTTCTGCCCTCTGATGTTCAGCGCTGCATAGCGGAAGGCCGCGGAAGCGTCAAGGTGCTGCCGACCTCCGATAAATGGTTTGGCGTGACCTATCCCGAGGATAAGCCTAAAGTCATGGAGTCCATAGCCAAAAGCAAGGCCGCCGGACTTTATCCCGAAAAGCTTTGGGACTGAAAACAAACATAGGCCAAAACGCCCGCGCAGAATTATCTGCGCGGGCGTTTGTTATGTTGCTACGGTTTATTTGGCGGGCAGCTTGTCGGGCGCGGGCAGCTCTGGACCGTCTATGGTGATGGACTGGATAACTATGTCCTTATAAGGACGGTCGTCGCCCTCGGTGCGGATATTGGCTATGCGGTCTACGGTCTCCATCCCGCTTGTTACCTTTCCGAAAGCGGCGTAGCTGCCATCGAGAAAAGTGCTATCCTTGTGAACGATGAAAAACTGCGAACCCGCGCTGTCAAGATCGTTGCCGTTTCGCGCCATGGAAACAACGCCGCGGGTATGCGAAAGCGCGTTTACTATGCCGTTAAGGCCGAATTCGCCCTTGATGGAATAACCGGGGCCGCCCATGCCCGTGCCGGTGGGGTCGCCGCCCTGTATCATAAAGTCCTTTATCACGCGGTGAAAGATCAAACCGTCGTAAAAGCCATCGCGGGCAAGCGCGCAAAAGTTATATACGCTTTGAGGAGCAATGTCGGGATAAAGCTCAAGCTCGATAACGCCGTATTCGCCCATGTCTATGCTGGCCTTCACCGCTTCGCCGGAGGCTTCGCTAACAGGCGCTTCGTTTGCGGGGGCTTCAAGCGCGGGGGCTTCGCTTGCGGGCGCCTGCTCCTTTGCGCAGGCGGATAAACTCAGAAGCATTACTAATGCCAGAACGATCAAATAAGTTTTTTTCATTTTCAATTCCCTTTTTAGTGTGTTTTAATCCTGCCGATTATCATATCATATCGCGCCGTTTCGGAAAAGGCGTTTTTTAACAAAGAAAAAATGCGTGCGTTGTGCTTCACTTCACGCTATGCTAAAATAAGGTGGAAAATAATAGCGGGATAACGCGCTGTTTTAAAGGATATACGATGCTTATAAACAAAGGATACAAAATAAAAAAGCTTGCGGTCTTGCTGCTTTCGCTCCTGCTTATTTGCGCGGGCTGTCAACTAAAGCCCGCGTGGGAGAGCTTTCCGGAAAAGCCGGAATTACAGATCCCCGTCGCGGCTCCCGAAGCTACTGCGGAACCGCCGCGCTTTGATATGATGGAATATATCGACGGCGAGCTTGGCGGCGGGCATTTTATAGACGGCAACACCTTGCGTCTGGGCAGGGACGTCGTTCTTTCAGCCCCCGTGTATTTCTATGACTGCGGTGATATATCCATCGATCTGAACGGCTTTCATATAAGCGCCGATCAGTCGTTTTTCGGCGGAGGCGCTGAAAAAGCGTGGTTCATGGTGTTTGACGGCGGCAGGGCGCATATATACAGCAGCGTTTCGGGCGGAGGAATAGACTGCTCTGCTTACGGGCGCATTGCGGGAATAACGGCGATAGGGCATACCGCGCTTATTATCGATAATGCCGAGATAAGCGTAAGCTCGGCTCAGAAGGCAGGCGAGAGCGGCTTTGGAAGCTGCTGCGTTTATGTTACCGACGGAGCTTATGTGCAGATAGACGGCGGCACGTTCAATGGAGATTGCGGCATATTTGCGGAAGACCCCGCGCAGGAGGGCACGACCGTGCTTATAAACGGAGGCGGCTTCGGAGGGGACGCCTCGCTCTTTGGCGCATATTTCAAGGATACCGCCACGATAATCATAAATAACGGCAGCTTCAGCGGAACAAAAGCTGATATATATGCCGAGGGCAATCCTATCGTCACGGTATATAATGCTTCTTATGACCTCATATCCGATTCGCGGCAAAGCGGCTGGCAGCCCGTGCTTGCCGGAATGATGGCGCAGAGGGCGGAAGAGCAGGAAAATGCTGCCGCTCAAGAGGACGGGGGATCTTTGGAAGATGATGAGAGAGGGCAGGAATAATGAAAACAAAGCTTCGTATTTTGATTTTTGCTCTTAGCCTTATGGCTTTGCTTTTGCCTTGCGCCGCGCTTGCCGCGGACGCCGATATCGATATTGAAGCCGAAATAATTCCTCAGATCATGCAAGAGAGCGGCGAAGCGGAATACAGATGGAGGCTCACGAACAACAGCCCCTATGATATAAAGGGCGTTTATGTTTTCATGGATGGCGGAGCGGTACGTTATATAAGCGAACTCGAAGCCGGAGAAAGCTTCGAAGAAAGCGGCAGGCTGCGCATAGAAAAAGAGGATATTGGAAGACGAATAGAATTTTCGGCCTCGGGATATGCCGACTTGCCTGAGGAGCGGGAGACGGAAAAAGGCAAAAAGAGCGTTAAGGTGACGGAAGGCATAACCGCATCGTGCTCGGTATTGGTCTGTGCGCCGGGAAGCTCGGTGGAAAGTCATATCCCGTCGGCGCCTGTCTTCGTTTTGCCTCCCGAAGAAGAGACTAAGCCTGAAAGCAAGCTTTATGCCTTTGCCACGCTAGATAAAAAGGTGGCCGGAGAGGGCGAAGAAAACGTACTTAGAGTATTTGTGAAAAACGAGGGCAACACAGAGCTTTCGGGCTTTGAGCTTATGCTTGGCAAGGAAAGCGTGGCTCTATTGGATGCGCTTTCTCCCGGATACGGCGCGGAGCTTGAATATTCGTTTAGCTCGGATAAGGACGCAAGTCTTTCTCCGCTGCTCAAATATATCGATGGAAACGGAAAAAAGAAACAGAAAAAGCTTGGGACGCTTCGTCTTTATCTTGCCGATACCGCCATCAAGCTGAGCCTGTCGCTTAAAGATGAGCAGCCTAATCCAAGGGATAAGACGCCCGTTTATATAGAGATAAGCAATACGGGCGAAAAGAGCATAAGCGGCTTACAGCTTTTTGATTTTATGCAAAACCCCGTGCTGCTCACTTCAAAAAAGCTCAAGAGCGGCGAGAGCATGAAGGTTCTTACATATGCAAGATTGAGCAGGGCGGAGGAGATAATGTTTTACGCCCTTGGAAAGTCGGGCGGCACAGTCGCGGCGTCTTCTGAGCCGAAAAGCATAACTCCATTTATACCGCCTGAAACGGCGGGGATAAAGCTTATTTTAAACCCGAATAAAAGAGAGCTTAGCGGAAACGGCAGCGACATGATAGTGTGCGAATGCAAGGCTGTGAACACGGGCAGCTATGCGCTTTCCGGACTTTGCGTGATGCAGGACGGAAAGGTGATAGGCAGCAAAGACCTTTTGCCGGCTGGCGCCTCGGCCGACTTTATCGCGGCCGTTAAGCTTAACGGAGCCGCGGAGCTGAGCTTTTCGGCGTCGGCTGCGGACGAAACGGGAGCGCTGCGCGAAAGTCACGAGATACTGAGAATAAGCGCGGGCGAAAAATTTATAAGGGAATAAACATTATAAACATAGCATAAGGAGCAGAAACATGTACGATATCATATCCATTGGCGAACTTCTTGTGGACTTTACCGAGAGCGGACGCTCGCCCTCCGGAATGCGCCTTTTTGAGCAAAACGCGGGCGGCGCGGTTACGAACATGGTGGCGGCGGCTTCACGCTGCGGCGCAAAGACCGCTTTCATCGGCAAGGTGGGCGACGATATGCACGGGCGATTTCTCTGTGAAGCCATGAAGCAGGCGGGCGTTGACATGTCGCGGCTGATATTTGCTCCGGACGTATTCACGACTCTTGCCTTTGTTGCGCTTGCGCCAAACGGA
Organism: uncultured Oscillospiraceae bacterium; assembly: GCA_964408655.1. Taxonomy (GTDB): domain Bacteria; phylum Bacillota; class Clostridia; order Christensenellales; family CAG-138; genus JAQVRG01. The sequence goes on along the minus strand of CAYPAH010000119.1, from coordinate 1,705 downwards.
GAGAGGACTTTTTCCTTCGCCCGTAAACCCGGAGCCGACACCTGCATACGCGAGGATGAACTTGACGAAGAAATGCTGAAAAACACTAAGGTCTTCCACACCGGCTCGCTTTCGCTTACAGACGAGCCTTCGCGCAGCGCTACATATTCGGCTATAAGGATTGCCAAGGAGGCGGGCGCGATAATCAGCTACGACCCGAATTACCGTGCAACGCTTTGGAAAAGCGAGGCTCAGGCGGTCGAGGCCATGCGTTCGCTTATCAAAACGGCGGATATGATGAAGCTTTCGGATGAAGAAACGGTCTTGCTTACCGGCGAAAAAGAGCCGGAGGCGGCCGCAAAGAAGCTTTGCGATATGGGAGTAAAGGTCGTGGCGCTGACTCTTGGTGCAGATGGCGCGCTCGTTATGGCCGGCGGGGAGAGCAGGCGCGTTCCGGGCTATGCCGCAAAAGCGGTGGATACCACCGGCGCCGGCGATGCGTTTTTCGGCGGCTTCGTTTACCGCCTCCTGCAATACGGCAAGGCTCCCGAAGAGCTGAGCGCGGCGGAGGCTGCGGACTGCGCGGATTTCGGCAACGCTACGGCTTCGCTCTGCGTTGAAGGACGCGGCGGCATCCCCTCAATGCCCTCGCTGGAAAGGGTGCTTGAAAGAATGGAGAAAAAAGCGTGAAAAACTATGATTTTACCACTGTAAAGCCCGATAGAAACACCGATTGCGAGGTCTATACTCATATGGAAAGCCTGGGCGTTGAAAGTGAAAACGCCGTGCCTTTCGCCGTGGCGGAAATGATGTTCCCCACCGCGCCGGAAATTAGCGAAGCCTTGCATAAAACCGTAGAAAACAGCTATTTCGGATATATGCAGAACGAAAAGCCGTTTAGAAATGCCGTTTGCAAATGGATGGCGAAAAAGGGCGTAAATATCGAGCCGGAAAATATCGTGCCAACGCATGGGGTGGTGGCCGGACTCGGCTTTGCGCTGCGTGCCTTTACCCGCACGGGAGAGGGCGTGATGATACAGCCTCCGGTCTATGGACCCTTTAGGGATATCATCAATAAAAACGGACGTAAAATGATAGAAAACCCGCTCGTTTTGCGCAGCGGACGCTATGAGATGGACTTTGAGGATATGGAGAAAAAGCTCAAGGGCGAAAACGTCAAGCTTTTTATACTCTGCAATCCGCATAATCCTGTTGGCCGCGTTTGGAAGAGGGATGATCTTATAAGGCTGCATGAGATCTGTGCGCGCTATGGCACAGAGATAGTGTCCGATGAGATACATCAGGATATCCTGCCCTTTGGCGCGGAGTTCACGCCCTTTGCGACGATCGACCCGAATTGCGTGGTTTTCAGCGCCGCCTCAAAAACCTTTGATATCGCGGGGCTTTCACAGGCATATGCCTACTGCGCGGACAGGGAAAGGCTGGAAGGACTTGAAAATGCCGTGGTGAGAGACGCCTCTGAGCTCTTCAATCCCTTTGGTATGGCGGCGACTGCCGCGGCCTATGAGCGCTGCGGCGGCTGGATGAATGAGATGCTCTCTGTAGTTGCGGACAACATAAACACACTGGATGATTTTATAAAAAACGAGCTGCCCATGCTGAAAATGACCCCTCCGGAGGGAACATATCTTTGCTGGGTGGATATGAGCGGGCTGAAAATGTCAAAAGAAGAACGCGGCGCGCTTTTGAAACGCGCCGGAATGGA
>CAYPAH010000118.1:0-6520 GCA_964408655.1 uncultured Oscillospiraceae bacterium | reverse complement strand
CGTTCTGCGATGGCCATAGCCTGCTGCTTTCCCCGCTCGTCAAGCGGTATATCAGTATGCCCCTGTATTCTGTGCTCCACGTTCCACGCTGTTTGTCCGTGGCGCATGATTATAAGTCTCATCAGTTATTCTTCCATTCGCGCAGCAGCGAATAATCTGTCATGTCAAACATGAGCGGCACAATAGCAATATAGCCGCTTCTCACCCATCTTTCATCCGTATCGTCTTCCGGAGAGACTCCGGTGATCTTTCTGGTGGGCACCCAATAATATTTGTTGTTATGTGTGTCAATACGTTCCTCATATTTCGGCTCGTATTCCTGAACGCTGCATGAAGTGAACTTGCTTCCCTTTATTTCAGCGGCAGGCAGATCCGGCGCGTTGATATTCACAACGCAGCCCTTATGCGCTACTGCCATCGGTATCATTCTGCGTATTTCTGTTATTACAGGCTCAAAATTTTTCGGGTTACCTGAGCACACAGAGCCGGCGATAGCCGGAATGCCAAGCATGGCCGCATCCATCGCTGCTGAAACCGTACCGGAATAAAGCACATCCGTCCCTAAGTTTGAGCCATGATTGATGCCGGAAATAACTATGTCGGGACGCACCCCCAGATTGCCATATGCAAGCTTTACGCAATCCGTAGGCGTTCCGTTTGTAGAATAAACTGCCGCGTTCGAAAGCTCGCTTATTTGCAGTTCTTTTATTCTCAAAGGAGTTACCAGCGTCAATGAATGCGCGGCTCCGCTTCGCTCGCTGTCGGGCGCCACAACATACAGCTCGTTATCATCCTGAAACGCTTTCGCTAAAGCTCTAATTCCGTCCGCATATACGCCGTCGTCGTTTGTTATAAGTATTTTCATCAATTCACTCCTAATAATTCTCAGCTTATTTTAGCAGAGCCGTCTATACAATTCAACAAAGAAAAGAAGACGGCACAAAGCCGTCTTCTTTTAGAAGCATATAAACTCGATCAGATGCTGAGATCTTCGACATAAAGCGTCGTTACTCCGCCCGGAGCCGCCGCCTTTGCAACAGGCGCTGCCGCGGGAGCGGGAGCCGCTGCGGGCGCTTCGGCCTTTTTGTCGCGGTTTTCAAAGAACTTCATAGCTACCTGCGGGAACAATGCATAAGTGAGCACGTCCTCATCAGATCTCATAATGTCCTTGATCTCTTCGGTATACTTATCAAGCTCCGGCGTGAGAAGATCGGCCGGACGGCAGGTGATGGGTTCTTTATCGCCAATAGCCATCTTGCGAACTTCTTCGTTTACCGTTCCGGGAAGCAGGCCATATTCACCGGCCAAGAGAGCCTTGGATTCCTTGGTGAAGTTCTTATAACGGCCAAAGAGCACATTAAACACGGCCTGTGTGCCAACGATCTGGCTGGTAGGAGTTACCAAAGGAGGATAACCGAAGTCTTTACGAACAACGGGGATCTCCTCAAGAACCTCGTAATACTTGTCTTCCTTACCGGCTTCCTTGAGCTGATTGATAAGGTTGCTGAGCATTCCGCCCGGAACCTGATAGATCAAGGTATTGGTATCTACCTGCAAGACCTTGGGATTGAGGAATCCTTCATCGGTAAGTTTCTTAGCCACCTTGCGGAAGTGCTTTGCAGCCTCGGAAAGCTTGATAAGATCAAGCCCGGTATCGCGCTCGGTGCCCTTAAGGGTAGCGACCAGAGATTCAGTGGCGGGCTGAGAGGTGCCGTTGCCAAGAGGCGAAAGCGCACAGTCAACGATATCCACTCCGGCTTCGGCAGCCTTAAGATAAGTCATGTCGCCGGTGCCTGTGGTGTTATGCGTGTGCAGATGCACGGGCAGGCCGACCTCATCCTTAAGACGCTTCACAAGAGAATATGCCTCAAAGGGCAGCAGCAGGTTTGCCATGTCCTTGATGCAGATAACGTCTGCGCCCATTTGCTTAAGCTCTTTGGACACCTTTACGAAATAATCCTCGTTGTGAACGGGGCTGATAGTATAGCTGATGGCAGGTTCGCAGATTCCACCGTATTTCTTGGTGAACTTGATAGCCGCCTCCAGATTTCGCACATCGTTGAGAGCATCGAATATACGAATGACCTCGATGCCGTTCTCGATAGCCTTGCGGCAGAATTGTTCAACCACATCGTCCGCATAGTGCTTATATCCGAGGATGTTCTGTCCGCGGAAAAGCATTTGCAGCTTTGTGTTGGGAAGAGCCTTTTTCAGCTTGCGAATACGCTCCCAGGGATCTTCGTTTATAAAGCGAATGCAGCTATCGAAGGTCGCTCCGCCCCAGCATTCCAACGACCAGTAACCGATGCTGTCAAGTATATCGCAGGCGGGAAGCATATCCTCCACGCGCATACGTGTAGCCGCTTGAGACTGATGCGCGTCGCGCAATATGGTATCTGTAATAAACAGTTTATTTTCCATTTTCCACTCTCCTTTCTATAAACTTAAGCAAACAGTGACAGGAACACACCGGCCGCGATCGCGGAACCGATAACGCCGGCCACGTTGGGACCCATTGCATGCATCAGCAGGAAGTTGCCGGGATCTTCTTTCTGACCGACCACCTGAGAAACACGCGCCGCCATAGGAACAGCCGAAACGCCGGCGGAACCGATAAGCGGATTGATAGGTTCCTTGCTGAAGAGATTCATCAGCTTGGCAAGTAATACACCGCCCGCAGTGCCGAATGCGAACGCACACACACCCATGACAAGAATGCCGATGGTCTGCCAGTTAAAGAACGCCTGCGTTGTAGCTGTCGCGCCAACGGAAATGCCGAGGAATATCGTAACGATATTCATCAGCTCGTTCTGAGCCGTCTTGGAAAGACGCTCAGTCACGCCGCATTCACGGAAAAGGTTACCCAGCATCAGCAGACCGACGAGCGGCGCCGCGGAGGGAAGAAGCAACGAGACGAAGATCGTAACGACTATCGGGAATACGATCTTTTCCGTCTGTGAAACGGGGCGGAGCTGCTTCATAACGATCTTGCGTTCTTTCTGTGTGGTAAGAGCTTTCATAATGGGGGGCTGTATAACGGGAACCAGAGCCATATAAGAATAGGCCGCGACCGCTATAGGTCCAAGCAGCTCAGGCGCGAGCCGCGAGGTGACATAAATTGCGGTAGGTCCGTCCGCACCTCCGATAATACCGATGGAAGCCGCCTGATTATAACCAAAGTTAATGGCCTCCGGGAATATAGCCGTAAGCGCAAGCGCGCCCATGAAGGCAATAAATATGCCGAGCTGAGCAGCCGCACCAAGCAGCAGGCTCTTCGGATTTGCGATCAAGGGGCCAAAGTCCGTCATGGCGCCTACGCCCATAAAGATAAGCGACGGATAGATACCCAGTTTAACGCCGAGATATAAGTAGTCGATCAATCCGGCTCCGGCATTAAAAGCTTCCCAATTCACATGACCGCCGGCATAAAACTCGGCATGATAAAGGTTCGCTCCGGGCAGGTTGGTCAAAAGCATACCGAAACCGATCGTCACAAGAAGCAGAGGCTCAAATTTCTTCACAATAGCTAAATAAAGGAAGAAACAGGCCACCGCTATCATAACGAGGCATCTCGGGTCTTCAAAGAGCATCCAAAATCCCGTCGATTTCAGGAATTCTATTACACCTTGCATTTATTCTACTCCTTTGCAATCGTTGGGGATCATCGTACGTTGCGCAAGCAACGGATTATTCGATGACGCAAAGGACATCGCCGGAGTTGACGGCAGCACCCTTCTGTACGTTAACGGCCACGACTTTGCAATCGCGGGGAGCCATGATCTCGTTCTCCATCTTCATAGCTTCGAGAACCAGCAGCACATCACCGCTCTTCAAAACATCGCCGGGTTTGCACTTTACTTCCCAGATGTTGCCGGGCATGGGGCAGGTAACTTCTTCCTGACCGCCCTTGGCAGCGGCGGGAGCAGCGGGAGCGGCAGCAGGAGCTGCAACGGGAGCGGCGGGCTTAGCAGCAGGTGCGCTGCCGGCGGCGATCTCTTCAACTTCTACTTCATAAGAAGAACCGTTTACATTTACGATGAACTTACGCATTGTTTTTATTTCCTCCAAATTAGATTTTTTTTATGCTGTGGATTCTCAAGCCTTGCACATCGGTGCCAATCGTTGTCGCAACCGCCGCGGACACGGCAGCTACAAACTGCTGTCTTTCGCCATTGTCTCCGCCGATCTGTTTGATCGAGCGAATACGCAGGCCGGCTATATCGGAACCGTCATAAGTAGCGATTGCCGCAGCGATAACAGCGTCCAGTAATTTTCTGTCCTTAAAGGCAATGCCGCCGGTTATGGCAGTGTTTGCCTTTTGTTCGGGCGCTGCGACCTTAGCAGCCGCTTTCTCCGGTTTTTGTACTTTTCGCATTACTAAACTCATCAGCTTCGTAATGAAGATAAGGCAGATGAGCCCAAAGAATACCGTTCCCATGCCCAGAACTAAAACGAACCAAGGACTTATATTATTCAAGAGTTGTACGCCTCCTTTCTATACATTTGATGATATCTGATATGTTAATTCAACTTCATCCATTTCAATCATAAATGGCATAATCTGCAAAGTCAATACGCCCAAATATAACGTTATTTACATAGCTTGAGGAGTTCAATAACCTCTTCTTTTGTCAAGCGGCGCATTTCTCCGCTCTTCAAGCCTCCCAAATGAATATTCCCTATCTGCACACGCTGAAGCCGTATCGTTTGTCTCCCCATTGCTTCCATCATTCGCCTGACTTCCCGGTTTTTCCCTTCGTGAATCGTCAAATCGAAAGAGTAATGTCCGTTTTGCTGTTTTTTTGCATTTTTAACAATGGCTGGAGCCGTTAAACCATCCGAAAGGAGAACTCCGCTTTGCAATTCGCTTAACTGCGCTTCGGTAAGCATCGCGTCGCACACAACATGATATGTTTTAGCCATTTCATATTTGGGATGCGTCATACAGTATGCCAAATTACCATCGTTTGTGACCAGCAGTAGACCTTCAGAATCGTAGTCGAGCCGTCCAACATTATATAACCTGTACGGCTGTTGCGCGAAATAATCTATAACAGTGAGCCTGCCCTGTGGATCCTTTGCCGTGCACATGACCCCCCGGGGTTTATGAAAGGCAAACACAACACGCTCCTTCTCGGGCGTTATGCGTTTGCCATCCATTTCAACGATATCAGTTTCTTCTACCGTGCAGCCTATATTCGCGACAGAGCCGTTCACGATCACTTTGCCTTCGCGGATAAGCTCTTCACAGTTTCTCCGCGATGCGATCCCGGCATCCGCCATCCATTTTTGCAGCCGCAATTATTCTTCCCCCAAAATCCGAGCTTCTAAGCGCTCCAATCCCGAGCGCATCTCAGGAATGAATCCATAATGCTGTTCTCGGGTATCGTTTCTCCTGCATACAGAGATATGCTCGCAAGCAGGCGTCCGTTTTCCCAAAGTTGCAGCTTTCCGTATTCCTCGCCTTTTTCTATCGGGGCATTCGCTGTTTTATCCAATAATACCTGAGAACGAAGATCGAATTTGCCGTTTACTCCCACAGGTATCATTATATCCTCTGAGGCGCACAAAGCCAAGACATTTTTTCTGCCCCCGCTCAATCTTACATATTGCACTACGTCTCCCTTGCCTATTACGCTTTGCAGCTTATATTGGGAAAATCCGTAATCCATTATGGAAAAAGCGTCGCCATATGTGTCCGAGCTGTGTAAAACCGCGCCCACAAGCTGCATCCCGTTGCGTTCCGCCGCAAAAGAAAGGCAGCGTCCGGCTATGGATGTATAGCCTGTTTTCACACCGTTTCCGCCCTCATACAAAGTGAGAGTCTTGTTTTTGTTTCTGAGGCTTCGCCTTTTATTCCCGCTTTCCGCAACATATTCGCGCGATGAAACTATCGTTCGAAATGTATCGTTCCTCATTGCATATGCGGAGATCACCGCCAATTCATATGCTGTGGTATAATGCTCGTCGTCATGCAAGCCGTTCGGCGTTACAAAGTGAGTGTTAGTTAAGCCAAGCTCGGCAGCCTTCGCATTCATAACATCCGCAAAGGCTTCCTTGCTTCCGGCAATATGCACAGCTATTGCGGCGGCGGCGTCATTGCCGGAAACGAGCATCAATCCATAAAGCAGGTCGCGCATAGACAGCTTTTCATTCAGCTCCAGATACATGCTTGAGCCTTCGGTGCCATATGCTTCTGCCGTTACCGTCACCATTTCATCCAGAGAGCAGCTTTCTATCGCGATAATTGCTGTCATTATCTTTGTTGTGCTTGCCATTGGCAAACGCACATGCGCGTTTTTAGCGCACAGCAGCTTGCCAGTATTCATTTCTACCAAGGCTGCCGACTGCGCGTTGACCTGAGGCATATCTATAAGCGCCTTGGCACTGTGATTTGAAAAGCAAATCAGCATGGCAAACAATATGGCCGAGAGTTTATACCGACGCCGAGTCTTTTGGATTTTCTTCTGCATATTCCTTGACCATTTGTAAATTACTACATGCTATCGACATTGCTTTT
>CAYPAH010000117.1:0-6534 GCA_964408655.1 uncultured Oscillospiraceae bacterium | reverse complement strand
CGGCACGGGCATCATCCCCACCTTCCTTTGCGATCCCGTCTTCGCCGACATCAACAACTATCAGCAACTGTTGATCGACTCCGGCTATTACACCGCGGATCAGCTTCAGTAATTCAAAAGTAACGATATAAAAAATGATTCCTGCGGGGCGGGCCTGCCGCCCGTCCCGCATTCTGCTTCTAGAATATGCAAGCGGATCGGGCATTGGCGGCTTTTTCGTCCGGTGCGGCTGCATGAATTAGGGGCAGGTGAAAAAGGAGGGATTTTGTTGGCAGATACCATTCTGGAAATGAAACACATCACCAAAGAATTTCCCGGCGTAAAGGCGCTTGACGATGTGAATCTGACCGTTATGCGCGGCGAGATCCACGGGATCGTCGGCGAGAACGGCGCGGGGAAATCTACTTTGATGAATGTGCTTTCGGGCATTTATCCATACGGAAGCTACAGCGGCGAGATCGTTTTTGACGGCGCGCTCTGTAAGTTCAACTCTATCAGGGATAGTGAAAAGCGCGGCATCGTGATAATACATCAGGAGCTGGCGCTGGTTCCGTTTTTGTCTATAGGGGAAAATATGTTCCTCGGAAACGAACAGAAGACGAAGATCGGAAGCATCGACTGGGACGCGACCTATAATAAGGCGGATAAGCTGCTTGACACCGTAGGGCTCAGAGAATCCTCGCACACTTTGATAAAGGATATCGGCGTAGGCAAGCAGCAGCTTGTTGAAATAGCGAAGGCGCTGGCAAAAAAAGTGCAGCTTTTGATATTGGATGAGCCTACCGCCTCGCTGAATGACAGCGACTCTAAAAAACTTCTCGATCTGCTCAAGGAGTTTCAGGCTCAGGGAATGACTTCCATCATCATATCGCATAAGCTTGGCGAAATATCCTACGTTGCCGACAGGATCACCGTTATCCGCGACGGCGCCACCATTGAGACCATGGATAAAAACGTAGATGAGATCGACGAAGCGCGCATCATCAAAGGCATGGTAGGGCGCGAGCTGACCAATCGTTTTCCCGCGAGGGAGCATGTTGAAGCGGGCGAAAAGATGCTCGAGGTCGAGCATTGGACGGTCAACCACCAGCTCTATGCCGAGCGCAAGGTGGTCGACGACGTTTCCCTCTATGTTCGCAAGGGCGAGGTCATAGGTATATCCGGGCTCATGGGCGCGGGGCGCACCGAGCTTGCAATGAGTATTTTCGGCAAAAGCTACGGCAACGACATCAGCGGCACGCTGAAAATACGCGGCAAAGAGGTGAATTTCAAAAACGAGAAAGCGGCTATCGCAGCCGGAATCGCATACGTCACGGAGGATCGCAAGGGCAACGGATTGCTGCTCAATAATCCGATAACCTTCAACACGACGCTCGCCCGGCTGGATAAGATCAGCAAATTCGGCAAGCTGGATCAGAATCTTGAATACCGCTATGCCGAGGAATATAAAGAAAAGCTCGAAACAAAATGCCCGAGCGTGGATCAGCTTGTCGGCAATCTTTCCGGCGGCAACATGCAAAAGGTGCTTTTGGCCAAGTGGATGTTCGCGGATCCCGACATAATGATACTTGACGAACCGACGCGCGGCATAGACGTTGGCGCAAAATACGAAATATACTGCATTATCAATCAGCTTGTAGCGGAAGGGAAATCCGTAATAATGATCTCATCCGAGCTGCCTGAGATCCTGGGCATGTGCGATAGAATTTATGTAATGAACGAAGGGAAGCTTGTCGCAGAGTTCAAGGCGGAAGAGGCCACTCAGGAAAAGATCATGGGAAGCATTCTCGCAAGTGGAAAAGGAGCGTAATAAATATGGAACATAATTTGGGTTTGCAGAAAACGAAAAACTTTTTGCTCAAGAATACGATGATCCTCGCCACTATCATCGTGTATGCGTTCTTTACCATCAAATCCGGCGGAAAAATGCTTCTGCCGCAGAACGTAAACAATCTGATACTTCAGAATTCTTATGTGGTGATACTTGCGGTCGGTATGCTGCTGTGCATCCTTACCGGCGGCAATATAGACCTGTCGGTAGGCTCAACGGTCTGTCTCGTTGGCGCGCTGGCGGCTGTTCTTATGATAAACATGAAGGTGAATATGTATGTCGCCATGGCCATCTGCCTGCTCGTGGGCGTTTTGATCGGCTGCTGGCAGGCATTCTGGATCGCCTACATACGCATCCCGCCGTTTATCGTTACGCTGGCCGGTATGCTGCTTTTCCGCGGACTTGCTCAGGCGATACTCAAGGGCTTGACCTTGACCGGCTTTCCGGAGCAGTTCCTTGCGATCTTCAATAACTATTTGCAGATCCCGGGTCTTGATGATGGCGAGATAAAGATGTCCGCGCTTATCTTCGGCGCGCTTGCCTGCATAGCCTTCATTCTTTACACTGTGCTGGGCGATATCAACAAGAGGAAAAAGGGATATAAGACCGAGAAGATGTCCTCCATCGTCATAAGGCTTGTGGCGCTCTGCGTGGTCGTCATGGCAGTGATGTGGAAGCTTTCGCAGTATAAGGGCGTCCCCTTCATCCTTCTCTGGCTTATCGGCATCGTGGCGATCTACGCCTATATAACCTCAAAGACGACCTTTGGCCGCCACTTCTATGCTCTTGGCGGCAATGAAAAGGCGACAAAGCTTTCGGGCATCAACACCAACCGCATCTACTTTGCGGCTTATGTGAACATGTCGTTTTTGAGCGCCTTTGCGGCTCTTGTAGTCGCGGCGCGTTTCACCTCCGCCAATCCCGCGGCGGGAACCAGCTATGAAATGGACGCCATTGGTTCTTGCTTTATCGGCGGCGCGTCGGCATACGGCGGCGTGGGCAAGGTGAGCGGAGCGGTCATCGGCGCTATACTCATGGGCATTTTGAATCTGGGCATGAATATCATAGGCGTTGACAGCAACTATCAGAAGATCGTCAAGGGTCTGGTGCTGCTAATGGCCGTTATTTTCGATGTTGTTTCCAACCGCAAGGCGATGCAGGCCAAAGCTTAGTCATAGCGGAAAATCAAAAAAACGAAACAGGGCGGCATGGCGCAGAAATGCGACCTGCCGCCTTATCATTATGCGCATATACACTTTGCCTGCCGCGCAAAATCGCCAAATATGCGCTGTATTCGGATATAAATGCGCAAAAAGGAATAATTTTCACATATTGGGGCTTGCCAAAGCGCCGTGCGCCGTTTTATGATATGTTTTCACGGAGGTGATGAAAGTGTGTGAAAAGAAATACAGAAAGCAAGCCGCAAAAAGAATAATAAGCTTTGCGGCGGCGTTCTGCATGGCGATATTATTGCCCGTGTCTGCCGGTGCGTTGGCCGAAAAAGAGCAGGCAAACAGCCTGACAAGGCTGCCCTCCGGCTTGAACGCGGCGGAGCTGGAAGAAAAAATTGACGCCTATGTTAAGGAAAACGAAGAGACCATGGCGGCGATGTCCGTGGCTGTTTTCACAGCTAAGGACAGCTTGCTTGAAAAGGCGTATGGCTATACCGATAAAGAAAATTCGCTTGCGGCCACGGAGGAATCCGTGTATGAGTGGGGCTCATGCACAAAGCTTATCATAACACAGGCGATGTTTATGAATTGCGACCACAGTATGCTCACATACCGATTTTACAGGCAGCCTAAGGCGCTGCTCTCCCTTTTTGTTGAACGGCTGAAATACATAACCCTGATAAACCTTTTGCCTGCCGCCGTTATCGCCATAGCTCTTCCGCTGCTTTTGTATATTACAGGCGGCACGGATGAGCCTATGAACTATGTGCTGCTCTTTGTTTCCATAATCGCAATGTCTGTGTTTTTCTCGGTTCATCACATGGTGCTTTATTATCTTTTGCAGCCGTATAATGTGAATCTTGAAACTAAAAGCGCTGCCTACGGCATCGTCAACTGGGTCACTTATTTCATCTGTTACGCGGGGATTCAGGTAAGGCTGCCAACGATGCTCTTCGGCTCGGTGATCTCGATATTCTGCGTTTTATATGCCGTGATAGCCTTCGTTCTGGCCTATCGTCTTGCACCCAGAACCTTTAAGCTGAGGCAATAGAAAACAGAGACGATGCTTGTGTATCAATGGTTTTTACCTTATACTGGAAAATGGTAAAAGGAAAGGATGCTTGTGCCTATGCGTTTAAAAAGACTTGTTATTGCTTCTCTTTTGATAGTTTGTTCGTTTTTTGTTGCGCTGCCAGCTTCTGCGGATAAGAAGCCGGAGCTGGAGATCGCGGCGAAATTAAAACTTAAAGAGGCCGAAAGCGCAAAACTCAGCGTCTCTATCGATCCGAAAAGCGCAAATATTCCAACGCTTGTGTGGAAAAGCTCGGATGATTCCATTGCAACGGTAGATACCTCCGGCGTTGTCACGGCAAAAAAGGCCGGAAGCGCCACGATAACGGTGCAGGCTGTAGACGCGAGCGCCGAAGAGGCCAAATGTAAGCTAAGCGTCGTCGCGCCCAAACGTACTCCTGTTGATGGGGCGATAGAGGGCAATGTATATAACTCCGACTGCGTTCCGCTTGACAGCGCCACGGAAGCCGCCGTGCGTGACTATTGCGAAAAGCTGGGAGATTCCAAGGGCGAAAAGGCGGTGCGCGCGGCTCTTTCGTATCTGGGTACATCGTATAACGCGATGGACTGTAGCAAGCTTGCGCAGCAGGCATATAAGGCGGCCGGAATAAAGATCTCCCGCGTTAGCGACGAGCAGGCGAAGGATCTTATAAAAGGAATGCGCAAGGACGGCGCGGCAAAGGTGGGCGATATATTCTTTATGAAGTTCCCTTCGTGGCGCACTACTTGCAGCTGCGGCACAAGCTGCAGGCGTTATATGGGCATTCACCATTCCGCCATGTATCTTGGCACTATAGGCGGACGCAGCTTTGTGGTGGATTCGAGCAGCCGCGTCGGCAAGGTCATCATTCGTCAGTTTTCCGGCAGTATGATCGCCGGTATGCCCGTAGTGATGGTCGCCGGGAAATAAATATTATTTATATTTCCAGATAATAAACGGCGCCCGCGCAGATAAGCGCGGGCGCCGTTTATTATGGATCGTCAGCTTATTTCGCGTTTTTGCGAAGCCTTTCGGCCTCGGCTTCACGCTCGCGGCAAAGATCCGCCCATTTGGGTATTTTGCTGAGCGCTTCGTCAAGATCCCGCATTACCTGCGGTATATCGATGCGCTGAGGACATATCTGAGCGCAGGCGCCGCAGCCGATGCATGAAGAAGGCTGCTTATCCGCGGGCAGCGCGTCAAGGCGCATAGAGACTGTGAACGAGGGGTCGAAGCGAACATCGTTATATACCTGCATAAGCATAGGGATATCAAGACCCATAGGACAGCCGTCGCAGCAGTAGCGGCAGGCGGTGCAGGGGATGGACTGGTGCATTCCGTCAGCGATAGCATATAGCGTTTTCAGCTCCGTTTCGCTAAGAGGCGCTTCATTTGAAAAGGTCTTGACGTTATCCTCCATCTGTGACAAATCGGACATGCCGCTAAGCACCACCTTGACGTTGGGTAGAGCTTGCAGCCAGCGGAAGCTCCACGCGGGTATGCTTTCCTGAGGGCGCAGAGCCTTGAGCGCTTCTTCCCCGGCGTCAGAGAGCTTGGCGAGCTTGCCTCCGCGCACCGGCTCCATGACCCAGACGGGAATATTTCGCTCGGTCAAAAGATCGTATTTCTCTTTGGCGTTTTGCAGCGTCCAGTCAAGATAGTTTAGCTGGATCTGGCAAAATTCCATTTTATCGCCGCAGGAATCCAAAAAGCTGCGAAGCATGTCTGCGCCGCCGTGAGAGGAAAAGCCAAGATGCTTTATCCGGCCGTTTTTCTTTTGCTCAAGAAAATAATCCAATATGCCCCAACGTGGATCGAGATAGGTGCCCACGGAATTTTCATAGACATTATGCAGCAGATAGAAATCAAAATAGTCCACGCCGCATTTTTGCAGCTGTTCTTCGAATATGGCCGCCGGATCATAGGACTGGCTGATCTGATGTCCCGGATATTTGGTGGCAAGGTAATACTTCTCACGCGGATAGTGTTTCAATGCGCGGCCGATGATCTTTTCGGACAGACCGCCGTGATATGGATATGCCGTGTCGAAATAGTTAACGCCGTGATCTATGGCATATCGCACCATTTCCTCCACTTGAGATTCGTCCACCTCACCGCTTTGCGTGCCGGGCACGAGCGGAAGCCGCATTGTGCCAAAGCCCAAGCGCGAAAGCTTCATACCCTGAAAATCGCTGTATAGCATAAACTTGCCTCCTGTTCAAAAATTCGCTTTGTCCTGCCAATGATTCCATTATAGTTGAGTCTGCAAAAAAACGAAAGTGGCATCTTGCTTGTGAATGCAATTCCCGTCTATTTCTTGTGAACATCGTCTATAAGCTTTGAGATCGCATCCGCTGTTATCGCGATCTGCCCCTCTTCGGAAATGGAGGGAGCTCCGTCGCCCTTCTGAGGGCCGTAATAGCCAAAGTGGACTACTATCATAAAACAGGACACCCTCGGTACCAAGGTGATATAATCAA
>CAYPAH010000116.1:0-6545 GCA_964408655.1 uncultured Oscillospiraceae bacterium | reverse complement strand
CAAAAGTATTTTTGGGAGCAGCACTATTCCTTATTATATTATATCTGAGAAAACGCTGTCTATAAAGCTTATGGAAGGTTGATTTTCACACAATGATGAAGCGGATTCATTACGCTTGGCTCGTGTGTCTCGGCTGCGCTTTGCTGCTTTTTTGTACCAGTGGGCTCACGATAAACGCATTTACGATATATCAGCCGTATATAATGGTGGAAAATGGCTTCACCAACGCGCAGTCTTCAGCAATTATCATGGTGCGCAGTCTTTTTTCCTTTATATCCATGTTTTTTGCCGGAACATATTATAAAAAGCTTTCCCTGCGAACGGGCATGATGCTTGCGGGTCTTTTCATAGCGGCCGGATTCTTCGTTTTCGGATTTGCAAAAAGTCATTTTGTATATTGCCTTGCCGCCGCTGTTGTGGGGCTTGGCTATGGCTTTGGCACCATGATACCTATTGCCATGGTCTTAGAGCGCTGGTTTGTGCGAAAACGCACCCTTGCCATTGGCATGTGTTCTGCGGCAACGGGCATGTCTACTCTGGGCTTTCCTTCGCTTTTGACATTTCTCATAGAAAAGACCGGACTGAAATCAACTTTTATTCTGGAATCGGCGTTTATTGCGGTGCTCGTCACTTTCAGCTTTCTGCTTATCAGAAGCGAACCCTCACAAAAGGGGCTTGAGCCTTATGGCTCCGGCACAAATGAGCAAACGCGCGAAAACGCTGAAAATATCGGCACGCTAAGCCGCAAGGACTGGCCGCTTGTGGCGCTGATGCTGCTTTTGCTTGGCGCGTTGACAAGCGTTGGCTATAGCCATTTAACGGTTTTTGCCAAAGCCGCCGGTTTTAGCGCCCACACGGCTGCGTTGGCGGTGAGCGTTTCCGGAATTACGCTGACCTTGAGCAAATTCGCTTACGGCTGTTTGTCGGACAAGCTTAGCACATATAAGAGCAACTGGATATTTGGCGCTCTGTTGATCCTCGGGGTATTTCTGTGCTGTGTGAACGGCGGCAGCAAGCTCCTCTTGTTCGCCGCCATGTGCAGCTATGGCTTCGGACTTTCGCTAACGACGGTGGGCTTGACCGCATGGGCGGGTGATCTTAGCACGCCGGAGCAATATGACGCTACCATCCGCCGCTTTCAAATCGGCTATTCGGCGGGCGCGCTCCTGTTCTCATCTCTGCCCGGAATACTTGCGGATCGCTTTGGCGGCTCTTATGTGCCGGCATATATTTTCTTCACCGGCTGCGCGGTATTTGTCGTGCTATCTGTTCAATGGCTCTATGTTAAGGTAGCAAAACGAAGCAAAAACTCCTGAAATAATTCTTGATCTAGCTCGAAATGTGAAAAGTTATATAAAAAGTTAAAAGCAGTTCTTATATTAAGAGCTGCTTTTTCGAGAAAAATAATTTGAGATATAAGATTTTATAATATATATTGTTATATTTTTCAAAGCTGCTTATAATGTTAAAGTAGATTTGAGTACAGTATACATATCTTTTTAAGCACCGTTAATATCCATCAAGAGACATCATTGCCGACCGCCGGTCAATATTATCTAACAGGAGGAAAAAACACCGATGAAGATTTCCCGCAATGTGCAAAAATGCAGCCTCTCTCCAATGCGAAAATACGCTCCGTTTGCTGTTGAAGCAAAGAAAAAAGGCAGGAAGATTTATCATTTGAATATCGGCCAGCCCGATATTGAAACTCCCCCCGTCTTTTTTGAAACGGCGGCTGCTTTCAGAAACCCTGTTTTGGAATATGCCCCGTCCCCCGGCATTCCCGAGATGATCGAGGCCGTTAGGACTTATTATAAAGGAATAGGCATCGACTATTCGCCCGCCGACATTGCGATAACCACCGGAGGCAGCGAAGCCTTGCAGATACTTATGATGTGCATTCTCGATCCCGGCTCGGAGGTCATAGTTCCCGAACCCTTCTATCCCAACTATAATACCTTCGTTAAATCCTGCGGCGGCGTCATACGTCCCTTGAAGACGACTCCCGAGGAAGGATATAAATATGCCGTTAAGGAAAAGCTTGAAGAGCTGGTGAACGAAAACACGCGAGCCATACTTTTCACCAATCCCGGCAACCCGACCGGCGTAGTGCTTTCAAAGGAAGAAATGCAGATAATCGCGGATGTGGCGAAAGAGCACGATCTCTTTGTCATAGGCGACGAGGTATACAGAGAATTCGTCTATGGCGGAGAGCAGCTTCTTTGCATAGGCCAGCTTGAGGGCATTGACGACAATGCCGTTATCGTGGATTCTGTTTCAAAGCGCTTCTCGGCCTGCGGAGCGCGTATCGGCGCTCTTATCACCAAGAATAAAGAGCTTCAGGACGGCATAATGAAATTCCTGCAGGGCAGGCTTAGCTGCGCTACTCTCGATCAGGTGGCCTCAGCAATGCTCTATACTGTGGACGACAGCTATTTTGCCGCCGTTCGCGAAGAATACAAAAAGCGCCGCGACACCATTTATTCAAAGCTCAGCGCCATCCCCGGCGTTGTTTGCGCAAAGCCGATGGGCGCGTTTTATGTCATGGCCAAGCTTCCGGTAGATAATACGGATACCTTCCAGCAGTGGCTGCTCACCGACTTTGAGGATAAGGGCGAAACCGTTATGTTCGCTCCCGGCGAGGGCTTTTACGCAACGCCCGGTATGGGCAAAAATGAGGTTCGCCTTGCCTATGTTCTCAAGCAGAGCGATCTTGAGCGCGCAATGGATCTATTGGCGCTCGGCATAGAAAAATACAACAGCAGGGCTTAAAGCGGCTCTTATCATAAAAGCATACGCGACAACAGCGGGGAGAGGCCGAAAGACCTCTCCTTTTTTATGCCATTGAAAGGCTTTTGCCGGCTGTGTTATAATAAATTGAAAATTATTGGAGATTTATTGAATGCGTAAACGGGCTACCGATAAATGGCGCAGAAAAAGCAGAGGGCGCCGCAGGCGTTCAAGCAGTATCAGCACGAGCAATCTCGGGCCTATTTTGGCATTGCTTGGAACGATACTCGGCGTGATCGGCGTCATTTGCCTTATAGTTTTTGTCGCCCTGCCCCGCGTTCTTCCCCTTATCGGCATAGATTATCAAATATTCCCGCCCCCCGCCCCCGCGTCGGAAACGATCTCCAAGCCAGCCCCTACGCCGCACCCGATGGATTCCTTTGACGCGGCAAGCGCCTTGAACGAGGTGGTCTTTGACGGCTATATGGATTATTCATGGTTTGGCGATCCGTATTTTTATAATGGAGAGATGCTTCTTGCCGGCGGAAAGCTCGTGGACGGACAGGCCGTGATGAATACGCTCCTGCGCTATTATCCCGACACGCGAAGCGCCGAGGTCCTCCCCGTTACTCCGGTCAATACGCATATAATGTTCGCGAAATGCAATGACGACTGGCTGGTTTATCTTGACGCAAAGGCCAACAGCGGCGGCACGATAATGGCCATCGATCTTAAAACGCCGGGCTATCAGGCCAAGAAGGTAAAGGATATCTATACCGGACAGCCGGAAGTGATGCTCGACGGCAACTATATTGCGTGGATAGACCGCACCGGAACGCGAATGGATAAGCTTTTTGTGTGCGATCTGACAAGCTTGGAGAGCACTACGCTCGCCATGTTTTCCTCATCTACATATGGCGAGAGCCTGCCCTGCTTCCATGACGGAATGCTATTCTGGGCGGATACCGACAGCGGAACAGGCGAAAACAGCATGATACATTCCATCGCGCTCACCGCCTCCACCTCGCACTCTTATTCTCCCGGCACATATGCGCACGACCCGCAGGGCAACGGAACTTATCTTGTGTGGCTGGACGCGCATCATTCTGAGGAGAGCAATCTTTACTACAGCGAAAATGAAGGCCCCGCGCAAAACATAGCGACGGGAGTGGTGCAATGCGGCCTTAGCGATCATTTTGTGGCATATTGCAAGGACGAGACTATCTACGCCTTTGTGTTCGATAATAAAAAGACCTATCGCGTCACCTCCGAACGTGAAAACGCGATGTTCCTTGGCGTAAGCGAGGATAAGGTCATTTGGATGGACGTTACCAGCCGCGAGCGCGATATCGTGAAATTCGCGCGCATACCGGCGTAAAAAACAGCTCGGTCTTTCCCTGAAAGGAGCGTCAATTTGGCGGCAAAACAAAATAAAACGGTGTTCGTCTGCGGCGAATGCGGATATGAATGCGGAAAATGGATGGGCAAATGCCCCGCCTGCGGCAGTTGGAACACGATGGTCGAGGCCGCGGCCGTAACAGGAAAGGCTTCGGCGCACCCCTTTTCGCAAAAAAACAGCGTGGCCGTTTCATTAAAGGATGTTCAGGCGGACGGCGCGCAGCGCTTTAGCTGCGGCATAGGCGAGCTTGACAGGGTGCTTGGCGGCGGCGTTACCAGGGGGAGCGTCGTGCTTCTTGGCGGCGACCCCGGAATAGGAAAATCCACGCTTCTTATGCAGGCGGCCTCATCCCTTGCGCCGCAGGGCACGGTGCTTTATGTCACGGGAGAAGAGTCCGCGGCGCAGCTAAAGCTGCGGGCAAAAAGGCTGCATGTGAGCGATGAGATAATGGTGATGGCGGAGACCGATCTTGCCTGCATAGAGCTTGAAGCGCAAAGGCTTTCCCCCGCCTTTCTTATTATTGATTCCATTCAGACAATGTACAATTCGGATATACCGAACGCTTCGGGCAGCGTAAGCCAGATACGCGAGGTCACCTCGACGCTGATACGCTATGCCAAGGCGACAGGCTGCGCCGTGTTTATCGTAGGTCACGTCACCAAGGAGGGCGCTATCGCGGGGCCGCGAATGCTGGAGCATATGGTGGATACGGTTCTGTATTTTGAAGGCGACAGGCAGGATTCATACAGGCTTTTGCGCGCCGTAAAGAACCGCTTTGGCTCAACTGATGAAATAGGCGTGTTTGAAATGTGTGAGAGCGGAATGGCCGAGGTGGACGATCCCTCCTCCCTCTTTTTGACGGGAACCAGCGCGCCGGGCTGCGCCGTGACCTGCGCGATGGAGGGAACGAGGCCGATACTTGCCGAGGTGCAGGCGCTGCTTTCCAATTCCGCTTTCAGCAATCCGCGAAGGATGTCAACAGGCATAGATTTCAACCGCCTTGCGCTTTTGCTTGCCGTGCTCGAGAAAAAAGCGGATCTCAGGCTTTGTGATAAGGACGTATATGTAAACGTGGTCGGCGGCCTGCGCTTGAACGAGCGCGCGGGCGACCTTGCCGTGGCGCTTTGCATCGCCGCGGCTCAGCTAAACATCTCTATCCCGCCAAACACGGCCATGCTCGGAGAGATCTCTTTAACAGGCGAAATACGCGGCGTGAGCCGTCTTGATAAGCGCGTGCAGGAATGCGCCCGTCTCGGCTTCACAAGGCTGCTTATCCCGTTTTCCTCGACTTGTAAGCAAAGCGGAATAGAAACTGTAAGGGTGAAAACCGTGAGCGACGCGCTCAATAAGCTGCTGTAAGCATGACAGTAACAATAAGCTTGTTTGGAAATAATCTGCTGAAAGAATCAAATTCATTAATCAACATCGTTCTATAGTAATATTTGGGTTTGATAAGATCTAGAGCAACTGTAATGCGATGGAATGTATCTTCCAAGAAATATAGTGTTCGTTCCAGATAAGGAGATAAACGCGAATGAGATTTATAGGAAATAAATCATCTATTCTAAGCAATATAGAAAATCTATTACAAGAGAAGGGGCTTCTAAAAAATCGTCTTTTCTTTTTTGACGCTTTTTGCGGTGCTGGATCTGTGGCAGATCACTTTAAACGGTATTATGATATTATTATTAACGATAATCTTTTGTGGGCGGTTACTTATTCATGGGGAAAGGTGTGCGCACAATCCTGTAAATTTGACATATTAGGATTTGATCCTTTCCAATACTTAAACGAAGTAAAAACAATAAGAGAAGGTTTCATTTATAAAAACTATTCACCGGGAAATTCATCGAGAATGTATTTCACGCGAGAAAACGCTGGCAGAATAGACTTTTTTAGGTGGCAAATTGAAGAATGGAAGAAAGAAAATCTTCTTACAAAAAATGAATATAACTTTCTCTTAGCCTGCCTTATTGAATCCGTATCTGACGTATCTAATACTGCTGGGGTTTATGGTGCTTTTCTGAAGAAGTGGGATTCAAGGGCGTTAAAACCCATATTTTTTGATCGTGTAGATTCAACAGATTCAGAATGCAGTATTATAACCGTGTATAACGATAAAATTGAAGATATAATTGCTGATGTTGACTGTGATATTCTTTACCTTGATCCTCCATATACTCAGAATCAATATGGTACGCAATACCATCTCCTTGAGACCTTGATTCTAAATGACAATCCTACGATTAGCACAGTAACGGGCTCACGGAAAACAGCACCAATGAGATCTGACTGGTCAAAAGATGTTAAGAGCCATATTTTGTTGGATAAAGTGATAGCTAAAACTAAGGCAAAATACATAGTTTTTAGCTATAATAACGATGGCTTCATGTCCAAAGAATATATTGAGGCCACA
>CAYPAH010000115.1:0-6635 GCA_964408655.1 uncultured Oscillospiraceae bacterium | reverse complement strand
CCGCGGCGTCAGTTTGTATATAGGTGTTCGTTGAGCCTTCGATATTTACCGATCTTGATACCGCGCTTACAATGCCATAGGTCGTGGTTCCCGAAAGCTCCCGTCCGGTCGGGTCTCCAATGGCAATAACGAAATCTCCGACTCTAAGCTCGTCAGAATCTCCCATTTTAAGCGTGCGGATATTATCAGCGTCTATTTTCAGCACCGCGATATCAAGCGTCTTATCCGAACCCATTATCTCAGCGTCAAGCTCTTTTCCATCAGGCATTGTCACGGTAACGCGCACAGCGTCTCTGATGATATGTTCACATGTCATAATATATCCCTCAGAGGAAAAAATGAATCCCGTGCCAAGGCTTGCGGCCACATCATGCTGAAGCTTATCGTTATAAACATATCCGTTCACGCCGATGACGCCCGGACTCACCTGTTCTACTATATCGGGTATTGGATTGCCTTCGCTTTGTATCATAGGCGCGCTGCCGTCTACCACCGGCGTAGGTCTTGGCGTAGGAAGCGGCGTGGGCTCAGGCTTTTGCGTAGCAGCGGCGCTTTCCTGCGCCTCCGGCACATCGAAAGGCGATATATCAAATGAAAATCCCGGCATTCCATTGTTAATAGGCTGTGAGGATGAAGGTATCATCAGGCAGCCGCACAAAGCCCCGACTATAAACGAGATCACGGCAGTCGCAATATATCCGCCTATGCCGCGACGTTTTTTTCCATTCTTGGCGTCTTTTGATCCATTGTCTTCATAAAAGCCTTTATACATTTCTCTCTGGCCGTCGTTTTCTTTAGAAGCGCTATCCTCCGGCTCATAAAAGCCGGTGCACTCCTCTTTGTTTTGTTCGATAAGCAAGTTTTTTTCTTCCATGTTCGTCCTCCCTCTTTCGCAAGGCCATTAGCCTTGTTCCGGGTTTTCTGTTTTATTTTGCTGTTGAGCAAGCCTTCGCCTGTTCTGCCTTTGCTGCGGCTGCTGTGCCATCTGCGGTTCTTCATCGCATCTCTTCAAGGTAAAGATAAATGCCGCTCCCTTGCCGAGACGAGATTCAACATATATGCTCTGTCCGTGCTGTTCTATTATTCTCTTTACTATTGAAAGTCCCAGCCCGGTGCTCGCTACTCCCGTAGGCGTATGTGCTTTTTCACCCTTGTAAAATCTATCAAAAACATGCGGCACATCCTCTTGCGCAATTCCCTGACCTGAATCCTGTATGCGCACGACCACCATACGCCGGTTCGCGCTGGTGGATACCGCCAGCCTTCCATGATCCGGAGTGAATTTTATCGCGTTGTCTACCAGATTTCGTATCACCTGCGCTATCTGGTTTTGATCCGCCCACACGAACATCCTGTCTTGGGGAAAATCCACATTTACATCCAATTCCTTCGTGGTTATCCTCGCCTCAAATGTCAGTAAAGTCCTTACGATCAAATCATGCACGTCGAATCTTTCCGGCTTAAACACCGTTTGACCCGACTCTATTCTGGCAAGGTCGAGCAGATCGTTCACCATGCTGCTCATTCTCTTGTTTTCCGCTATTACGATTTGCAGATAATGCTGTTGTTCCTCCGGAGGTATAGTGCCGTCCTCTATCGCCTCGAGAAAGCCTCTCATCGAAGTGAGCGGCGAACGCAGCTCATGCGATACGTTTGCAACGAAGCTTCTGCGCGATTGTTCAAGATTGTTTATCTCATCCGCCATGTCGTTGAAGCTCTTACCAAGCTGCCCTACTTCATCCGAGCCCCGAACTTTTACGCGCGCATCATAATCGCCTTTGGTGAACCTTTTTACCGCGTTGTTCATTTCCACGACCGGTTTGGTCATTCTCACCGTTATGTAACAAACGGCTAAAAACGCAAGAATGACCGCGATCAAGGTGGTAATAAGCAGGTCAAGATAAACTTTTTTGATAGACTCGTTGAGCGAGCTGATATCGATATGCAGCAAAAGCGCTCCGATATTATTGCCCGCGTCGTCCGTTATAGCCATTGAAAGCGTCATTATCGGGATATCAAGCACGTCCTTATACATTCGCCTTGATACCGAAGGCTTCGGTTTTTGATCGATTATCGTTTCAACGATATCGCTTATCTCCACAGCCTCCGTGCCGGACCACTTATCCGTTGAGCCCGCATCCATAAATTCAACGCGGCCGTATGCGCTGTCGGTAAACTGTATTTGAATCAGCGCGTCATACTTTCTGGCTATTGTCTGCAATTCTTCTTTTGCCACCGGACGCTTGTCATCATCAAGATATTTATTGATAACGATGCTGTTTATTTCGTCCGCTTCGCGGTATAGTTCCTGCTCTCTTTCCGTAATATACTGATTTTGGAACATAGCTCCCAATATCACGCCCAAAAGCAAAAGCAATCCGAGCGTGACTGCGAGATAGGTGACCAGCATTCTGGAAAAGAGCGTTTTGAACATTATTTTATCTGTTTACTTCGAATTTATATCCAACGCCCCATACCGTTTTGATCTGCCATGCTTCCCTGTCTCCGATTTTCTCCCTTATACGTTTCACATGCACATCGACGGTTCTGGAATCACCGAAAAAGTCAAATCCCCAAACGTGTTCCAGCAGTTGCTCACGGGTGAATACCTTTCCCTCGCGCGAAGCAAGAAAGAAGAGGAGCTCTATCTCCTTTGGCGGCATTTCTATCTGCTTTCCGTCTAATATGACAGAATAGTTGTCAAGAGAGATCGTAAGTCCATCAAATGCGATGGTCTTATCCGATTCGGGCGCGACGCTTCTGCGAAGTACCGCTTTTATCCTCGCGATCAGTTCCTTTGCGTCAAAGGGCTTCGGGATATAATCGTCTGCCCCAAGATCAAGACCCTGTATTCTATCAAGAGTATCCCCCTTGCCTGTGAGCATAATGACCGGCACATTGCTTATCTGACGCAGTTGCCCCAAAACTCCCCAGCCGTCCATGCCGGGAAGCATAACGTCAAGCAATACGAGAGCCGGCTGGATTTGCTCGAAGATCTGCAAAGCCGTATCTCCGCGTTCGCCGGTAGCCACATCAAAGCCTTCCTTTTTCAAATACATTTGCAGGATAGCCAAAATGTTCTTGTCGTCGTCGATTACGAGAATGGTATTGTTTTTCTCCATCTGCTCCTCCTTATCGAGCTTCTATTTCAATATCGTTTTCTAAAAACAGCGCGGCTGCCACGCCGTTGCCGGTTTTACATTTTCCGCTGAAGCTTCCGTCGTATATTTCGCCATATCCGCAGGACGGGCTTCTTGCTTTAAGAATAGCTTTATTTACGGCGTTGCTCTTCATGTATTCTAACACAGCATATGCGCCGTCAACAAACTCCTTTGTTTTATCTTCTCCGCTTGAATCAACGACCCGCGCGCCTCCCTTTAGCACGTCTGCGCCGTCGCCTCCTGTGATCTCGCAGGGATTTCTTGGCACATCAAGCAAATATTCGGGGCATATGCAAACAGCTTTTCCGCTTTTGACAAGCTCAACGATCTCTTCATCGCTCTTTGAGCCGCCGTCATATCTGCAGGGATATCCCGCCAAACATTTCGATACTGCTATTATAATACCACCTTTATTTGTATTTGTTATGTACTTTCCATAGATTTTTCGTGGAAATTCGTTCACTTTTTCAAAGTGACCACCGTTACTCCGGCGTCTCCCTCGCCATGATTCCCCATACGGAAGGACTTCACCCGGCTATGTCTGCGAAAATGCTCCTGAAGTCCGGCACGAAGAGCGCCCGTCCCTTTTCCGTGAATTATATTGACTTCGTTCAGTCCCGCCATGGCTGCGTCGTCAAGGTAGCGGTCAACAACGATTATTGCGTCGTCTACCAGCATACCTCTCAGGTCGAGCTCCAAACCCACAGTTTTTTGCGAAAGGCTTATTTTTGCGGCTCCCGTTTGCGGCGGAATATCCTTTATCGTCCTAAGGTCTGATATTTTTGCGTTCATCTTTATTATTCCGACCTGTATCGCAACTTCGCCCTTTGCGTCCGCAGGACTTAGAACTGTGGCATTCTTGCCAAGCGACACTACCCTGACGGTATCGCCCGGCCTAAGGCTCTTGGGTATCTGCCCGCCTTCCTCCTGCTTTTGTTCTATCGGCTCGCCAAGAGCATTTTGCCTGCTTCTAAGCGCGTCGCGTGATTTTTGAATAATGCGGTCGGCCGCGCTTTGGTCAAGACCCTTTATCGCGCGTATTTGAGCGACCAGCGCATCCATTTCCGCCTTGGTGTCCGACACTAGCTTGCGCGCTTCCTCTCGAGCCTTTCTTTGCAGCTTGTTATGCTCTTCGGCTATTTTCTTTTTTTCACGCTCGGTTTCCGCGCGCAGTCTTTCAAGCTCCACCCGCGCCTCTTGCGCCATGTTCTTTTCCTGCTCGGCGATCTTGTGCTGTTGCTGAGCGCCCGAAATAATATCTTCGAATTTTAGATCCTCGCCCTTTAAAAACTTCCTCGCCCTCTCGATAAGCGCCAAAGATAAGCCCAAGCGTTGTGATATTTCAAAGGCGTTAGATTTTCCCGGTATTCCGATTATAAGCTTATATGTTGGGCAAAGCCTGTCAACGTCAAATTCCATTGACGCATTCTGCGCCCCCTCTTTTGTTAGAGCAAATGCCTTAACCTCGCTGTAATGGGTGGTGGCCACGCAGCGGCAGCCGATATCCAGTATTTCTTTCAGGATGCTCATTGCCAAAGCCGCGCCCTCAATAGGATCTGTCCCGGCGCCAAGCTCATCAAGCAATACCAGTGAGTTTTCGTTTACCCTCTCGAGTATCTCAACGATATTCGTCATATGCGATGAAAATGTTGAAAGAGACTGCTCGATGGACTGCTCGTCGCCTATATCGGCAAACACCTCGGAAAACACAGGCATTTCGCTCCCCTCGTCAGCAGGAATGAATATACCCGATTGTGTCATAAGGCTGAAAAGGCCAACCGTTTTAAGCGTGACCGTCTTTCCGCCAGTATTGGGCCCGGTTATTATTAAAAGCCGTTCCTCACCGTCAAGCCAAAGGTCTACCGGCACAACGGCGTCTTTGTCAATAAGCGGATGCCGTCCGCGAACAATACGTATTTTCCCCTTTTGGTTAAGCTTTGGCTGCGAGCCGCTCCATTGCATAGAAAGCTTCGCTTTTGCGAAAACCGCATCTATCTCTCCCATTATATAAAGATCTTCATAGATATCATCGGCATACGGGGCGATCATCGCCGTAAGCTCTGTTAGGATGCGTTCGATTTCCTCCGCTTCCTCGGAAAGCAGCTTTTTATATTCATTGCCAAGCTCGACAACTGCTGTAGGTTCGATAAAAAGAGTAGCTCCGCTGCCGGATTGGTCGTGAATAAGTCCCGGCACCTGCTGCCGGTATTCCTGCTTTACGGGGATAACAAAGCGTCCGTTGCGAATAGTTACAAGCGGCTCCTGTAAATATTTTTGATAACTGGTGGAGCGGATCATCGTGTTGAGCCGTTCCCTTACCTTTCCGTTGGTCAAACGCATATTCTTGCGTATACGGGAAAGCTGTGCGGAGGCCATATCGGCTATTTCCTCTTCACCTTCTATGCAGCGGTTTATTTCTTCTTCAATATTTCTGTGCGGCAGGAGCCCCGAAGCCTTGTTTGCAAGAAGTCCTTCATTTTCCCCCTCCTCACCGCAAAGCTCCTTTTTGCATATGCGTGAAGCTCTAAGGCATTTTGCGATATCCAAAAGCTCCTTTGTGCTTAGAAAAAGAGCCGCGTGTATTCGCTTGAGATGAGAGCGCATATCTGGAAAAGCGTCCACAGGCGACCTTCCGCTGTTTTGCAGATGCTTTACAGCCTCATCAGTGCATTGTAGCATACGCAGAACTTGCAGCTCCGCCGTGTTCGGTTCAAGCTCGTTTATCAATTCTCTGCCTATGCAACACACAGCCTGCTGAGCAAGCATATTTTTGATTTTATCAAACTCAAGAGTTCGTATCGTGCGTTCGTTCATATTTCCTCGTTATATCCTCATTGTAAAGCGCGGTTCCAATGCCCGCGCGTCGTTCCTACGGCATTCACCTTCTCGCCGTTTCGGGCTTTGCGGGCGGCGTTCATTCTCTCGGCGATTTCATCAGCGCTCTCGCGATAAAAGCTCAGCAGCCATGCACCGCATCCCGTCAAATCTCCCGCATGGTCGATGATATCCATTGTCTCGCTGTTTAGCAATCTTATCAGGCAACCGTCCGATTGTTTGATATTATCAAGCGGAAAAATCCTGCCGGCTTCATCCTGCATATTTCCTGCGTCACCCTCGCATCCGGCGCAGCCCATATGCTCTTTTCTTGGGCAATGTCTAAGCTGCATAAGCGGAATACGTCCATAAACATGAAGCATCCCTCCCGCATGGTTCAAAACATCTCTAAGCTGCGGTTTAGTAAGCTCTAGCGAAAGCACTGTTTGTGTGCATCCCGCTTCGCTGAGCATTTTCACAGCATAACGATTATATGCGTTCATGCTCAATCCTGCAATACGCTCGGGAAGTTTGCTTATCATTGAAAGCTGCGCGATGTTGTTCGCTTCAGCGCCAACAAAGAATCCAGATCCGATAAGTTCCATTATCGTTTTATGCTCTTCGCGTGAGCGAATAACAGCCGGAAGCGACAATATCAGC
>CAYPAH010000114.1:851-6654 GCA_964408655.1 uncultured Oscillospiraceae bacterium | reverse complement strand
TGAGACCGGAATGCATCAGGATGAGGAAAAGCTTAAAGAGCTTGCCGCAAGAGTAATAGAAGAAAATATAGGCGCGATGATCGTCACGCCAAAGGACATAGATTCTATTATAACCGATATGTCCCGTGTGCTTGCCGACGGAATAAACATGGCGCTTTTTGATGCGGATTATCAGGAGGTTCGCGCTTTGATAGCATAAGCACCCATCGCCTCTCATAGATTATTCGTGGGAGGCTCGTCAGGCATGTTGCAAAAGAGATGGTCGCGTCCGATCCGCAGAACGGAGCATGGTAAGACAAAAAAACTGCTGCCCGCCGTCATGCTTTCCTGTATGATTTTTTTATTGTTGCAGCCAAACATATACGGCATAGAAACAGATCTTTATAACCGCATTCTTGCGCTGCAATTTCCTTTTTTTCTTTCCGCTCCACCCGTTATAGAAAAAGAACTCCCGATCGAGGAAATAAAAGCCGACGTTGATGAAGGCGTTGGCGAGATCTTTCGCATTGAGCTTTCATCAATACGCCATACCGAAAGCCTTGAGCTTTCTCAGGATGAACCGAGTATACTCATCTATCACACTCACACCACCGAAGCATACAGGCAGGTTCCGCCTGATCTATACGAAGAAAGCGGCGAGTGGCGAACGCACAACAATAAAAAGAACGTGGTCGCCGTAGGTGAAAAGCTTGCGGGACTTCTGCGTGAAAAATATGGCATGAACGTGATACACGACGTCACCGACCATGAACCGCCAAAGCTTTCAAGCTCATATTCTCGTTCGGTAAAAACAATGGAAGCATATAAAAAGCAATATCCCAGCATCACTATGTTTATCGACGTTCATCGCGACGCCTATGGCAGCGACGAGGGGAAAAAAGATTATTTGATCGTGAACGGAAAGGAAACTGCCCGGCTCATGTTCGTGGTAGGCACGGGCGAAGGCGCAACGGGAAGCGGTTTTGGCGAAATGCCCGACTTTAAGTCAAATTATGCTCTCGCAGCCGCCATCTCAACAAGCCTGCGCGCAGTGCATCCTCAGCTCGCGCGCGATATTCGCGTTAAATCCGGACGATATAACCAGCATATAAGCGATCAGTGCTTATTGGTGGAGTTCGGCCACAATATGAACACCCTTGAACAGGCGCTGAATTCCGTCGAGTATCTTGCGCAGGCTATAGCGGGCATAGCTCAAAGCGGAGCTGAAAGCAGCGGCGTAATTATGCCTCTTCCCGACCCGTAACAAAGAAAGCCAGTATACAAAAGCGCGGCTCTGTGTTATAATCTTATGCATAAATATGCACAAGGGAGAATGCTCGGCCATGAAAACATTACCGTTTAGCAAGGATGAAATACAGCGCATTATTGACCGTTTCCCCACACCGTTCCATATTTACGACGAAAAGGCTTTGCGAAAGCGCGTTCGTGAGCTTAAGTCGGCGTTTGCATGGAATGAGGGCTACCGCGAATATTATGCGGTCAAAGCTTGTCCAAACCCTGTAATTCTTTCCATTTTAAAAGAAGAGGGCTGCGGGCTTGACTGTTCTTCATACACCGAGCTTATGCTTGCCGAAGCGATAGGCGCGCATGGCGGCGATATAATGTTTTCATCAAATGATACTCCCGCCGAGGAGTTCTGTTACGCGCGCAAGCTTGAAGCATATATCAATCTTGACGATATCACTCATATCGACTTTTTAGAGCGTAACGGCGGCATCCCCGAAACCGTGTGCTGCCGCTTCAATCCCGGAGGCGACTGGTCGTTTTCCAATTCCATAATGGATGATCCCAAGGATGCGAAATACGGCTTTACGCGCAAGCAGCTCAGCGAGGGCTTCAAGCGTCTTCAGGCTTTGGGCGTTAAGCGTTTCGCGCTTCATGCTTTTCTCGTTTCGTCCGCGCTCGATGTGAACTATTATCCCGCGCTTGCGAAGCTGCTCTTTAACACGGCTCGCGAGCTGCATGATGAAACAGGCGCCGATATAGCGTTTATCAATCTTTCCGGCGGCATCGGCATCCCCTATTATCCCGATCAGCCTGCCGTTGATATTTTTTCGATAGGCAGCGGGGTCGAGAAAGCTTATAACGAAGCTTTCGATAACAGCGGGCTGCATCCCGCGCTTTATACCGAGCTTGGCCGTTATATCACAGGCCCCGTTGGCTATCTCGTTTCCACAGTTTTGCATGAAAAACGCATTTACAAGCATTTTATCGGCCTTGACGCCTGCGCCGTCAATCTTATGCGCCCCGCCATGTATGGCGCATACCATCATATAAGCGTGTTAGGCAAAGAAAACGCGCCATGCGACCATCTTTACGACGTCACCGGCGCATTGTGCGAAAACAACGACAAATTTGCCATAAATCGAATGCTTCCCGAAATCGAGATAGGCGATATCGTGGCGATACATGATACCGGCGCACACGGGCATTCCATGGGCTATAATTATAATGGCAAGCTTAGAAGCGCGGAGATCCTTTTGCAGGAGGACGGCAACGCAAAGCTTATCCGCCGCGCCGAAACCACAAAAGATTATTTTGCCACGCTGGATTTTCTAGATATTGATATTCTGAACCGCTAATCAGCAAAGCTTTTGATTTATGAGCTTTAGCTCATTCTCCGGCAGCTTTGTGACCTTACGATCATAAGTGAGCAGGCCGTTGCACTCGCCCTCAACATCGCTTAACTGCGTGTAGACGGCGGCTGCAAGGCCTTTTTGTTTGGCCGGAATTATCTGAGTTTCATAAAGCTTTGTATACTCGGCAAGCAGTTCCGCTTTGTTTTTACACGCTTTATAGCCAAAGCTTCGCACATTTTCCGAGTGCTCCGCAAGCTTTAGCTTATATCCTCCAAATTCAGAAAGGACTACGGCGCGCCCCTTCGCGTCAGGCTGATAAACATAGGGCTTAAAATATACGTGCAGGCTTTTTAGCTGCCCCACTCCCTGATCGTGCCAGCCGCTGGCATGATCTATCAGGCGCGTATCATCAAGGCTCAAAAGATAATCCATGGTTTTTGCCGCGTCAAACTGTCCCCAACCCTCGTTGAAGATGACCCAAAGCACTATACAGGGCGAATTGTAAAGAAGCTCCGCCATATCCGCAAGCTCTCTTAGATATTCGCTTCTGCCCGCCGCATCCTCGCGGGCAAAACGGCGATAGTCATTATCTTTCTTATGTTTTCCCGTGATAAGCGGCGCTGATATCGTGCTTAATTTATATTTTCCACCGCCGTTCACAGCGTCCTGCCATACCAGCATTCCCAGTCGGTCGCAATGATAATACCAGCGCAGCGGTTCTATCTTAATATGCTTGCGCAGCATATTAAAGCCCATGTCCTTCATTTTTTGAATGTCGTAGATCATCGCCTCGTCGCAAGGCGCCGTATATAGGCCGTCCGGCCAATATCCCTGATCCAGCACGCCGTTATTAAAGCATGGTTCGCCATTCAAAAACAGGCGTTTTATCCCATCCTCATCTGAACGCACTTCGATCTTGCGCATTGCAAAATAGCTCTGCACCGAATCCTCGCTCATTTGTATTTTCATTTCATATAGATTAGGATTTTCGGGGCTCCACGGTGTAAAGCCAAGCAGCGATATGCTCCCCGTCTCGTTCGTTCGCATGTGCGCCACCACGCCGCCTACCCTCACGGTGCATGGCGCCGACTCCGTATCTGAAACAACGGTTATCTCCACCGCGCTTTGATCGAAGCATGGTTTTATGCGCAGCTTAGCGATATATTGCTCCGGTACGCTTTCAAGCCACACCGTTTGCCATATTCCGCTTTGAGGCGTATACCATATTCCGCCCGGCCTGCTTTTTTGTTTTCCTCGCGAATGGCTTGAAGCATCGGTGTCATCCTTGACCGCCACTGTGAGCACAAAGCCGCATTCCAATCCCGTTTTCAGTTCAAAACCCGTAGCTTCTGTTATATCGACCTCAAATGGCAGATATCCTCCCGTATGCGAAAACGTCTCACGTCCGTTAATATATATAACAGTCTCTTGATCCACAGCTCCAAAGTGCAGCAGCAGTTTTCCCTGAAAAAATCCTGCGGGTATCGTGACAATCCGCCTATACCAAAGCGTTTGTCCCGCGCGAAGGCTTTTCCCCACGCCGGAAAGCTCACTTTCGAGTGAAAATGGCACGAGTATCCTGCCCTGCCAATTCTCCGGTTCGCGCTCGCCGCCGGTAATAGCGTAATCCCAAAGCCCGTTGATATTCAGATAACTTTCTCTTCGCATTTGCGGCCTTGGATATTCCTGAAGCACATTTTCTTTATCGAGATTTTCTCCCCATACAGTTTTCATGGCTAAACCTCATCAGTCTGTGAATAGGATGATTTTACTATTTTTATTATAATATAGATTTAGCGCCTTGTCATGGCTGCGCGATATTTACAGTTGTAAATTATTTGCTATCGAATCGAGATTCCGTTATACTTAAACCATGAAACGAATCCATCTGCGGCCAAGGCTTTCGGCCGTAGCCGGTATGCTTGGCAGCGCTCCGCTTGCCGACGTCGGCTGCGACCATGGTAAGCTTTGTGCTTTCCTTTTGCAAAACGGACGCATCGGCCGTTCGATAGGCATGGATATAAGTCTGCCATCGTTGCAAAAAGCAATGGAGCTGCGCGATGAATGCGCCTTATCGGAAAAATGGGAGTTGCGTGAAGGCTCCGGCTTACGCCCGCTCGAATCAGACGAGGCCGGACAACTCAGTTTTTGCGGCATGGGCGGCGAACTTATCGCCGAGCTGCTTGAAGACCGTCCTTCGATAGCAAAAAGCGCTGAGCGTATAATCATGCAGCCCATGGGCGGCGCTTCGGAATTAAGAGCCTATTTATATTCGCATGAATATGAAATATTTGATGAAGCTCTTGTGCGGGATTCCGGCAGGATATATCAGTTGATCGCCGCGCGTTCCGGAAATCCGCGAAAATGGCCGGATAACTTTCCAAAGGATTGTTTCAACTTTGGAATCGTCCTTTTTGAAAAGCATGACCCGCTTTTGCTGCCTCTGCTGCTTTCTTACAGAGAGTCCCACCAAAGGCGCCTGAACAGGGCGCATGATAAGGGCAGAGATCCGGCGGCTCTTTTACGCATAATCGAGCAGACCGACATACTTATTCAGCTTGCCAAAGGAGAAATACCGCTGTGAAGCTATCCACTTTTTTAGACCTTATGGAAGATATCGCGCCTAAAGCGCTGGCATGGGAAAAAGATAACCCAGGCCTTTTGATCGGCACCGATAAGCTTGAGATCAAAAAAGTCTTTTTGGCTCTTGACTGCACCACTATCACCGCGCGTGAGGCTATAGACTGGGGCGCCGACCTCATGTTGACGCATCACCCTCTCTTTTGGGAGCCCGTGCGCCGTATTTTGCCGGATGATCCCGCTACCGCTGCGGCTTATCTGCTGCTGCGCAACGGCGTTGCTCTTTTTGCGGCGCACACTAATCTCGACGCCGCTGCGGAAGGCGTGAACGATCAGCTCGCCGCCCTTTTTTCAGCAAAAGATATTATACCTATGCCTCCCGATATGCTCGGGCGGGTCGGTACGCTTTCCTCCCCCATTAGCTTATCCGCTTTTGCGGCGCAGGCAGAATCCATTCTCGCCACCTCAGTGCGCTGCTGCGGAAGCTCTTCGGATATCGTTTCCCGCGTTGCCTTCATCGGCGGAAGTGGCGGCGGAGAGTTGCATGACGTTCTGGCCTCGGGAGCCGACACCTTGCTCACCGGCGAGATCAAGCACGATCAAGCGCTTTGGGCAATGCAATCCGGTATCAAGGTCGTCGCAGC
>CAYPAH010000114.1:0-841 GCA_964408655.1 uncultured Oscillospiraceae bacterium | reverse complement strand
GTTTTGAAACATCGTGTCTTCGAAGCTTCGATGCTTCCGAATGCACTTGATACGGAGCTTGAATCGATATTGGGCTTCGATCCTAAAAAAGGAGATAGACGACTATGACTAAACTTGACGCTCTATGGCAATATCACGAGGCAGAGCAAAAATTCAACCAGCTTGAAAACCGCATCAAGACGACTCCCCAGCGTCAGCGGCTCAATCAGCTTCACAGTTTTTTAAGCGAACAGCAAACACAGCTTAAGGAAACGCAGGTGCAGTTAGAGGCTAGAAAAGCCTTGATCGAAAATCTATCCGCTCAGTTTGAAAGCTTGCAGCATCAATATGAGCTTGAGCTTGATGAGTTCAAAATAATGGAGCAGGACAGCGAATGCACCGCGGCCGAGATGAAGGAATCCCGCGTTGCTATTGAATCGCTTTGCGAAAAGGTGTCCGTTTCAAGGCGCGATCTTTTCGACACGATAAACTGGATAGAAAAGGCCATGAGCAACTATAAAAACATAAACGCAAAGGCCAGCAAAGCAAAAAAAGAATATGATTCCGTCCGTGTAATCTGCGAAAAAGAGGCTGCCGATTCTCAGCCCGAGGTTGACGCGCTGAATGCCGAACTGAAGAAACTCCGAGCTGCGGTCGACCCTGCTTTGATAAAAAAATATGACTCTGTTAAATCGCACCATGCCGTTCCCATGGCAAAGGTTGAAAACAGCCAGTGCGGCGGGTGCAATATGTCGCTGCCTACCTCGGTAGTAAAACGGGTCGCTTCCTCCGATTCCATTGTGGAATGTGAAAATTGCGGCCGTATTCTATATGTGTGATTAACGATTTGCGAGTAAGCTAA
>CAYPAH010000113.1:1947-6704 GCA_964408655.1 uncultured Oscillospiraceae bacterium | reverse complement strand
GTTATTGCAATCGGTCCGACCTTTGAAAACTGGGAAGGTCTGGATAGAAAATCCTTGTACCAGCGGTGGGTTCCTTGACGGCATCTGTGAACTTCATATGGGCGAGTGGAGGACAAGCTACATGAATAACGATGTGTTCGATGCATTGCAGGAACTGTTTGGAAACAGTGAAGAAGATGAAAGTGAGGATGTTAAAGATGAGTGAAATTAAAAATATTTTGAAACATCCCGAAGATATCAGTAAGCTTGATATTGAAGCACTGGATATAGAAATTGAAAAAGGCTATCAGGATATGCTGACAGGTAGAGTAATGTCTGCAAAGCAGGCATTCGAAAATATCCGAAAGAGCTATAGCTTGGATACATGCGATGCAAAACTACGAAACGAAAGGTAGGTATGGACGTGGACGAACATGGAGAAATAATTATCTACCAGACCGAAGATGGACTGACAAAAATAGATGTAAATATGCATGATGAGACCGTATGGCTGTCGTTGGAGCAGATGGCCAATCTTTTCCAAAGAGATAAATCTACAGTTTCAAGGCATATTAAAAACATTTTTGATGAAGGTGAATTGATTAGAGAGGCAACTGTTGCAAAATTTGCAACAGTTCAAAACGAAGGAAACCGGCAGGTTGAAAGAGATATAGAGTATTATAATCTTGATGTTATCATCTCTGTTGGCTATCGTGTAAAATCCCAGCGTGGTGTGCAGTTCCGTATATGGGCAACAAACATATTGAAGGAGTACATCAAAAAAGGTTTTGCAATGGATGATGACCGCTTGAAGGAATTAGGTGGCGGCGGATACTTTAAGGAATTGCTGGAAAGAATCCGCGACATCCGGGCATCTGAAAAAGTATTCTATCGTCAGGTCTTGGAAATCTATGCGACCAGTGTCGACTACAATCCCACAGCAGCGGTTTCTATCCAGTTTTTCAAGAGAGTACAGAACAAAATTCACTACGCAGTTTCCGGCGAAACAGCGGCTGAGGTCATCTACCATCGTGCAGATGCAGAGAAAGACTTTATGGGGCTGATGACTTTTTCAGGAGACCAACCAACACTTCGTGAAGCGAAGATTGCAAAGAACTATTTGGACGAAAAAGAGCTTCGGGCAATGGGCCAGCTTGTTTCAGGATATCTTGATTTTGCGGAGAGACAGGCAGAACGAGAAATCCCGATGACGATGGAGGACTGGGCCAAGCATCTGGATGGTATTTTGACCACTACAGGTGAAAATCTTCTGACTGGTAACGGGAGCATCAGCCACCTGCAGGCTATGGATAAGGCGCAGACGGAATACAAGAAATACAAAGCGAAAACGCTGAGTAGCGTGGAGCAGGATTATTTGGACAGCATAAAACAGCTGGAGCAAAAAGGAAAAAAACAATAAGAAATCCTTTATAGTTCAAGTTGAGACGGTGAAAACGGCAAGTTGAGACGATTGCGGAAAAAGCCTATATTTTCTGCTGCATATAATATAGGTACAAGCGTGCCGATAGATATGTTCCCACCAACGTAAAATCGCCTTGATATGTTTCCACGAACAGGCAGCGACTACCCGGGTAACCTGACATCATAATCGAGGTATCGTGCCATGTTGAGACAGTTTGCTTGATGACAAAGCAATAACAAACGATCAATTTAAAGGAGAACTGTCACGATGCTAAAGATAGCTTTCTTTTGTATTCCGGCGTTTGGACACACGAATCCAACATTGGAAGTCGTAAAAGAGCTGATCCGCCGCGGGCACGAGGTTCGCTACTATTCATATGATATGATGAAAGAAAAGATAGAGTCAACGGGCGCTACCTTTATTTCTTGCGACAAAAATGATATCCAGATGAACCTTAAGCCGGAGGATTCCGCGCGCGTAGGAAAGGATCTTGCTTTTTCCATGGAAGTCTTGGTGAATACGACATTGGCGCTTGATGACACCGTGTTGAACGACATGAAGACATGGAGACCCGATTGCATAGTGGCCGACTCCATGGCGACATGGGGAAAGCTTACAGCTTTGAAGCTTGGGATTCCTTTTGTTTCATCCACGACCACCTTCGCCTTTAATGAACATTCCGCCAAGGTAATGAATCATGGACTTGGACAGCTATTTAAAATACTGCCCGCTATGCTCAAAGCAAATAAAAGCGTTAAAAAGCTTAGAGACAAGGGATATCCTGTTAAAAACGCCTTGTCCGTCATCAGCAACGATAATAATACCGACACTATCGTATATACTTCTCCCGAGTTTCAGCCCTTCTCGGAGACATTTTCGGATAAATATGTGTTCGTAGGTCCGTCTATCAGAAAAACGGAACATGCCGAGATAAAGAAAACAGAAAAGAAGACGGTTTATATTTCTTTGGGAACCGTTATCAACGTAAACTCCGCATTTTATAAAAACTGTATCGAAGCCTTTAAAAACAGCGATATCAATGTGATAATGTCCGTCGGAAATCTAACGGATATATCTGATTTTGGGGATATCCCCTCAAACATCACCGTTAAATCAAGCGTTGACCAAATCGCGGTGCTTCAACAGGTGGACGCCTTTATTACTCATTGCGGCATGAATAGCGTTAACGAAGCGCTATATTACAAGGTTCCGCTTATACTCTTCCCGCAAACGGACGAACAAGGCGGAGTTGCGCACCGCGTCCATGAGCTTGGCGCCGGCATTTATCTGCGGAAAAATTCCGCGGACGCCATCAAAGAAGCAGTGCAAAACGTCCTTAGCGATGCACGCTATCAGAAAAGCGCGGCTGAGATCGCGGAAAGCTTTTACCGTTGCGGCGGCGCTAAATCAGCGGCGGATAAGATAGAACAAAGCGCCAAAGGCGATAAAAAGAATTGATTTTCCGCTGCGGCTGTTATTAATAAAGAAGAAGGAGAGGATTTTAAATGGATATCATCACCGTCACAAAAGAAAATCTTGAGCAGGAGCATATCTGTTGCGCCATATCCAACAACAAGGATATTCAAGTGTCCTCAAAAAAAGCTTGGCTTTTAGAGCGCTTTGACGATGGACTCGTCTTCAAAAAAGGCAACGTTCGCGGCAAATGCTTTATCGAGTATGTTCCCGCTGAAAAAGCATGGTCGCCCATCGAGGCGGAGGGCTATATGTATATTGACTGCCTTTGGGTGTCTGGCCAGTTCAAAGGGCAGGGCAACTCAACGCTGCTTCTTGATGAGTGCATTAAAGACAGTAAAGCAAAAGGGAAGAAAGGACTGGTGGTTCTATCTTCAAAAGAAAAACTGCCCTTTCTTTCAGATCCCGCTTTTTTAAAGCACAAGGGCTTTGAGCTGGCCGACTCGGCCGAGCCTTCATATGAGCTTTTGTATCTGCCCTTCGATAAAGCCGCCGATAAGCCACGTTTTAAAGAAAAGGTGAAAAAGCCCGCAATAGACGCCAAGGGTTTCGTTCTTTATTACACGCAGCAATGTCCCTTCACCGCAAAATATGTTCCGCTCATTGAAAAAATGGCCAGGGAGCGCGGAATAAGCTTTGAATCCATACGCTTTGAAACGACGGAGCAAGCTCAAAACGCGCCCGCGCCCGTTACTACCTACAGCCTGTTTTATAACGGACGCTTTGTTACGCATGAGATACTTTCCGATAAAAAATTTGAAAAGATCTGCGCCGAGAACGATTTATAAGAAATATACACAGCATATAAAACAGCGCCCTTTCAAAGGGCGTTTTTTTGTTGCCCACTAAGTATAGTAGTGATATAATCAGTATGGTACAATAGGTTGTAAACTCGTATTGAAAGGTTATTGGATATGTCAAAAGAATATGGCATTGGCGACATCAAGGTGATGGAGGGCTTAGAGGCCGTTCGAATGCGCCCCGGTATGTATATCGGGAGCACAGGCCAGCGCGGTTTGCACCACATGCTTTGGGAAATCGTCGATAATGCCGTTGATGAAGCGGCTAACGGCTATGCAGACACCATAAGCGTAACTCTTGAGCGTGACGATTCGGTTATCGTTGAGGATAACGGGCGCGGCATTCCCGTTGGCATCCATGAAAAGCTTGGAGTGAGCGGCGTAGAGGTAGTATACACACAGCTTCATGCCGGAGGAAAATTCGACAACGATTCATATAGTTATTCGGGCGGTCTTCACGGCGTTGGCGCAAGCGTCGTCAATGCCCTTTCGGAATTTGTGGATGTTGAAGTATATCGCGACGGACATATATTTGAGCAAAAGTTCCGCAGCTATGAAGATGAATCTGGAAAGATGCACAGCGGACAGCCCATTGCGCCGCTCGCCGAGATCGGGCGTACCCGCAAACAGGGCACCAAGGTCAGATTTTTGCCTGACAGGCGCGTTTTTGAAACGCTGCATATGAGTCAGGAGCTGATCGTTCGCCGTCTTCGCGAGCTTGCCTATTTAAATCGCGGCATCTGCTTCAAATTTGAGGATAAACGCGAATATGGCAACAGAAAAACGCTCGAATACCGTTTTGATGGCGGCATAAGCGATTTTGTTAAATATCTCAACGCTGATAAGACCGCCCTTTATGATGAGCCGATACATATTTCCGGCACGAAAGACGGCATTTGCGTAGAGCTTGCCTTTCAGCATAACGACGGCTATACCGAAAGCATTTTTTCTTATGTAAATAATATCCCCACCACCGAGGGCGGCACACATGAAATAGGCTTTAAGTCGGCATTGACCAAAATACTCAACGATTATTGTCGCAAAACCGACTTTTTGAAGGATAAAGACCCCTCTCTCACCGG
>CAYPAH010000113.1:0-1937 GCA_964408655.1 uncultured Oscillospiraceae bacterium | reverse complement strand
GATTTTCGTGAGGGGATCACTGCCATATTGTCGCTGAAGATGCACACTATCCAATTTGAGGGGCAGACTAAGACACGCCTGGGCAACACCGAAGCGCGTCCCGCTGTTGAAGCTGTTATGGCCGAGCAGCTCATACCCTTCCTTGAAGATCTTAAAAATGCCGAGACCGTCACACTGATCGCCGATAAGGCTATAAAAGCCGCAAAGGTGCGCGAAACGGCGCGCAAGGCAAAGTCGATGGCGCGTGAAAAGACCAAGCTGGAAAATGCGCCGCTCGTTGGCAAGCTTTCAAGCTGCACCGGACGCGACGCAAGCATAAACGAGCTATTCATCGTTGAGGGCGATTCTGCCGGCGGCAGCGCAAAGCAGGGAAGGGACAGGCGTTTTCAGGCTATTCTTCCTCTGCGCGGAAAGCCGCTTAACGCCGAAAAGAAGCGGCTCGATCAGGTGCTCGCAAATGAAGAGATCCGCTCTATGATAACCGCTCTTGGCGCGGGCATAGGCGAAGATTTTACTCTTAGCTCGCTGAAATACAATAAAATAATAATACTATCCGATGCGGATCAGGACGGAGCGCATATCCGCGCTATTCTTTTGACCTTCTTCTACCGCTATATGAAAGAGCTTATCACCGAAGGGCATGTATACATCGGTCTTCCTCCGCTATATAAGCTGCAAAAAGGCAACAAGGTCCAATACGCCTATAACGACGCCGAGCTTGCAAAGCTTACTAAAGCAGCCGGAAAAGGCTACACTCTGCAAAGATATAAGGGACTTGGCGAAATGAACCCCGAACAGCTTTGGGAAACGACCATGAATCCCGAAAACCGCTCGCTTATCCGCGTTGATCTTGAGGATGCGGCGGATGTTGAGCATCTGGTAACGATACTCATGGGCGACAAGGTGGCTCCGCGCAAAGAATACATCAGCGAATTCGCTAATTTCAACAAGCAGGACAGCTTTGCCCAACGCAATGATGTGCAGATAGGGAAGGAGGGCGTAAGCAATGGCTAAAAAGGGCGATCCGATCATCTTCAACGAAACGATAATACCGCAGAACATGGATGATGTGATGCATAATTCCATGCTTCCTTACGCCGAGCATGTTATTCTTGAGCGAGCTCTTCCC
The DNA here is from genome assembly GCA_964408655.1 of uncultured Oscillospiraceae bacterium. GTDB lineage: Bacteria > Bacillota > Clostridia > Christensenellales > CAG-138 > JAQVRG01. The sequence continues at coordinate 808 of CAYPAH010000113.1, read as the reverse complement.
CGCGTAGAGGACGGCCTTAAGCCCGTTCAGCGGCGCATTCTTTTCACTATGAACGAGCTTGGCATAGTTCCTGATAAGCCCCATAGAAAAAGCGCCCGTATCGTTGGCGAATGCTTGGGTAAATACCATCCCCACGGCGACAGTTCGGTATATGACGCAATGGTTCGCATGGCGCAGGGCTTTAACATGCAAATGCCCCTGGTTGACGGACACGGCAACTTTGGCAGCGTAGACGGCGATTCCGCCGCCGCAATGCGATACACCGAAGCGCGCATGACCCCGTTGGCGCTTGAGCTTCTTCGCGATCTTGATAAAGATACCGTATCCTTCAGTCTTAACTTTGACGATACTCTCAAAGAACCCGACACACTGCCGGGTCGCTTTCCTAATCTTTTGGTGAACGGGGCAAGCGGTATTGCGGTAGGTCTTGCGACCAATATCCCGCCGCATAATCTCGGCGAAGCTATCGACGCGGTAATATTGCAGCTCGATAATCCCGACGTTACGCTCGATGAGCTGATGCAGGCGCTTCCGTGCCCCGATTTCCCGACCGGCGGCTTTCTGCTGCGCTCGGATGAAATACGAACAGCTTACGAAACGGGCCGTGCCAAAATAATAATGCGGGCAAAAACCCACATTGAGGAACTGAAAAATGGAAAGAGGCAGATCGTCGTTACCGAATTCCCATATCAGGTGAACAAGGCAAAGGCGCTTGAGGATATCCTTAGGGTAAGTCAGGAAAAAAAGCTTCTTTTCTCCGGTATCTCCGATATTCGCGACGAGTCAGACCGCATGGGAACGCGAGCCG
>CAYPAH010000112.1:0-6729 GCA_964408655.1 uncultured Oscillospiraceae bacterium | reverse complement strand
AATCGCTGAGCGTTTCGAGGATCGTGCCAAGGTCGCGGATCGACACGCCCTCTTTGAGCAGCGCGCCAAGCACCTTTTGCAGCTCGCCCAGCGAGAACATCTTCGGTACGACCTCCTCCACCAAGGCGGGCTGTTGTCCCTTCAAATTATCCACAAGGATCTGCACCTGCTGTCTGGTGAGCAGCTCCGCGCTATGCCGTTTGATGATCTCCGTCATATGGGTGGCGATCACCGAGGGCGGATCGATCGTCGTATAGCCGAGCAGCTCCGCGCGCTCGCGGTTCGCCGCCGTGATCCAAAGAGCGGGCAGACCGAAGGTCGGTTCAACGGTCGGAATGCCGTCGATCTTGCCAAGCGCCTCGCCCGTTGAAAGCGCGAGAAAATGATCCATCTTCACCTCGCCCGAGGCGACCTCTATTCCCTTTATCTTGATAACATACTGGCTCGAGCCTATCTGAATGTTATCGCGCAGGCGTATGACCGGCACTATTATGCCTAAGTCCATAACGAGCTGCCTTCTTATCATTACAACACGCTCTAAAAGATCGCCGCCCTGCGTGGCGTCAACGAGCGGCAAAAGCCCGTAGCCAAGCTCTACGCCGATAAGATCGACCTGCAAAAGAGAGGTGACCTTTTCGGGCTTTAGCATCTCCTTGGCGGCCTCCTCCTGCACCTGATCCTGCGTGGCCGGCGGCTCCTGCTCCAGCTTTTTCTGCGCCCGCATGAGAAGGAAGGCCATAAGGCCGATCAGGGCGGCAAGGAGCAGTATCGGCAGGGTCGGCATTCCGGGGATTATCGAAAATCCCACGAGCATACAGGCGAGTATTATAAATAACTGCGGCTGCGCGCCGAACTGGCTGGCAAGATCCCGTCCGAGATTGTTTTCAGAGGTCGCGCGGGTGACGATTATGCCCATCGCCGTTGACACCAGCAGCGCCGGTATCTGGCTGCAAAGGCCGTCGCCCACGGTGGCGATAAGATAGGTGTTCACCACCTCAGAGCTGGTCATGCCCGAGTCTCCGGTGAGACCGATTATAAGTCCGCCTACCACGTTGACTATGGTTATGAGTATGCCGACTATCGCGTCGCCCTTGACGAACTTGCTCGCGCCGTCCATAGCCCCGTAAAAATCGGCTTCTCTCTGTATCTTCATCCGGCGCTCTTTTGCGCCCTGTTCATCGATAAGTCCCGAGTTCAAGTCGGCGTCGATGGCCATCTGCTTGCCCGGCATGGCGTCGAGCGTGAATCTGGCCGCGACCTCGGCCACTCGCTCCGCGCCCTTGGTAATCACCACGAACTGCACGATAATGATTATGAGGAATATGATTATACCTACGACGAGATTATCGCCGATAACAAAGCTCGCAAAGGTCCTTATAACGCTACCCGCGTTGCCGCCGTTGCCAAGTATAAGAGTGGTGGAGCGGATATTGAGCGCAAGACGGAAGATCGTCGTCAGCAGCAATACCGTCGGGAAGCTTGCAAACTGCAAAGGCTCGTTTATATAAACGGTCATCAGCATGACCAGAAGGGATATGCCTATATTCACCACAAGCAGAATATCCATCAGCGCCGTCGGCACCGGGATGATTATGAGCATCACGAGCGCGAGGATAAGTATCGCGATGACTGCGTCCTGTGGTTTAAGCTTCATTCTTCAGCTCCAGTTTCTTTACAGCGCCCGCAGGCTTATTTTTCCTGCTTGCGCTTATATACATAAGCGAGTATTTCCGCCACGGCCTGATAAAGCTCCAGCGGTATCTCGCGGCCGATCTCGCAGTTTTTATAAAGCGCCTGCGCCACCGGTTTGTTTTCAACTATCTCTACCTTGTGCTCTCGCGCGATCTCTTTGATGCGCTGCGCAAGATAGTCCTGCCCCTTAGCCGTTACTATAGGCGCGCCCGTCGCTTCCGAGTCATACTTCAAGGCCACCGCAAAATGCGTAGGGTTCGTTATTACGACGTCCGCCTCGGGCACCGATTCCATCATGCGCATCATCGCCATCTGCCTCTGCTTCTGGCGAATGCGGCTCTTTATCTGGGGGTCGCCCTCGGTCTGCTTATATTCCATTTTTATCTCATACTTGCTCATTCTTAGCTCTTTTTCGTATTTGAACCATTGATATACGAAATCAAGTATGGCGATGATGAGCAGTACGAGCCCTATCTTAAAGCCGGCGTTGATGATGCTTGTCCATATCGCCGAGATGGAGGAATTTATGTTTTCCCCCGCCATGAGCATGAACGAGCTCGCGTTTTTTATCACCACGTCATAGGCGATATAGCCAATGAGTATCGTTTTTGCTATCGTCTTTGCAAGCTCAAAGAGCGTGCGGAGGGAAAACATCCTTTTAAGACCCTCCAGCGGATTCAGGCGGCTGAACTTAGGCTCCAAAGCCTTTGTGGAAAACAGAAAGCCTATCTGCACCACGTTCACGGCTATCGCCGCAACAAAGCCGACGAGCAGCAGCGGCAGCACTATCTTTGCCATAGCTGTGACGCATTCCTGCATGAGCACCGGCACATCCGCCGGCAGCAGTGCTTCGCCCCGCTTAAAATCCAGCGTAAGTCCCCGCGTCACAAGGTTTTGAAGCTGCCCCCACATGCCTGAGCCTAAAAGCGAGAGCGCTCCGAACATTATCACCATCATCAGCGCGGAAACAAGCTCCTGGCTCTTTCGAACCTGTCCTTTTTCGCGCGCCTCACGCCTTCGTTTCGGCGTCGCCTGTTCTGTGCGTTCTCCGCCCTGTCCCTCGCTGCCTGCCATAAACTACACCTGCCCCTAAGTTCCGGCCATTACGGAGAATACGCTCTCCATGCCCTCAAACATCCTCTCGAAGATCAATATCGAGAAATCGGAATACACCGGAAGGATAAGCAGCAGCACCGTAAATCCCATGACCACCTTGAGCGGCATACCGATAACGAACATGTTCATCTGCGGCACAGCGTGGATTATCATTCCCATTATCGCCTCAACCAGCATTCCGGAGGCGAGTATCGGCAGCGACATTCTTATGCCCAGCAGGAAGGATTCCACAAACAGCCTTATCATCACTTCGATTATCTCGAAATTGACCGTGACCCCGCCTATCGGAATGCGCACAATAGTCAGATAAAGCATTCCTATAAGCTCCTGATAGCCGCCTATGGCGAAGAATATCAGCGTGAGCATGACGTTGAGCATGTTGCCAAGCAGCGGCACGGAGCTTTGCATCTGCGGATCGTAAACGCTGGCCATGCCAAGGCCGAGCTGCATATCGATAAGCTGTCCCGCCGTTTGCGCCACCGAGAAAAACATAGTGAGTATATATCCCATTATGACGCCTATGAGTATCTCCTTCAAGCAGAGCAGCCCGTAGGTGAGCATCGTTGCGTATTCAAGCTCAAGAGTGATCGGAACGCTGGTATAAAAGAAGTAGGTCAGCGCTATGGCGAAGCATATCCTCGCCGGAGCCGGTATGTTGGTCCGCCCAAAAATGGGCGAGGACCAGATTATGCCCGCCACCCTTAAAAAAAGCAGCAGTATGTAGTCAAGAGCTATGCTTTGCAGCTCGCGAAGCGCGTCCATCTCAGCTTATGACCTGCGAGATATAGCTGTAGATGCGCTGAAAGAGTCCGGTGAGCTCGGTCATTATATATCCACTCGTCAAAAGCAGGGTCAAAAACACGCCTATTATCTTTGGCACAAAGGCGAGCGTCTGCTCGTTTACCTGCGTAGCGGCCTGTATGATCGAAACGATAACGCCGATGATAAGCGCTGCGAGCATAAGCGGCAGCGAGCACTTTATCACGGTCATTACCGCGTCTCTCATTATCGTTATGACCAACTCCTGTGACATTCGCGCGTCTCCTTTCGCGATGCTGCTTCGTTTTAGGTCCGGCCCGCTCTCATTCGGCCGGACCGCCCTCAGGCGAAGCTTGAAAGCAGCGACTGCACCGTTAAGCTCCAGCCGTCCACCACCACGAACAAAAGCACCTTGAACGGCAGCGATATCGTGATAGGCGGAAGCATCATCATTCCCATGGACATCAGCGTGCTCGCCACGATCATATCGATAACGAGGAAGGGGATATAGATGAAGAAGCCGATCTCAAAGGCGCAGCGGAATTCGCTGATAAGAAAGGCCGGCATGAGTATCTTCATGGGCGTTTCAAGAATATCCTCCGGCGGCGTTTCGCCGGAGAAGCTGTAAAACATGGCAAGGTCGTCGGATCTGGTTTGGCGCAGCATGAATTCTCTTATCGGCTGAACGCCGCGCTCCACCGCCTCTTCAAGCTCGATCTGCTCAGCCACATAGGGGATATACGCCTCTGTCTTTATCTCGTCGATAACCGGAGACATCACCAGAAAGCTCAAAACGAGCGCGAAGCCTATAAGCACCTGATTGGGCGGCATCTGCTGCAGACCCATCGCGTTTCGCGTGAAGGAAAGCACCATCACTATGCGCACAAAGCTTGTGAGCATCATCAAAAGCGAGGGCGCGATGGAAAGTATCGTGATAAGGATTATTATTTGTACGCTCGCGCTGCGGCTGCCAAGAAGCTCGGTAAGGCGGGCTAAAAAGTCGCCCTCGGCTTCCTCTTCATCGGCGGCGTCCTCGGCCTGCGCGTCGCCGTCCGGCAAGGCTTCGCCCGGCTCCAGCGGCTCGTTTGCCTCGCTCGCCTCCGTCTCCGCGCGGGCGGCGTTTATCTCGTCCTGAGAAACGCAGCCAACGCTGAACACCGTCAATATGACGATCAGCCATACGAGCCATATCAGGCGCGAAGCGCGCTTTCTCTTATGTTCGTTTTTAGCTTTTTTCATTCCCGCCGCGTTCCTTCCACGCTTCCAGAATGCCTTTAAAGGCAAATGGCGCGCCGCTTTCCTCTCCGCTGCCTTCGGATTCGGCCTCGGGAGGAAGCTCTATCTTTTCTATAAGCGTCACCTTCTCCTGCGCAACTCCGAGCAGATAATGCTGCCCGGCCGCCCGCACAAGCAGGATGGACTTTTCTTTATCTACCGCAAGTCTGTCGATCAGCACGATATATTTGCCGGGTCTGAACTCGCCGCGCCTGCTTCCGGGAAAAATAGTTCCGCGCATGGCGAAGTTTCCGAAAAAGCGGGTCGTGATATAAACGAGCGCAAGAATAAGCAAAAGCGCAAGGATAAGCAGCAGCGTCTGCCATATGCTTCCTCCCGGCTGAGCCTGAGCCATCGTGTTTAACGGCGGCGTCTTCATTTATTATACCTGCATACGCATGACGTCGTTATAGGCTTCAAGCGCCTTGTCCCTTATCTGCACGACAAGGCTCACGGAAAGCTCCGCCTCGGTGGCGGCTATCATGGGGTCGTGAAGATTATCGGATTCGCCCATGAGCAGCGCGTCGTTAAAGGCCATGGAATCGCTTGTCGTCCCCGTAAGGTTTTCCATGGCGGTGCTGAGCATATCCTTGAATACGCCGGCGTTCTCATTTGAGCTTTCGCCCGAGGCGGGCAGGTCGTTCAGCACGTTTATTGCCGATTGCAGCGCTGAAATTTCAGGCATTTTGCCGTCCTCCCATCAATTTATATCTCCAGCGCCTTTAGCGCCATGGTCTTAAAAGCGTTGCTCGCCGTCACGTTCGCCTCATATGAGCGGGTCGCGGCGATCATATCCACCATTTCCACCGCCAGATCGACATTGGGCATTTCAACATAGCCCTCGGCGTTGGCGTCGGGATGGTTCGGGTTATAGTCCAGCTTGAAGGGCGCGTCGTCCTCGCCTATTTCTATCACCTTAACGCCGCTGTTCTGCTGCGTGTTGCCAAGCGCCCTTTCGAAATAGGTGCCGAAATTGTTCTGCTTGTTTTCCGACATCACCGTGTAGCGGCGCTGATAAGGCGTGCCCTCGGCCGTGCGCGTGGTGTCTATATTGGCGATATTCTCCGCTATGATGTCCATGCGCAGGCGCTGCGCCGTAAGGCCGGAAGCGGCGATATCCATTCCCTTTAGAAAGCTCATTTGCTAAAAACCTCCTTGTATCAGCTGCCCTTGATGGCGATGGAGAGCTGAGAAAGCTCGCTCGACACTTTTTTTTGCAGCGTCTGATAATAAATAACGTTGCTCGCGAGATCCGACATCTCCTTTTCGATGTCAACGTTATTCCCGTCCATTCGCATAGTCTCTGATTCGTCCACCTCTACCGTCATAAGAGAACCGTCTCCGGCGCCCTTGTCGATGTGCTTGTCCCGCGTGCGCTTGAGAACGAAGTCGCTCTCGTTTTTCAGCGCCGCCTTGTAATGCTCTTCAAAGGCGAGCGACGATCTTTTGAATTCGGGAGTGTCGTTATTGGCGATATTGTTCATTATCACCTCGTTGCGTTTCCACGAGGCGTCAAGGCCGGTGGCGAGTTTTTCGACCTCGCCGAACATATCAAAAGGCATGTTGTCCTCCCCTTCTGCTTGCCGCACCGGCAATAATCCCGAGTTTCCTTTTTTTTCGATACTATTATTGCATGTTATCCTATTAAGGCGAGTATATCATTCCTTGTCAAATACAGTCAACTCTTGCAGCTATTGTAAGATTTTTCTTTACAATTTCGCTTTGCGCCGCACCTGTTGCGCGCGGGCTTCGTTTTTTTCGGGCGCTTGGCCGGAAAGATGCTGTTTTTCTCTTGATTTCCCCTGCTCCCCTTCCCTTTTTCGCCCTTGAACGCTCTTCTTCAACGCGATTTTCTCCTTCTTTTGAGCCTTTTCAGCCGGTTTATGT
>CAYPAH010000111.1:0-6761 GCA_964408655.1 uncultured Oscillospiraceae bacterium | reverse complement strand
GTTCTGAGGCTTTGCGCTGCCCTGCGCAAAATCATCCTTGCCTCCGCCCTTGCCGCCCGTGGCCGCATTGACTACGGCGCAAAGCTCGCGCATCGAAAGCTTTATTCCTTTTGACGCTGCCAGTTGATATTGCAAATTATCTTGATTTTCCGCAAAAAGCACGGCAATGCAGCGATCAAGAGCCAGAAGTTTATCCGCATAAATTTTAAGATCCGGCATTGAAAAGCCGTCTATCTTGTTTATGAGTATCTTTATTCCGGAAACTGATTCGGCATTTTGCATCGCCTCGGTCGCCCTATATGTGAGAAGCGCGTCTGTTCTGTTTTTCATTTCGTGCTTCATCGCGGCAAGGTCGTTTCCCTGCTTTTCAATAGCGGGAATAATATCTTCCTGCTTTGCGGAAAATCTTTTAGCCAAAGCGCTCAATATATCTCTTTGCACATTGGCCGCTTGAATGGCGCGCATCCCGCAAAGGAACCATAGTCTCACTCCGCCCTTGTAATTCTGCCAATTCACAAACCTTATATACCCTATTTCTCCCGTGCTCAGGCAATGAGTGCCGCAGCAGGTGCAGGAATCGGCGTCGCCCACATAAACGATACGAATTTCTCCGCTAAGACCGCTCGCCTGTTTTCTAAGCGTAATTTCCGAAAGCTCCTCTGCCTGAACAAAACGATAGCTTACAGGCATATTTTTCTGCACTGCAATATTCGCTTCGAGTTCCAAAGTTTTCATATCGTCGTCGCTGAGGGGAAGGTCAAGATCAAGCGTAGAATATGTCTCCGCCATATGAAAGCCAACATTTTTTGCTTTGAATATACTGTTTGCCAAACCCGATATTATATGCTCGCCGGAATGCTGCTGCGAATGATCGCGGCGGCGATCGATATCAAGCGTCACCTTTACCGTTTTGCCTTTTTCTATGGGGGCGTCGGTACAGTTCCATATTTCTTCGCCCTCTTCAAAAGCCGAGCTGACCACAAGCGAGTCTATTTTTCCGGTATCAGAGGGTTGTCCGCCTCCTTCGGGAAAAATAACGGTTCTGTCCAAGAGGATCTCATAGCCGCCCGTTTCACTTTTTTTACACTCAAGCACTTCGGCTTCGCAATTATCGAGCCATGTATTTTCATAGTAAAGCTTTTTTGTCATAGTTCTTTAAAACCCTCCCCATGTACTTCGGTCGCATCGTGAAGAATAGTAAAAGCCCGTGGATCGATTTGTTTAACGGTACGAAGAGTATCGGATATCTCCGATCTTCTCGCAACAGTTAGCAGCATCGTTTTTTCTTTTCCTGAAAAACCGCCCTTAGCTGTGAATTCAGTTACTCCGCGTCCTTTTTCCATCGCCAGTATCTGAAGTATTTCCTTTGGTTTTTCGGTAATTATCAAAACGATTTTTGCATAATCTATGCCCTGCTGCATCGCGTCGATAACTTTTCCCTGCACAAATATTGTGACAGTTGAATAAAGAGCCACTTCGATATCTTTGAAGATCAAAACAGCTATCAATATTACGATGCTGTCTATTATAACAAGCATAGTGCCTGAGGGGATTTGCGGAAATGGTCTTTTCATTATCATCGATATCAGATCCGTTCCTCCGCTTGTCACGCCTCTTACGAACATCATGCCGATGCCTGCGCCAAGAAGTACGCCGCCGAAAATAGATGCAAGCAGGCGATTACCGGTATATGTTATCAAATATGGCGAGACGATATCAAGCAAAAAGGAAAACAGCAAGGTCGCTATGCCGGTCAAAACAAGGCTTCTAAAGCCAAACCTACGCCATGCTATTATAAATATAGGAACATTGATTATGAGAGTTATCAAGCCGATAGAAAGCGGAATTATCTGATGCAATGCTGTCGCTAAACCAGACACTCCTCCCGGAGCAAGATTGTTGGGAATGGTGAAAACAACCATGCCCAAGACCATGAGAAGCGTACCGATAAGTATGCAAATAATATCCGTTATTGTTTTTTTTATCAGCTCTTTTTTCAAAATAATCACCAAAAAGCGATTCCCAAAAAGACTTTCGGGAATCGCTGCCATCACTTAGTTTTGAATTCGCAATGCAAACATGTATTATGCGTTTCGATTGATATTGGACTTATCTATCGATTCGATACGCTTCATGTCCTTAACGATCTCAACTTCGTTACGCCAATCTTCAAGCGCCTGTTGATACAGCTCATCCTTTGCCGTTTGCAGGGTATACTCGCGCAACGGCTCTTCGATAATTTCGTAGGGCAAGATCATTTCCGGCGCTTCACCCATGTGTCTGAGGAAGTGGATTCCTTCGGTGGTTTTAACCGCCGCGCTGGTTTCACCTTCTTTAAGGGTGGAGGCAGCCTCCGAAAACTCAGGTAAATACTCAGATTGGATAGCCTCGCAGAAAAGATAACCGGACGGATTGTTCGCGGCGCCGGGATCTTCATTATATTCAGCCATCAACTCATCAAAGTCAGCGCCGTCGTCGATCTTTTTCTGCACTTCGGCAGCAATGGCTTCAATATCCTTTTCTTCACCTTCCGCGGGATTAGCGATCAAAATCTGCTTGATAAGCACAAATCCTTTGGGGGTATAAAGAGGAGGCACTCCGGTAATGTAATCATAATACTGGGTCGCATTATAATATGCGCCGAGATCCTTTTCATATGCCTGTTTTTCGTATTTGATCTCTTCCTCATACCAATGCTTCATTATGCCCTCAGACGCAACAGCAGTGGCCTCTGCCTCAGCCTTCATTTTATCGGCAAGAATCTGTTCGCGCACGTTCTTATTTATCATTTCTTCATATTGCTTCATAGTATAGCCGTTTTGTTTGACTATCTTTTCGAAGTAATTAAGCTTGGCCTCTTCTTTAACGTCCTCGCCAAGCTCGGCCGTAGCCTGATCGATAGCTGATTGAAGCTGCTCTTTAGCCATAGAAACTAAAGTGGCTTCATCCTCTGCGGTCAAGGTAACGCCGCGCTTATGCGCTATTGCTACGGGAATAAGAGAGTCCACGACCTGCTCAAAAGCCTTTTCGCGAAGCTCTGGCATGGGATTTTCAGTGTTCTCCACCTCGATAGCGCCGTAATCATAATACTGTCTTACGGACTCAAGAGCGTTGGCATAGGTGGAATAAGTGATATCAATATCACCGACTTTACCGATCACAGGATCGTTATTAACTGCGCTGCAGCCAATCAAAGTGCTAAATATCATCACTATAGCTACAGCTAAAGCAACGATTCGGGAATTCATCTGCATTGATATATCTCCTTAATTCTGTGCATAGGCCGGTATTTTTAACCGACCATACTATTTTATACACAAGTGTCAAGACTGTCAATCACGAGCTTATGTAAACACAAAAATAACACATTATCCCGAAAGAAAGCATAATTTGAAGTAATAATCTTCTTCAGGAGGAAAAAATGAGAAAAATCTTTCTACTGATACTATCGCTATTCTTACTCTGCCTTTCAGCCTTTGGCTGCGCACAGGAAAGCTCTATGAGAAGCGTTACAGTCAACGAGGTAACGCGCTCTCTTTTTTATGCGCCCATGTATGTTGCGGTTGAAAAAGGTTTTTTTTGCAGAGGAAGGTCTTGATGTTTCTATCGTTACCAGCGGCGGCAGCGACAAAAGCATGACCGCATTGCTTTCAAAAGAGGCGGATATTGCCTTGATGGGGCCGGAGACCGCCGTATATGTAAAAAATCAAGGTAAGGAAGACTATCCCCGTATAGTCGCGCAGCTTACAAAAAGAGACGGTTCTTTTTTATTAGGCAGAGATGCGAACGAAGCATTTGCATGGGAATCGTTGAAAGGAAAGTCCGTCATTGCAGGCCGCCCCGGTGGAATGCCGTATATGACCTTTATTTATCTTTTGAAAATGCACGGGATAGAAAATGATGTGGAAGTCATAAGTAATATTCAATTTCCTCTTATGGGCGGCGCTTTTGAAAGCGGTACCGGTGATTATGTTACCCTCTTTGAGCCTACAGCCTCAGCCTTCCAAGCCGAAGGGAAGGGTTTTATCCTCGCAAACATCGGGCTGGAATCAGGTGAGGTCCCTTATACGGCTTTTATGGCTCGCGCTGAAACGATAGAAGGCGACAGAGACTTTGTGGAGGCTTTTGTAAGAGCCATATATAAAGCACAAAGCTGGACCTGGAGCGCCGCTGATAAAGAAATTGCCGAGGCAGTTCAGCCTTATTTCCCCGATACCGGCATAGAAACGCTTACTTTGGTCGCGGAAAACTACAGAGCCAGCGACGCATGGACAAAAACGCCTGTTATGAGCGAAGAAGCTTTTTCAAGATTGCAGGATATCATTGATAATGCCGGAGAGCTCAGCGCACGAGTGCCCTTTGAAGAATTAGTCGATAACAGCTTTGCAGAGGCAGCGATAAAGACAAAATAAAAAAGGTTCCGGAATTCCGGAACCTTTTTATTGAAGCTTTGATTATCAGACATCTTCCTCAGAAGACGGAACCATAACAGTGTTGCAATTCGGGCAGGTAAGATCATCTCCGGATTCCATCATGTCAGCGTCAAAATAGACGGTCTCGCCGCATGAAGGGCACTCCATTTCGATAAAGTTATCGTCGTCAAATTCATCATCTTCGTCGTCGAAGAGATATTCGTCCACATAGTCGAGCTCCTCATAGATATCATCTATGCATTCGTCGATCTCCATGATTGCCGCTTCGTTCTCGTCGATAGCGTCCGCCATGGCGTCCATTGCGGTAATCATCGCATTAAGAAGCTTTCCCTGCGCGTCTCCGCCTATTTCCATTCCTTCAGCAAGGCCGCGCAAATATGCGACTTTCTCTTTAATATAACTCATCTCTTACCTCCAAATTATCTTATCGCTTTATCTTAAAATGGTTTATACGCGCTCCATATATTCGCCGGTACGGGTGTCAACGCGGATCTTATCGCCCTCGTTTACAAAGAGAGGCACCGTGATCTTGAAGCCGGTCTCAAGCGTAGCGGGTTTGTTTGCTCCGGTAGCGGTGTCGCCGCGGACGCCCGGCTCGCATTCGGTGATCGTGAGCTCAACAAAGTTGGCCGGCTCAACAGAGAAAGGAACGCCCTTGAAGAAACGAACGGTAACATTGTCGTTTTCAATTATAAAGGGGATCGCATCTTCTACCTGAGAGCGGTTAAGCGGCAACTGCTCGTAGCTTTCGGTATCCATGAAATAATAAAGCTCGCCGTCGGAATAGAGATATTGCATCTCTTTTGTTTCGATGTGCGCCTTAGGATACTTATCCGTGGGGCTGAAGGTACGCTCTAAAACAGCGCCGGTCATAACGTTTTTTAATCTTGTGCGCACAAAAGCTGCGCCTTTACCAGGTTTTACATGCTGAAAATCAGCAATAGACCAAACTTGTCCATCGATTTCAACGGTGACGCCCTTTCTGAAATCGCCTGCCATAATCATAGGGTTTTACCTCCAAAGTTTGTTACATGGAATTCAATCCAATTTACGCCATAAGAAATAGTATCACAGATACCAAGCTACAAACAAGCTGTTTTTGAAAAAAACATGAAATGACAGGCTGTAAATATCATTTTTCCGCTTTTTCGTTCCAAAAAGCGGAACGAAGCTTTCCAAGCGCCTTTTTTTCGATCCTTGATACATATGAACGGCTAATGCCTAAAATCAGCGCCACCTCTCGCTGGGGCATGGCAAAGCCCGAGGGTATTCCATATCTTAATTTGATGACAGTCTGCTCTCTTTTATTAAGGCTCCTGTCTATCATCTTCACAAGATGGGCTTCGGTTATCGCCTTTTCCGCTTCGTTGTGTGTTTGATCCGGGTCGCAGCCCAATATATCGGCAAGGGATATCTCGTTCCCGTCTTTATCAATTCCTATAGGCTCGCTTATCGACACCTCGCCCGCCTGTTTTTTTTCTGTTCTAAGCGACATCAGTATTTCATTTTCTATACATTTTGAAGCATAAGTGGCCAGAGTGTTGCCCTTCCCGGGCTTAAAGGTTGAAACGGCTTTTATAAGTCCCACCGCGCCTATAGAGATAAGGTCATCCGAATCCCTGCGAGAATTTGCATATTTTTTTGCGATATGCGCTACCAGGCGCAAATTATGCTCTATTAAAGCATTGCGCGCTTCGTCGTCTCCGGCGATCATTTTCTCTATAAATTCTTTTTCCTCGTTGGGGGCAAGCGGTTCGGGAAATGAATTGCTGTTTTGGATATATCCGGTGAAAAAAAAGATATTCTGAAAAAAACTCCAAAAAGCCTCCAGCATGTCAGAACCTCCAAATACTTGATGATTCAAACTATGCAAAAGGATGTTTGTCTTATTATGTCCGCTCTTGTCCTGTTTTTTTCAGCAAACGAAGCAGGTCTCCCGCCCTAAGCGGCTGATCCACCTTTATTTTCAGCTTTTGTTTGGGATGCGGCGCAGACTCGACTTCTTCTCCGGTTTCATCAAAAATACACTCAACTGTGACGCTTCGCCTTACGTCTCCCGGAGATAATATGGATAAGGTCTCTCCTTTAAAAAAACGGTTTCGCTGCTCGATCTGCGCTGTTCCATCTTCGGCATCGTAGCATAAAACAAGCGCCGCAACACGCATATCCGATATGTATTGCGCGTCCTTCGTATATTGTTTTTCTTCCCTGTCAGTCTTAAAAGCGAATCCGGTAGAAAAAGGACGGTGGCTCGTGTGCTCAAGCTCATCTTTTACATAATCCGGAAGCGGCTCATGTTTTTCCAATGCGTCAAGCGCCATTCTATAT
>CAYPAH010000110.1:0-6796 GCA_964408655.1 uncultured Oscillospiraceae bacterium | reverse complement strand
TCTCGGTGGATAGCGGAGAGATAGTTTCAATAATCGGCGCGAGCGGCAGCGGCAAATCGACGCTGCTCAGATCCGTGTGCTGCCTTGAGCATATAGAGGAGGGCACGATAATACTCGACGGCGATCTGATAGTTAAGGACGGGGTCTACGCCAAGGAAAGCGAGCTTTTGCGCATCGGGCGAAAGAGCGGCATGGTTTTTCAGCATTTCAATCTTTTTCCGCATTTGACGGTGCTGCAGAATGTGACGATATCGCCGGTGAAGATATACGGAGAAAATCCGGAAAAGGCGAACAAGCGCGCGATGGAGCTTCTGGATATGGTGGGGCTTGTTTCAAAGGCCAACCAATATCCTTCGCAGATATCCGCCGGACAAAAGCAGCGCGTGGCCATCGCAAGGGCGCTTGCGCTCTCTCCCAAGCTCATGCTTTTTGACGAGCCGACCAGCGCGCTCGATCCGGAAATATCGGGCGAGGTGCTTCAGGCCATACGCCGCCTTGCAAAAACGGGAATGACGATGATGCTCGTCACGCACGAAATGGGCTTTGCCCACGAGATAAGCAACCGCGTCATATATATGGACGAGGGGAAGATAATCGAGCAGGGAAGGCCGGAAACGCTTTTCACAGAACCAAAGAGCGAAAGGCTGCAAGCCTTTCTCAAAGCGGTATTGCAGGTATAAATCAGGAGGAAAGCCCTTATGTATGAAAGCAAATTAAAAAGCGACGAAGCCGATCATCTCTTCGCGGCCATCCTTGCGCTGAAAACGGAAGAGGACTGCTACAGGTTTTTTGAGGACATATGTACCATCAGTGAAATGCACTCGATCGCCCAAAGATGGGAGGTCGCCCGCCTTTTGAATTCGGGCATGACCTACAGCGCCATAGCCGAGAAGACCGGCGCAAGCACGGCCACGGTTTCGCGCGTGGGCAAATGCCTTAATTACGGCGCGGAGGGCTACCGCACCATGCTCGAACGTCTTGGCGAATAAGCCGCTTTTCAAAAGACACTGTGTTTTGCGGGGCAAAAACGACCCTGCACATTTACCGGACAAACGGCATCTTATATAAAAAGGGGCGGGAAAGCTGTCGGGCTGTGTAAGCTTGACAAATCCTAGTAACTCGCTTATAATTGAGCCATGAAAAATTTTGAGGCATGTTTCTGTTGTTGTATGACGCAGAGACGCCCCTAAGCCGGGTAATATCGGCGGATGCGGGCGGCTCCCTTTAAGCCGTGCCTGTGTCCAAAGAGCAGCCGTATAATAAAAAACGGAGCTATGTGCATAGGCGCATAGCTTTTTTTGTTGCCTGCTTCCTTTCATAAAAGAAGGGATCAAATATTTTTAACAGCTGCAAGGGAGGATAAGAATATGGAGAAAATAGCAAACGCGATAGGCAATACGCCGCTGGTCAAGATCGATTACCGCTTTGCCGGGGCTGAAAGAAGCGTTTACGCCAAGCTTGAAAGCTACAATCTTACGGGCAGCGTAAAGGACAGAATGGTAGCTTTCGTTTTGAAAAGGGCAAAGGAGCGGGGCGAGCTGAAAGAGGCACAGCCCATCGTTGAGGTGACGAGCGGCAACACGGGCATAGCCATAGCCGCCATAGGCGGCAGTCTCGGACATCCGGTGCATATATTCATGCCGGACTGGGCGAGCCGCGAACGATGGGAGCTTATGAATATGTACGGCGCGCAGGTGCATCCCGTTTCCCGCGCGGAGGGCGGCTTTATCGCGGCTTTGAGGCGGGCGCATCTTTTTGCGCAAAAAGAGGAGGCATACCGCACGGATCAGTTCAACAATTACGATAATCTTCTTTCGCATTATGTGGGTCTGGGACCAGAAATACTCAGGGAGCTGCCCGATGTGGGCGCTTTTGTTGCGGGCGTGGGCACGGGCGGCACGCTTATGGGCGTTAGCAAGCGCCTTCGCGAGGATCACCCCATAGTCAGCGCGGCCGTAGAGCCGGACGCCGCGCCGCTGCTTTCGGGCGGAAGCGTAAAAGGGCCGCACGGCATAGAGGGCATAGGCGACGACTTTATCCCCACTATCGTTGACCGCAGCGCCATCGACGAGGTGATACAGGTGAACGACCGCGACAGCATGAACATGGCGCGTATGCTTGCCCGCGAGCTTGGGCTTGGCGTAGGCATCTCTTCGGGCGCGAACCTTCTTGGCGCCATACAGCTTGACGCGAAGCTAAAGGATAAAAAAGTCGCCACCGTTTTTGCGGACGACAACAAAAAATATTTATCCACCGCCCTTAGAGGCGAGATGGAAAAGCACACGGGCTTCGTTTCCAACAGGATAGAGCTGCTGGGATATGAGAAGATCAGCGAGTAATTACAGATCAGCGATCAGGGGCTTTGCGCGCCGCGATATGTTTTTTGCCGCATAAGCGTGAAACGACATGAGCGGGAATGCCGGAATAAAAAGCAACAGAAAAAGGCTTTCCCGTTTTCGGGAGAGCCTTTTAGCAACGAACAAACGCTTTAGCTTGATTACTGATGGGTAATCGACTTTTTATAAGAGCTTTTTCGTTTGCTGATAAACGTCGCCGCTGCCGAGGGTGATGATTATGTCGCCCTCTTTCATTTCGGCGTCGAGATGCTCTCTTATTTTTTCGAAGCTGCCAAGATACAGCGCGTTATCGCCGTTATTCGTGATGGCGGCGACCATGTCGCGGGCGTGAATGCTGCCGTCGTCAGTTTCGCGTCCCGGATAAATATCGGGCACGAGCACGAAGTCGGCCTTTTCAAAGCAGCTTACATTTTCCGTAAAGAGAGTTTTCGCTCTTGTGTAGCTGTTGCACTGAAAAACGCACCAAAGCTTATTGTGCGGCACTCGCGAGGCCGCGTCCAGAGCCGCGCGTATCTCGGCGGGGTGGTGGGCATAGTCGTGATATATTTTAACGCCGCCGCGCTCGCCGTAAAATTCGAATCTTCTGCGGGTGTTGCGGAACTCGCAAAGCGCTTCGGCTATTTTTTCCATATGAGCGCCGAGGGTAAGCGCCACCACGGCCGCGGCCATAGCGTCGATAACGATATGCTCTCCGGGAACATGCATAACGATATGCCCGAGCTTTTCGCCCTTGTGCATAAGATCGAATGAGGGCGCGCCCTCGCCGTTATATTCTATGTTTGCGGGAGTGTAATCCGCGTTTTCAAGTCCGTAGCTTATGTTGCGGCCTTTTTTACTTTCGCGCCGCTTTTCCATAAAGGAAGCCACGCGCTTATCATCCGTGCAGCCGATGAAAACTCCGTTTTCAGGCAGCAAGGCGAGAAACTTGCGAAAAGCGTCCGTTATGTGCTCTATATCCCTGTAATAATCGAGATGGTCGTTATCTATATTGTTGATAAGCGCCACCGTGGGCTTCAGCGTTAAAAAGCTCTCTACATATTCGCAGGCCTCCGTGATAAAAAGCTCATGCGAGCCTATGCGTGTGCCGCCCTGCATAAAATCAACAAAACCGCCCACATGCACCGTGGCGTTGAGCGCGTCCTTTTCGCTTATCAGCGCAAGCATAGAGCTTATCGTGGTCTTTCCGTGGCAGCCCGCGATACCAACGACCTCTTTATAGCCCTCTGAAAGCTCGCCCAGGGCAACGCTGCGCTCCATTTCGGGAATGCCGCGCTCTCTCGCGGCGGCTCTTTCGGGATTATCCGGCTTTATAGCCGCCGAGTATATAACAAGATCGGCGTCGCCGAGGTTTTCCGCGCGCTGAGGGATAAACACCGGCACGCCCATTTCGCAAAGCCGCTCAGTGAAGGGGGATTCACTTCTGTCTGAGCCCTGCACCTCATAACCGCGGGATTTGAGTATCATGGCAAGTCCGTTCATAGAACAGCCGCCTATGCCGACAAGATGTATTTTTTTATGCTTAGAAATAGCCAAGCGCTCCACTTCCTCTTACTTTAAATCATATCTGCCCGCCAAGGCAGTAACATTCTATCAAATAGCGCTTAAAAACGCAAACGCTTCGCCTTTGAAAGCGTCAAGCGCGCAAAGAGCCTTTTCTTTGCTTTCGAATAAGCCAAAAACGCATGAGCCCGAGCCCGTCATGCAAGCACCCAGCGCCCCGTTTTGCATAAGCTTTTCCTTGCGGCTTCTTATCTCCGGCAAAAGCGCGGCGGCGGGGGTCTCCAGCGCGTTGAAGAGCTTAGCCGCGAGCGCGCCTATATCCCCTCTTTCAAGCGCTGATATCATCGCCGCCGTGTCGGGATGCTCAAGCGGCAGCTTCAAGCCCCTAAAGAGCGCCGCGGTAGATACGCCCCTTTCTCCCTTGATGAGCAGCACGGGCGCGTGAAGGGGAGGAAGCGCCGTGAGCTTTTCGCCTATCCCCTCGCAAAGCGCGAAGCCCCCGTGAAGGCAAAAGGGAACGTCCGCGCCAACGGCCTTGCCCAGCGCATAAAGCTCAAGCTCTGAAAGCGGCTCGCCGTATAAAGCCTGCAAGGCGCGAAGCACCGCCGCCGCGTCCGCCGAAGCGCCGCCCATGCCCGCCTCTGAGGGGATGTGTTTTTCTATATATATATGCGCGCCGCCTCCGCATTTTTGCATGAACAAGGCCGCCGCGCGGTATGCCGTGTTGTCTACAGGCAGGGGGAGATCGCATTCAACGCGGATATCCTTTGCTTTTTCAATAGTCAGAATATCCTTTAGCCCCGTTTCGGCCATGATAGAGCGCAGCTCGTGATAGCCGTCGGCGCGTTTTCCAAGCACGTCCAGCGAGAGATTTATTTTTGCTTTTGCCTCAATAATCATCCCGCTTATTATAGTCTATTTTTCTTCTCTTTTGTACATACTCTCCAGCATGAATAAATTTATTTTTAATTTTTCTCTTTTGATCCTTGCCTTCTCTCTGCTCTTCTGCGCCGTTTCATACAGGCAAAGGCCATATTCGGGGGTTTTAAGGCTGCACATTCTCGCGAACTCCGACAGCGCGCGCGACCAAAGCGTAAAAATGCTCGTTAGAAACGCGGTGCTTGAGACAGAGCGGGAGCTTTTAGCCGAAGCCGAAAGCCGCGACGAGGCGGCGGAGCTGCTCATGGCGGACGCGGGCAGGCTTATAGAAAGGGTCGATCTCCTCCTTCGGGAAAACGGCTGCGCCTATTCCTCGCGGCTCTGCATGGGCGTATATGCCTTCCCCGGCCGCGAGTATGGCGGGCGGATCTATCCCGAGGGCGACTATTCCGCGCTTCGCATAGTGCTGGGCGAAGGAAAGGGGCATAACTGGTGGTGCGTGCTCTTTCCGCCGCTATGCATATTGGAAGGGCCTAATGGGGAAATTGAATATGAGGAGGATGGAAGCATAAAGTGGAAAAGCCTCCTTAGCGAATGGTCTGAAAAAGGAGAAAACGAGAATGAGCAAAAGAAGGATGATAACGCTCCCCCTGCTGCTTTCGATGCTGCTTCTGCTTATGCTGTGCGCGTCGGCGGTCTCGGCGGCGGCGATACGCGAGGGCAGCAAGGGCGAGGAGGTTAAGCAGCTGCAAACCAAGCTCAAAAGATGGGGCTATTATTTCGGCGCGGTAGACGGGCATTTCGGCAAGGCAACAAAAGAGGCCGTTATCGCCTTTCAAAAGAAAAACGGGTTGAGCGCGGACGGCGTGGTAGGGCAAAGCACGGCAAAGGCGCTTGGCATGAGCCTTTCTTCGTCGGGAGGAGGCTCATCCGGCTCAAGCGGTGGCGGCGGCTCGGGCTCGAGCGACCTTTATCTTCTTGCGCGGCTCGTTTACGGCGAGGCGAGGGGAGAACCGTATAAGGGCAAGGTGGCCGTGGCCGCCGTGGTGCTCAATCGTGTGGAAAGCTCGTCCTTCCCCGGCTCGATAGCTGGAGTGGTCTATCAAAGCGGCGCTTTCGACGTGGTGAAGGACGGGCAGATAAACATGGCTCCCGATGAAGAGTCGATAAAGGCCGCGCGCGACGCCATGAACGGCTACGACCCGACCAACGGCTGCCTTTATTATCATAACCCTTCTAAATCCACCAACAAGTGGATGCTCAGCAGGCCGATAACCGTGACTATCGGCAGCCATGCATTTTTTTGATGCTTTGTCTTAGATTTCCATTTTTGCCTGCGCCTTCGGGCGCGGGCGGCAAAAAAAGAAAGGGAGCGGCCACCAGGGGCTGATCCGTTTTGACGCGCAGCTCGTCAAAGCCGGAATCAAATTATTGCTGGAGACGCCCCTCCTCAGCTTACTTGGGCGGGAGCGAAGGATAAACAGGAGGATATTATGTCGGCAAGAACGATGAACAATGTGATACGCTGGGGCATACCGCTCGCGCTTGCCCTTGCGCTTCTGGTAACGAGCCTTTGGGCGGCGGCGCGCAGCGCCGAGGCCGAGGCGTATGAAACGGCTGTGGAAAACGGCTACGCCCGCGCCTTTGTCGAGCTTGCGGGCGTTATGGAAGAGCTGTCTGTGACTCTGGGAAAATTGCAGGTGGTCAGCGCGCCGAATCAAACCGTGCTGCTGCTTGATGATGTGTGGCGGCTTTCGGGCTCGGCGGTCAGCTTGATGTCGCAGATACCGGAGCCGCATCTTGACGGCAGGGCGCTGAACCGTTTTGTGGTTCAGCTTGGCGATTACGCCCACGCGCTCACAAAAAAGGCCGTGCGCGGCCAGCCTACCGGCGATGACGACCGCGAGCAGCTCGATTCGCTTTACGCTATCGCGAAGGGGATTTCGGCGGACTTCAACAAGCGCCTGCTCGACGGCGATTATCCGAGCGCCTCGCTTTCGTTCAACGATTATTATAACGGAGCGGAGGATGCGGGAGCTTCATCGAGCGGTGGAGAGCTG
>CAYPAH010000109.1:0-6846 GCA_964408655.1 uncultured Oscillospiraceae bacterium | reverse complement strand
GATCTTCAAGCACGGTCTGGGAGAATATCGCGGTGTCGCGCCGTCCGTCCTCAAAAAAGAGGAAGAGCGCCCTTTCGGGCAGAGCCTTACCCTTGTCGTAATAATCATACAGATCCTGCTGCGTTATGGTGACATAGCCCGAATTTTTAAGGGACTGCAAATGCTCCTTGAGCTTATCTGAAGAAATAAGGTTTTCATCCTCGCCGCGGGCGACGCCGGTATAAGAAATAGAGACGAAGCCGTTGTCAACGCCCGTCACCGCGCCAGGATCGGTCTTTTGATATGCCTGATATTTGGGATAATCTATGACCGCGCTCACATAAAGCAATATCAGGCAGAGCAGGAACAAAGCCTGAACAACGCTGCGCACGGCCTTTTTTCTGTCTTTAACGCTGAGCAATGCCGGATCGGGTATATATTCAGGCATCGAGCCACTCCCTCTCTTTCTCAAGTTCCTGCTTTCTTATGCGGCGGCGCTCGGCATACGAGGCGGCCTTAACGTCGGCCTCGGTCATTCGCGTGCCCCATGTGGATTTCCAGAAGGTGAACCACGCCACGGGCATCTGCCATAGCAGCACGGCCTCATAATATATGCAGAAGAACAGCCCGAAGAGCCAGGTGCTGCTCTTTCTCAGCAAAAGCTGCGCAAAGCTCATCATCAGCGCCATGGCGATAAGTCCCAATATAAAGGTCATCGGGAAAACGCCGTGAACTATAGGCACATAAACAAGGTTATATATAACGACGACCGGCGCGGCTATAGGCACCAGCATACCGATATAGAACGAAAAGGACATAAAAGGCTCCTTGCGCCACATAAAGCTGCCTGCGAGCATAGATTCTCTGAGCCATGAGCGCTTCCAGCGCATCTGCTGCTTTAAAAATGACTTATGGTCGTTTGGCACGATGGTGGAGCACACCGCCGTGTCCTGATAAGAGGTGCGGTGGTGGCGCAGCAAAAAGTTCGTCATGGCGCGGTCGTCCCCGAAGGTGGCCTTTTGCCCGAGGAAGCGCTGATTGAGCCATAGATCTATGTTTTCAAGCACATATTCTTTTTTATAGCAGGAAAGCGGCCCCGAGAGGCATGTCACCGCGTCGAAATGCGCCTCCGCAGCCTTGAATATACGGAAAGCAATATAATATCTTACGGACTGCATTTTTGTCAGCGCGTTCGTATAGGTGTTCGCAACGTCCGTCCTGCCGGAAACGCCGCCCATCTTGGGATCTTGAAAGGGCTGCACCAGCGCGCGGATGGCGAAGGGATTCAAAAAGCTGTCCGAATCGACGAAAACCACATAGTCGTGCTTGGCAAGCTTCGTTCCGCGAGCCATAGCCTCGCGCTTGCCCATGTTTTTTTCCTGCACAACATAATGCAGCCGCTTTGAAACGCCGAATCTTTCGCCTTCTTCGCTGAGCTTTCGAATGGTGCGGCGTATCTTTCTAACGGATCTGTCCGTTGAGCAGTCGTCAACTACTATGACCTCAAGGCGGTCGGCGGGATAATCCTGATTTATGCAGCTCGTTATCGTGCGCTCTATCCATGTTTCTTCGTTGAAACAGGGGATTATTACGGTAACGCCCGGCGTAAAGTCGGGGTTTATCGGCACGGGGCGATACATCGCGCCGAAAATATAGCGGGTGAGCAAAAACAGCGCCGCGACTATGCTGTAAGTATAGAGTATGCGGTTGAACTGAAAATAGATTATGCTCTCCATGCGCATGAGAATAATCATAAGCGTTATGAAGATAAGGCTTATTGTGGAAACGAGCACCATGCTGTGGTTTTTGCGTTTGTCCGCGTATTGGGCGAGCGTTTCGGTGAAGGCAAGCCCAAGCTCTATCCTGCCCGAAGGCGTCTGGCGGCGGCGAACGCATTTAGCGCCTATGTTTACGTCCATCTCATAGCCCTCGGGCATGGTGCCGGGGGCGATGGAAAAGCGAAGCTTTATGGATTTTGCCTTTTCAAAAGTGTTGGCGTCCTTGGGGTTTGAAAGCATAACGAGTATTCCGGTGGTCGAAATATCCTCGCTTTTGCAAACGATATTGCGCCGTATGCCCTGTTCGTCCGTTATGGAGGCCGTCACCTCATATTCCGCGATGTGCCTGGCTCCCGTTTCGGCTATGCGCTCGCGCAGGGCGGTGTTGTCCGTGGGCAGATCCTCGGCGTTGCCGCGGCGGTCAACACGTTTGCGAACGCCGGCGGGGTCGGGAACGTACGAAAGGCTGCGCCGGTCGTTTCGGGTCTTTAAAAGAACATCCTCAACGTTTCCGCTGCTTCTTTTCGGCCTGTTTCCCTTTCCTGTGAAAAATTTCATTATAACGTTCGCTTTCCGCCCGCGAAAGGGCATATAATCTTAATTAAACATTATACAGCAAGACAGGCTCATTAGTAAACAAAATAAAGCGCCGATATGTGAACAGAAAAGTACAAATTAATGCAAAAGAATGAAATATAAGCAAAAGTTCATAGACTTTACATATTAGCCTGTGATAAAATACACAAAGTATAAACGAAACTGGGTAAATGTGGCTTTTTAGCCACCGCTATTAAGGAGTTGCGATGGAAACGCTGAACGGCAGGCCGGACGAGGCGACAAGACAAGCGAAGGAAGATCTTCTGCGCGCTCATTTCGGCGCGGTCAGACAGCTAACGGCCACTTATCTTATAGATAGAGAAAGAACCGAAACGGCCGTAAAAAACGTATTCAAACGCGCGTTTGGCTGCCTGGACGACGGGGAAAATCCCGTTGACGTGGCTTTGCAGCTTCATGGCTTTACCTTGGAGGAGGTGCTCAGATTCAAGGCGCTCGAGCCGCCTTTGGCGATGGATTATTATTCTTCGCCGCAGTATTATCAGAACTCGCAATATCCGCCTAATCAGCCTTACCCGCCCTATCAGCCTTCTTATACGCCGTATTCGCCGCAGTACGCTCCACCATACGCGCCAGCTTACGGACAGCCATACGCGCCGCCGCAGTTTGCCCCGCCGTATGCGCCAGCTTACGGACAGCCATACGCGCCGCCGCCGCAATACGCGCAGGGGCAATATCCGCCGCCGCAATACGCGCAGGGGCAATATCCGCCGCCGCAAGGCCAAAGCGCTCCGCAATATGCGCCGCCTTACGCGCAGGCGCCGGGCGCGGATAATCAAGAGGCCGCGAGAGCGGATGCAATAATCAGAGATCAGCAGAGAAGCCAAAGGGCGGCCGATGAAAAGAGAGCCGCGCAGGCAGCGCGGAAAGAGGCCGAAAGAATAGCCGCGCAGGAGCGCCGCGCCGCCGAGGAGGCCGCAAAAGCAGAAGAGGAAGCCCGTCTGGCCGCCGAAAAGGCCGCCGAGGAGGCGGAGGATAAGCTTGGCCCCGCGCCATATGAAGGTCCCGCTGAGGATGAGAGCGACGAACAGCTTGAACCTCACGAGCCGACGATGACGCCTGAAATGGAGATGCGCCGCGCTAAAAGGGCGAGAAACGCAAGAATAGTTTTCGTGCTCAATATCATCGGCCTTGCGATCATGGGCTGGGTGGTGCTCGGCCTGCTTAGGCGCATAGGGGTGCTTCCCCAGATAGATTTCGGATATAGCTGGTTCAACGAGAACCTTTTCAGAATGTTCTAGCGAATAAACACTCTTTCGATCAAAAAAGGAGGTATGCCGTTATGCATCGCGAAAGACTGCTTGGCAAGACCGAAAAGCTCGCGGTAGTGGGGCTTGGCTATGTGGGTATGCCTCTGGCCGTCGCCTTTGCGAAGCTTGTAGAGGTGATCGGCTTTGACGTGAACAGCGCCAAGATCGAAAGGTATAAGGCAGGCTTCGATCCCACCAACGAGGTTGGGGACGAGGCCGTAAAAGCGACGAGCGTGGAATTTACCGACGACCCGAAGCGCCTTCTTGAGGCGGGATTTTTTATCGTGGCCGTGCCTACGCCGGTGAACGCCGATAAAACGCCTAATCTTACGCCCGTGGCGGAGGCTTCGCGCCTGCTTGGAAAATATTTGAGCAAGGGCTCTATAGTGGTCTATGAATCCACGGTATATCCGGGGGTGACGGAGGATGTGTGCGTGCCGCTGCTTGAAGAGGCTTCGGGCTTGAAATGCGGAGTGGATTTCAGCGTGGGCTATTCGCCCGAGCGCATAAATCCGGGCGACAGGGTGCATACCCTTAAAAACATAAGCAAGATAGTGTCGGGACTTAGCGAGGACATCCGCGAGGAGATAGCGGGGGTATACGCGCTGGTAGTCGATAATGTGTATAAGGCCTCGTGCATAAGGGTGGCGGAGGCGGCGAAGGTATGCGAAAACAGCCAGCGCGACATAAACATAGCCTTTGTCAACGAGCTGGCCATGGCCTTTGACCGCATGGGCATAAACACGAACGACGTTATAGACGCGATGAACACCAAATGGAACGCGCTTGGATTCCGCCCGGGTCTGGTGGGCGGCCACTGCATAGGCGTCGACCCGTATTATCTCACCTATGAGGCCGAGCAGATGGGCTATCACAGCCGCATAATCAGCGCCGGACGCCTTGTGAACGACGGCATGGGCTCTTTCGTGGCGGATTGCTGCATCAAAAAGCTTATCGAAACGGATAAGGTGGTCAGAAAAGCGCGGCTTGGCATAATGGGCGTCACCTTCAAGGAGGACTGCCCCGACGTTAGAAATTCCAAGGTCGTCGATATAATAAAACGCCTCAAGGAATTCGGAGTTGAGCCGATCATATGCGACCCCTGCGCCGAGAGCGCGGAGGTGGAGCGCGAATACGGGATAAAGCTGGCCGGGCAGGATGAGATACGCGAAATGGACTGCCTTATCTTTGCTGTTGCGCATAAGCAATACCGCGAGATGGGGCTTGAAGAGCTTTTGAAGCTCTATAGCGCAGGAAGCCGCCCCGTACTTGTGGACGTGAAGGGCATATTCGGCAAGGAAACGGCGGAAAAGCTCGGCTTTGCCTATTGGGAGATGTGAGAGCGCATCACGTTTTAAAAAGACGGCGATCGCCGTCTTTTTTAGTTTGCAGCACGGCCGCTGAAAATCACGGATAAATAAAGCGGGGGAGCGGGACATGCCGGTACATGTTGACCTTTCTTTACATGGCATTTTGTAAATAGTATTATTCTTTGCTTTTAGTGCATAGCAGGGTTTTAGGAGAATTTTGTTGATTTTATACACGCAAAAATATAAAAATGCATGTTGAAACTCGTTTTGATTTTCTGCTTCCCGTGTTATAATGATCTTGCATACAGATATGAAATAATGCGTGTAGAAAGTTGGTGACGCTTTGACTAATCTGCAAATCGCGCAAAACGTATTTAAGGAAGTCGGTGAAATCGTAAAAACAGCTGATCTTATTTCCGCGGGGCTTAAAAGCCACGATGTTTTTATGCTTTGCAAGCAGGGATATATTGAGCGCATAAGACACGGATTTTACCAGCTCGCAAAAAATAAAAGTATAACGGAAGAACAACTGCTTTCGGCACTTTTGCCGCAAGGGATCGTTTGTGTCGAGTCCGCGCTGTTTCATTACGGCTATAATGATTTTGCGCCTCGCGAATGGTCGATAGCTATTCCTCGTACAATGGCGAGAACCGCAAAGAACCTGCGGGAGGTTTCGATGAAAGCTTACTATATTCAAAAAAGGTTTATCGAACTTGGTAAAACCGTTGATGATTTTAATGGCGTACAGCTTTATGTATATGACCGCGAGCGCACTATATGCGATTGTTTTAAATATCGATCAAAACTTGATAACGAAATGTTTAACAAAGCCGTTAATGCCTATATCGCTGATGAAAAGAAAAATCTTGGCAATCTTTCTAAATATGCAAAAGAAATGCGGCTTTACGCAAAGCTGATGAATGTAATGGAGGTACTGCTCAATGGTTGATATGGGGGCGTCCGTGCTTGCCAGGCTAAAAAACAAAGCTGCGGAAAGCGGACGAAGCTATCAGCTATGTTTACAGCTTTTTTGCCAGGAAGAGTTCCTGCGCAGATTGGAAAAATCAAAATACGCAGAGAAATTAGTGTTAAAAGGCGGATTATTCATTTATTCCATTACTGATTTCGACAGCCGGATTACTGTTGATGTAGATTTTCTTCTTAGACAAATGCCGAATACGCCTGCAGAGCTGAAAGCGATTCTTAAAGAAATCATAGCCGTTGATACAGGCAATGATTTTGTGACTTTTGAACTTGGCGAGCCTGTACCGATTGCCGTTCAAAAGAAATACGCGGGCGTAGGAGCTTCAATCGTTGCACATATAAAAAATACTCGTACATCGTTCAGCTTAGATTTCGGTGTTGGCGATGTGATAGTACCAAAACAGGAAAAACGCAAAATTCCGACGCAGCTTGGCGGTTTTGCGTCTCCTATAGTAAATACATATTCTATTGAAACTACCGTTGCAGAAAAGCTTGACGCTATTCTCAGCTTAATGGAATTTTCAAGCCGAATGAAAGACTATTACGATATATATTACCTTGCGAATAAATTCGATTTTGAGGGTGAGATCCTTGTGGAAGCTCTGTATAAAACATTTATGAACCGTAAGCATACTTTCAGCGCAGAGCAATTTGAACAGGTTATAAGTTTTGCTGAGGATACCGCAATGCAAAAGAAGTGGAAAGCGTTTATCCGAAAAATTGGCACGAAGACAGACGATTTTGACACAGTACTATCGACGATAAAAAGCTTTCTTTTTGAACCGTTCACGGCGGCCATAGGGAAACGGGATTATGCGAAACGGTGGTCTGCAAGCGAGAAAATCTGGAATATAACACAATAACAAAAAGAGACGGCATTTGGAGCGTTCACACAGGGATTAACGAAAAAACTTGAGTGAACAGCTTCAA
>CAYPAH010000108.1:0-6883 GCA_964408655.1 uncultured Oscillospiraceae bacterium | reverse complement strand
CCGGCGCTTACAAAGTCTTTGACAAGCTCCTCGGCATTGGACATAGCCGTGCTTTCCTTTTCCCCGCTCCATGTCAGCGGACCGAGATGATCGCCTCCGAGAATGAGCTGATCCTGCGGCAGGCCGACATTCTGCGCTATTTTCAAAGCATAGCTCATGAAATCGGAAGGGCGCATTCCGGTATAGCCGCCGAATTGATTGACCTGATTGGTGGTGGCTTCAACAAGCACGGGCTTGTTGCCGTCGCGTCCAAATTCCATCGCGGCTTCTATCACATAGGCATTTGCGCTGCAAATGCTGCATATCCCTTGCGCGTCGCCGGATTTCTGCGCGCTGATAAGGGAACGGAAAAACTGTTCGCTTTGCATGGATTCTCCTTTATTTCGTGATTACGCCATCCTCATCCCAAAGCGCGCGCCAATCGGTGGCTCCGGGCCAAAGGAATACCTGCCCTTTTATCAGTCGGCAGTTACGGTCGGCCTTCTTCAAAACCTCCATCTCGGCTTCCGTGAGCGGATCCTCGGTCACGCAGCGCAGATTCTGCGCATAGTGGCTTTCCGATACGGAAAAGGGTATGGGAGTCTGTCCGCGCTGCACAGCCCATTTCAGGCAGATTATCGCGGGGTGAACATTATGTGCCTTCGCGACCTGCACGACCTCGGGACACTGTATATCAGAGACATCGTCGGGCGTGGTGTCGCGCTCGGGACGCGAAGGCGAACCGACGGGGCAGAAGCCGATAGGCTGTATGCCGCGTTTGACGAGATAATCGAACAGCTCGGGCTGCTGGAAGCAGGGGTGGAGCTCGGCTTCGACAGCCGCCGGCTTTATCCGGCATAAGGGCAGTACCGCGTCAAGCTTGGGGATAGTCATATTGCTCATGCCGATGTATTTTACCAGCCCCATGTCTACGAGCCGCTCGCACTGGCGCCATGTATTCATGAACGCATCGACGTTAAAGGGCTTGCTGTCGGGATTTCTCGAGTCACCGTCGCATCCGGGCGCATGATAGTTGGCAAAAGGCCAGTGGATAAAGAAGAGATCCACATAGCTTAGATGGAGATCGCGCAGACTCTTCGCGCAGGATAACAGTACATCGCCTTGAGCGTGCATATCGTTCCATACCTTTGTGGTAATGAAGAGCTCCTCGCGTTTAACGATCCCTTTGTTAAAGGCATTTTGGAAAACGTCGCCTATCATATCCTCGTTTCCGTATACGGCGGCGCAGTCGAAAAGACGATAACCCACCTCGATGGCTCCCGCGACGGCGGCGCTGACCTGCTCGGGACTGAAACGGTCAGATCCGAAGGTCCCCATGCCTATAGCCGGCATGGTATTGCCGTCAAATAAGGTGCGCTTAGGCACGAGATTGGGATTGATGTGTTCCATGCTATTACCTCCTTGTTTTGCCTGAATGAATTATTCCCGCGCCTGTACGGCGTTTGTGTAATACGGCTCGTTCATCAATAGTATCTTTCCTTTTACGGCACCGGGGGTCTGAAAAAGCATAAAGGCCTGCTGTGCTTTTTCCATCGGATACCGTGCGCCGATAAGCCCCTCGTCAAAACAGAGCCGTCCGTCAGCATAGTATTCCGCCGTCATAGTCCATTCCTTGCCGGGGAAGGGGGCGCTGTAGCTCATCCATGAGCCTGTCATGCGGAATTCCTTGCGGTTCAGGTTCTCCCATTCGGAGGGAGTAAAGCTGATCTGCGTATGCGGAGTGCCGATAAAGCAGAGATGAGCTTTGTTCTTTGCAAGCGCATAAGCCATCTTCATGGTAGGAACGGCGCCTGCTGTCTCGAATACATAATCGAAGCCGCCATGTGTGAAATCCATCGCGCTTTCCATGAATCCCGCGTCCCTCGTGTCAAGAGTAAGCTCTGCTCCCATGCGTTTAGCCAGAGCTAGGCGTTCGGGACTGATATCGAATACGACGGTCTGTTTGGCGCCAAGCAGTTTAGCCCACTGCATCGTGAAAAGCCCTATAGTTCCGCCGCCGAGTATGGCGACGCTTCCACCACCCTTGTAGTCGCATTGCAGAACGCCGTGGAGAGCCACGGTGGAGGGCTCGAACATCGCGCCGCGTTCGAAGGGTATGCTCTTATCGAATACTATGGCGTTTCGCTCGGGAATGGTCACA
The DNA here is from genome assembly GCA_964408655.1 of uncultured Oscillospiraceae bacterium. Taxonomy (GTDB): domain Bacteria; phylum Bacillota; class Clostridia; order Christensenellales; family CAG-138; genus JAQVRG01. The sequence continues at coordinate 4,743 of CAYPAH010000108.1, read as the reverse complement.
TATTCTGCGTTGCTTCCCTGCTGACGCGAGCCGATGAAGCTGTAGTGCTTGCACAGCGAGTAGTTGCCCTGCTGACAGTCGGGACATTGCATGCAGGGAAGAAGCGGCGCTCCGGAAACGCGATCGTCGATCCTCACGGTCTTGACGGCGCTGCCGATCTCAACGACCTCGCCGGAAAACTCATGACCAAGCACGATGGGATAAAAATGCACGCCGTTATTATAAAACCGAGGTATGTCAGAACCGCAGATTCCCGAGGCTGCCACGCGAACGACCACGCCGTCCGGCTGTAGCTCCGCCATCTGCCAATCCTGATATTGCATATCCATATTCGCAAGCAATACGGCTGCTTTCATTGTTAAACACACTCCTTGCCGTTCATGATTCCTTTTAGCTGGCGATATAAAGCCAGATACGTTTTATAATTATCATCGTATACCTTAAAATTGCCTTTATCGGGTTTAAAGCTGCAGCGCGTATGTACCGTGCGTGAAACGGCGTCTTCAAAATCCTTATAGATCCCTACGCCCACTCCCGCAAGCATTGCGGCGCCAAGCGTCGTAGCCATGTCGGAGCCGGGCACATCGATGCGCTTGCCTGTCACGTCCGATTTTATCTGTGTCCATACCTGTGAATTAGCGCTGCCTCCGGTGGCGCGAAGCACCTGTACGCCCGCTCCCGCGGCTTCGGATATATCCAGATTATGTCTCAGCGAGAATGCTACGCCCTCCATAATGGCCCGGACTATATCGGCGCGTGTCTTGCTGTAATCCAAACCATAGAACACGCCCTTTGCGTTTGCATCCCAGAGCGGCGAACGCTCGCCAGCCATATACGGAAGGAATATCACGCCATTGCTGCCGGCAGGGGAGCTTTGAGCCAGTTCGCTCAGATGCTCGAAGGACGACCTGCCGCTTTCTAGGGCATGGATGCGCTCCTGCGAGCCGAACTCTTTTTCAAACCATCGAAGGGCTCCGCCGCCGCCCGTGGTGCCGCCCTGCAAAAGCCAGCGTCCGGGTACGACGTGAAAGCTGAGTATCAAGCGCGGGTCGGCGCTGTAGCTGTCAAGACATATGCTCATGCCGCCTGCCTGACCGCCCTGCTCCTGAGTTTCTCCGCTGCGGAGAACTCCAGCGCCAAGCGTACTGCAAGCCGCGTCCAAACCGCCTGCCACGACAGGAGTACCTTCGGCAAGCCCGGTAAGAAGGCTTGCCTGCCGGCTTACATGCCCAATTATCTCATGACAGGAGGATATTTCGGGAAGAAGACTGCGCTCTATCCCAAGTGAGGAGCACATTGCCTCGTCATACCGCCCTTTTCGCATATCGAAGCAGTGAAGGCCGTAGCACTGGCTTATGTCCTGAGTGATCTCCCCGCTGAGGCGGTAAGCGATAAAGCTGTTGGACTGGAGAAACTTATTTGTCCTTCTATATATCTGCGGTTCATTTTCCTTGAACCAGACGATCTTGCCGGTGGTGTACTGCGCTTTGAGCGGATTTCCGCAAAGCGAGAAGATATCTTCCTCTCCAAGCTCGGCGTTGATGCGCTCGCAGATGCTCTCACTGCGCGTGTCCATCCATATCGGGTCGCCTATGAGCACGTTACCGTCAGCATCGACGGGGATAGCGGACCAGCTTTGACCGTCTATGCCTATACAGGCGACCTCGTCTGCGCAGACGCTCCCATCGGAAAACATGGTTTTCAGACCGCGGCATACCGCGTTCCACCAGTCGTCGGGATCCTGCTCCACCCAGCCCGGATGGGGGTATTGAGTTGTATAGCTTTCGGTACGGCTGGAAACAGCACTGCCGTCAGGCTTGAACAGCACGAGCTTGCAAGCGCTTGTTCCTATATCTATACCGAGAAGCAGCTCGCGATCCATTATTTAACGACGCCTTTCTGCAGCATAACATTCGCATAAACGGCTTCTTCGCCGGTTTGAACTATGCAATAGGACTTCTGTGCTTTTTCGTAGAAAACAAAGCGATCAAGGAATCCGACGGTTTTCTCGCCGCGCTTATCGTGTTTTGCCACTATCCTTTTATATTCATCCCAGATGGGAATTTCGAGATCCTTATCGCAGTCCATCGTCTGCATAAGCATAACGGGAGTTTCAACATAGGAATCGAGAGGTATCATTGTCAGTATCGCGTCCAAAAGGGCAGGCCCTGAGATGCCATCGGCACGGAGGAACTTGCAGTTGCCCTCGTGCGCAAAGCGCTTGCCGGGGAAGTTTGCGTCGCCGAGCACTATCACATCGCTGTGACCCATTTCGCATAGAGTTGCGAGAAGCTCGGGAGAAAGGTTTTTAGGTACGTTCAGAAGCATGGTTTGACTCCTTTGATTCAGTATTTATCGGATAAACCGGAAACCGGTGATATTGCATGTTCGTCTTTCCGAAAGCGTTCGGACATATATTTCGGATTCGTTTCAAAACAGTAAGCAGGTTTTTATTATTCGGGGCAGCCGGAACCGGCTGCCCCAGTATGTCTTATCTATTCTATTATTCGTAGAGCAGAGCGGCGATCGCGGGATCGTCCATGTTCTCGTGAGTGTAATACTGGCAGCCGGTATCGACGATCTCGTCTACGGCTTCGCCGTTGAGGGTCTTAACAGCCAGCTCGATGGCATAGTAACCGATCATGTAAGGATCCTGGGTAACAGCGCCGTGGAACCACTGGTTACGGATGGCGTTGAGCAGGGTCGCGCCGGAGTCAAAGCCGATGACGATCATGTCCTTATAACGACCATTGGTACGATCGAGGTCGGAACCGTCGGCGGTGGAAGCGAGCATGCCGTCAACAGAGCCGGAGTTGGTGCAGAACACGCCGACGGGGTTACGCTGGATCATGGCCTGAGCGGCGGTCTGGCAGTCGGTAACGCTGGTGGAAGCGGCGATGGAGACAACGATCTCAACGGCGACGTCGCCGGAGCCGGAGGCCTTGTTCCACTTGTCGTGACCGGTCACGGCAACGAGACCGGACTGGGCGCCGTCGCAGAGCTCGAACATCTTGTTGACGAAGCCGGTGGTACGTCCGGTGATGGAGGCGGAGGTCGCATCCTGGCTGATTACGCACAGCACGATGGGGGCGTCCTTGGTAGCGGCCTTGATGGCGGCGTTGACGGTGTCGATGCCAAACATGGTCTCGGCAGCCAGAGCGCCGGCGGCTTCGTTATCGGTGGAAGCCGTGGAGACGATGGAGCCGGCGGGAGCGTTGGGAACGCCGGAGTCAAAGCCGATCACGGGGATCTTCTTGCTTACGCAGTCGTTCAGCTGCTCGGTAACGGATTCGGTATCCAGAGCGGCGAGGCACAGCGCGGCGGGGTTCTTTGCCATAGCGGCGTTGAGCATGTTGACCTGATCCGCGATGTCGGACTCGGAAGCGGGTCCTTCAAAGGTGATGTCTACGTTGTACTTGGCGGCTGCATCGTTAGCGCCGCTGGCAACGGTCTGCCAGAATTTATGCTGGAAACCCTTGGAAATGACTGCGATATAGGGCTTCGCGGCAGGTTCGGCGGCGGGCTCGGCAGCGGGAGCGGCAGGCTCGGCAGCGGGAGCGGGGGCGGCGGGTTCAGCCGCGGGAGCCGCAGGAGCGGCAGCGGGGGCGGCGCAGGCGACCATCGAAGCGAGCAAAGCCAGCGCAAGAATCACTGCAAACAGTTTCTTCATTTGGGTAGATCCTCCTAATTTATATTTGTTTTCTATCTCAACGGCAAAACGCCGAAGGATGCGTTTAGATCTTCTTGATCCTGTTGGCGGATTTAACGCGGTACTGATCAAGAAGTACGGCGCCAACGACCACAAGGCCGGTAAAGAAGGTCTGCCAGTGGCTTTGCAGCCCCATTGACATAAGACCTTGTTTCAGTACGCTCATTACGAATACGCCGATGATCGAACCGGCAAGGGTACCGACGCCGCCGCTCATGCTGGTGCCGCCGATAACGACGCCCGCAATGCCCCACATCTCCTGACCGTTGCCTGTGGAGGGGATGATGGAGGTGTAGACCGCCGCGTAGAATATACCGGCAAGCCCGCTGCAAACTCCGCAGAAGGTATATACCGCTGTGAGCCAGCGCTTGGTTTTGATGCCGGAAAGACGCGCAGCTTCTCTGTTGGAGCCGATGGCGAAGGTATAACGTCCGAAGCGGGTCTTGTTAAGGATGACCCATGCCAGCAGCGCAAAGCCGAACAGCCAGAACATGCCGACGGGGAAACCGCCCGTGGTCTTGTAGAACACGTTTTTAAACCAGCCGTCAGCCGTTCCGAAGGTGGGATAGCGCATGGTCTGAACCTTCGTTACTATGGCGCCGAAGCCCATGCCCATCATCTGCGTACCAAGAGTAGCGATAAAGGGGGGCAGGTCAAGATAGGATATCATCAAGCCGTTTAAAAAGCCTATCACGGTGGAAACGAATATCACGAAGAGCAAGCAGAGACCCATAGGCCAGTGCCATGTGTTATAGGCCATGCCGCCGAGCAGCGCCGCGCACATCATGTTGGTGCCCAGAGAAAGATCTATGCCGCCGGTGATGATTACAAAGGTGACGCCGATAGCCATAAAGCCGATATAGTAGGACGCGTCAAGAATGTTGATAAGGTAATCCTTGGAGAAGAAGTTTGTGCCGAAGATGGAGAAAAAGATATAAAGGATCACCAATACCATAGGGGCAAGAATCTTGTTAAAATCGAGTTTTTTCTTTTCCATTGTCCTAACCTCACATATTCATAGTTGCAAACGTCAT
>CAYPAH010000107.1:0-6949 GCA_964408655.1 uncultured Oscillospiraceae bacterium | reverse complement strand
TCAAATTTTATCATTGACAGAACATGTTGTCAACGTCTAAAATAGGTAATAACAGATAATCGGACAGATGAATACAAAGCTTGGATCGGGAGAAACAAAAATGAAAAAAGCATTACAACTTCTGGCTTTTGACCTTGGCGCCAGCAACGGCCGCGGCATACTCGGCAGCTTTGACGGCGAGCGTATGGAGATGCGGGAGCTGCATCGCTTCGAAAATCACATTATAACAATGAACGGAGTTCCGTATTGGGATGCGCCTATGCTTTTCCGCGAGATGCGCGAGGCGATGCTTTCCTATAAAAAAGAAGGGCTTGGCGATCTGAACGCCTTTGGTATTGACACATGGGGCGTGGATTACGGCCTGCTCGATAAAAACGGACATCTTCTCGGCAATCCCCGCTCATACCGCTTTGGCACGGAGGCCGACGCAAAAGCCACATGGCGTAAGGTTCCCCACGAAACGCTTTTCAAGCGCACGGGTATAGCGAGCGAATATTTTAACACGGTCTATCAGCTTTATAAAAGAAAGCTTGAGGATGACACGGCGCTTGAAAACGCGGCTGATATGCTGCTCATGCCGGATCTTCTGGGATATTTCTTCACGGGCGAAAAAAAGAGCGAATACACTATCGCCACAACCACCATGCTGCTCAATCCCCAAACGGGAGACTGGGACTGGCAAAGCATAAAAGAGCTTGGCCTTCCCGAGCGCATATTCGGAAAGATAGACCGGGCGGGAAGCAAGCGCGGCTCTTTGCGTGCGGACATAGCGGAAGAGCTTGGCCTTAACCGCGCGGCCTTTGCGGCCGTAGGCTCGCACGACACGGCGTCGGCTGTGGCGGCGATACCGGGCGAGGGCAGCTTTGCCTTCTGCTCAAGCGGCACATGGTCGCTTTTCGGCGTGGAAACGGATGCGCCGGTGCTCACCGACGAGGTATATCATTCCAATTTCTCAAATGAAGGCACCGTGCAGGGAGGCTTCCGTCCCCTCAAAAATATAATGGGGCTTTGGCTGATTCAGGAATGCCGCCGGGACTGGATGAAAAACGGAGAGAAGCTCGGTTGGAACGAGATAGTGCAGCTTGCGGAAAAAGAAAGCCCCTTCCGCTCGATAATCGACACCGACTGCGCCGATTTTTATGCCGGAGGGGATATGCCCGCGAAGATACGCGCCTTCTGTGAACGCACGGGTCAAGCGGCGCCCGAGAACGTGGGTCAAACTGCTCGCTGCATTTATGAAAGCCTCGCGCTGAAATATCGCTGGGCGCTCGAAAGGCTTGAAGAGATAAAGGGCGCGCGCATAGATACGCTGAACATAGTAGGCGGAGGAATTCAGAACAGGCTTTTGAACCGTATGGCGGCGGACGCGACCAACAGGATGGTGGTAACGGGCCCGATAGAGGGCGCGGCGATAGGAAACGTGCTCATGCAGGCCGTTGCTCTTGGCGAGATAAAGGATCTTGCGCAGGCGCGCGAGGTCGTGCGCCGCAGCGTGGAGGTAGAAGCCTACGAGCCTGTGCACACGCAGGCATATGAGGACGCCTACGGCCGTATGCTCAGCCTTATAGGTAAATAAAAAAAATTTACAGGAGATATAAAACTATGACCGACATGACAAAATGCTGTGAGCTGGCGAAGAAGAACATTCATAAGCGTCCGGCTTCAAAGGGTCGTCTCGCGGGCAAGATCGCCGTGGTGACGGGCAGCGCGCAGGGCTTTGGCAAGGGCATTGCGGAAGAGATGTATAAGGAAGGCGCAAGCATCGTCATAGCCGACCTTAACGAAGAGCTTGCGAAGACCGTGGCGGATGCTCTTGGCGAACGCGCGATATGCGTAAAGGTGAACGTGGCTGATGAAGAGAGCGTGGCAAATCTTATGGCCGAGACAGTAGAGCATTTCGGCGGATTGGATATTTTCGTGAGCAACGCGGGCGTAGTGAGAAGCGGCCCCGTGGCCGAAATGGAAAAGAAGGACTTTGATTTTGTCACCAATATCAACTATACCGCTTACTTCCTCTGCGCCAAATACGCGGCGATAGTGATGCAGGCCGAGCATGAAGCCGACCCCGAATGGACGGGAGACATAATCACCGTCAACTCAAAAAGCGGTCTTGAGGGCAGCAACAAAAATTTTGCTTACGCAGGCAGCAAGTTCGGCGGCATAGGGCTTACCCAGAGCTTCGCGCTGGAGCTTTGCGCCTATAACATCAAGGTCAACGCGGTCTGCCCCGGCAATTATCTCGAAGGGCCGCTGTGGATGGATCCCGAGCGCGGGCTTTTCATTCAGTATCTTAACGCGGGCAAGGTTCCCGGCGCAAAGACCGTTGAAGACGTCAAGCGCTATTACGAGGCGAAGGTGCCGATGAACCGTGGCTGCCTGCCTCTTGACGTAGCTCGCGCCATCTTTTATGCCGTAGAGCAGAAATACGAGACCGGTCAGGCGATACCTGTGACCGGCGGACAATGTATGCTGAACTGAGTACGCTCCGCGTTTCGCGCCAACGGCAAAGCCGGTCAAACCGGAATTTATCCGCTGCGGCGGGAGAAAAACCAGACAAAAGGACATAAAGCTATGATAGATATAGAAATTCTTAACAGGCTCAACGCGCCCACAAAGGAAGAACGCCTTGCGAATCTTGAAGAAGCGCTTAAAACGGCGAAATTCCCTAAAATGGTGGATGAATACATCAATAACCATATCCACACCACCTTTTCTTTTTCACCCTATTCTCCGGCGGCGGCCGTTTATGCCGCGCGCGCGGAGGGGCTTTGCACCGCCGGCATAGTCGACCACGACTCTATCGCCGGCGCGAGGGAGTTTTTAGCGGCCGCAAAGCTTGTCGGCATTCCCGTTACCATCGGGATGGAATGCCGGGCGAGCATGGAGGGGACTTTGCTTGAAGGCCGCCGCACCAATAATCCCGATCAGGACGGCGTAAGCTACGTTACCCTTCAGGGAGTGCCGCATAAAGAGATAGAAAAGCTGAACGACTGGTTTGCGCCCTACCGCGAAAAGCGCAATGAGCGCACGGCGAAAATGTGCGCGAATATCAACGCGCTGCTTGGCGCTTACGGCATAAAGCTCGACTTTGAAAAGGACGTGCTTCCACTTTCGGAATATAAGAACGGCGGCGGCGTGACCGAGCGGCATTTGATGATGGCGCTTTCAAAGGCCATGATAAAAACGCAGGGAAAGGGCGAGAGCCTTATCGCATTTTTAGAAAAAGCCGGACTTTCTCTTTCTGAAAAGCAAAAGAACATGCTTCGCGATCAGGCATATCCCTTTTATGAATATGATCTGCTCGGCATATTAAAAGGCGCTTTCGTGCCAAAAATATTCATTCCCGCAACTGAGGAATGCCCCGACCTGCGCAAGGTCGCAAGGCTTGCAAACGAGGTGGACGCCGTGCTCTGCTACGCTTATCTGGGCGACGTGAAGGAAAGCGTAACGGGCGATAAAAAGGCGCAGAGCTTCGAGGACGCCTATCTTGAGGATGTGTTCAAATGCCTTAAGGATTGCGGCGTGCGCGCCGTCACCTATATGCCTACGCGAAACACCAAAGAGCAGCTTACAAAGCTTCGCGCTCTTTGCGATAGCTACGGGATGTTTCAAGTGAGCGGCGAGGATATCAACTCGCCGCGGCAGAGCTTTGTGATAAAAGCCATGGAAGATCCGATGTTTTCCAATCTCATCGAAGCCACATGGAAGCTTATCGCACACGAGAACGAGGGAACTAAGATATTCTGATAAAACGAAAAATAAAATTTGCGAGGTAAATTATTTATGAAAACCAAAGCGGTGCGTATACACGGGAAAATGGATCTGCGTCTTGAAGAGATCGAGCTGCCCCCCGTCGGGGCGGACGATGTGCGCGTTGAGATCGTGAGCGACAGCCTTTGCATGAGCAGCTATAAAGCCGCCGTTGAGGGTGAGGATCATAAGCGCGTTCCCGATGATGTGTCGGATAATCCCACGATAGTCGGCCATGAGTTCTGCGGCAGGATCGTTGAGGTCGGCGAAAACTGGAAAAAGAAATATAAGGCGGGTCAGGGCTTCGCTATTCAGCCCGCGCATTTTTACAAGGGCAGCCAGCTTGCCCCGGGATATTCATATAAGTATTGCGGGGGAGACGCGCAGTATGCTAACGTTCCTATCGAAACGCTGCTTTCGGACTGCCTGCTCCCGTATGACTCGGACACCTATTTCTTCGGTTCGCTTTCAGAGCCTATGAGCTGCATAATCGGCACCTTCCACGCCATGTACCACACCAAGGCCGGCAGCTATGAGCACAGCATGGGCATAGTTGAGGGCGGCAAGATGGCGCTTCTCGCCTCCGTAGGCCCCATGGGGCTTGGCGCTATCGATTATGCGCTTCACTGCGACCGCCGTCCTTCGCTTCTGGTCGTTACCGATATAGACGACGCGCGGCTTGCAAGGGCTGAGAGCATCTATACCGTTGCGGACGCGAAAAAGGACGGTATAGAGCTGCATTATCTCAACACCGCCAAGTGCGACGATCCCGTCGCGGCGCTTCGCGAGCTTACCGGAGGCACGGGCTATGACGACGTTATCTGCTTTGCCCCCGTGCGCCCCGTCGTTGAGCAGGCGGACGCCATACTTGCCTTTGACGGCTGTTTGAATTTCTTTGCGGGCCCCACCAACAAGGAATTCAAGGCCGAGATGAATTTCTATAACGTGCATTATCTCTATACTCATCTTGTGGGTACGAGCGGCGGCAACACCAGCGATATGCGCGAGGCTATAGAGCTTATGACCGCCGGAACTATCAATCCCGCCGCGATGGTCACGCATATCGGCGGACTAAACGCCGTGGTTGAGACGACCTTGCATCTGCCCGAGATAAAGGGCGGCAAAAAGCTGATCTATACTCAGCTTGAGCTTCCGCTCACGGCGATAGACGATTTTGAAAAGCTTGGCGCGAAAGACCCGATGTTTGCCAGACTTGCCGAAATAACAAAAGCGCATAACGGGCTTTGGAGCGCGGAAGCGGAAAAATATCTGCTTGCGAACGGCAAAAAGCTGAGCTGAAAGAGACTTGCATCAAAAGGCTGCCCGTTGAGGGGAGCCTTTTGTTTTACAGGCATGGATGCGGGCGGCTTTTTGCGGATTTTTAACATTCTTTAAGATTCGCATTGTCCGGCGGGCGGCGCTGTGATAAAATCAAATGGAACATGTCACTAAGCAATATCGCAAATGAAAACCGCAAATAAAATTCGGAGGAAAAGCATATGCGTGTAGCAAGAGTCGCACTCGGGGGAGAGGCATTTTATGCGCTGCTTCGGGGTGAAAAGGCGCTGCGTCTTCTGGGACTTCCCTTTGAGGGCTTAGAGGAGACGGGCGAGGTCTACCCTATTTCGGCGCTTAGACTGCTTGCGCCGTGCCAGCCCAGCAAGGTCGTCTGTGTTGGCAAGAACTACCGCGATCATGTGGCTGAAATGGCCGACGGTACGGCCGAGGTGCCGGAGGATCCGATACTCTTCATCAAGCCCAGCACAGCGGTCATCGGGCCAGAAGATGAGATATGCTATCCCTCCTGCTCAAATAGGGTGGACTATGAGGCCGAGCTTGGCGTTGTGATAGGGCGCAGGGCGCACAATATCGCTCCCGGCACCGCAAGGGAGTACATCTTCGGCTATACCTGCCTCAACGACGTCACCGCGAGGGATATACAAAAGCGCGAAGGCCAGTGGACGCGCGGCAAGGGCTTTGACAGCTTCTGCCCGGTAGGGCCGTGGATAGAAACGGATCTTGACGCGCAAAAGCTTGCGCTGAGATCGCGCCTTAACGGCGAGGCGAGGCAAAACGGCAACACATCTATGATGATACACTCTATAGACAAACTGCTCTGCGTTATGAGCGAATGCATGACTCTGCTGCCCGGCGACCTTATAGCGACGGGAACACCGGCCGGCATAGGCCCGATGAAAAAGGGCGACACGGTGGAGGTAGAGATAGAAGGCGTCGGAATATTGCGAAACCGCTTGGTGTGATAAGCGGAGATATCCGGCAAGGAAGAGCTGCGCGATATGATTTGCGCATTGTGCCAACAGGAGGAAGATATGATCGAGATTCGTAAGGAAGGCATCTATCTTGTGGACGGAGTTCCGCAGGAAAGCGCGCCTTTGTCAAAGGACGAGGCGAGGGAAAACACCATTGCGTACCGTATATTGCGCGCCCATGACCGCGGAATGGACGGCGACAAGCAAAATCTCAAGCTGCATTTCGATGCGCTGATCTCCCACGACATAACCTACGTCGGCATTATCCAGACGGCCAGATGCAGCGGCATGAAATCCTTCCCCGTGCCGTATGCCATGACCAACTGCCACAACAGCCTTTGCGCCGTTGGCGGCACGATAAATGAGGACGACCACGTTTTCGGCCTTTCAGCCGCCAAGAAATACGGCGGGATATATGTTCCGGCCAACCTTAGCGTTATCCATTCATATGCGCGCGAGGCGCTTGCCTCTTGCGGCAGCATGATACTCGGCTCTGACAGCCATACCCGCTACGGCGCTTTGGGCTGCATGGGCGTTGGCGAGGGCGGACCCGAGCTTGTCAAGCAGCTTCTTCGCAACACCTATGAGGTGAAGGCTCCAGAGGTGGTGCTCTGCTATCTAAGCGGCGAGCCGAAACCCGGAGTTGGCCCGCATGACGTTGCGCTTTCGCTCGTTAAGGCCACCTTTGATAACGGATTCCTCAAAAACAAGGTGATAGAGTTTACGGGGCCGGGGCTTAAACATCTGCCCGCGGATTTCCGCAACGGCATAGACGTTATGACCACCGAGACCTCCTGCCTGTCCTCCATCTGGGTGACGGACGACAAGGTGAAGGCCTATTACGAGAATGTGGGCCGGCCCGAGGCGTACAGGGAGCTTAGGCCCGACGCCGCGGCCTATTACGACGCTGTGATAAAGGTGGATCTTTC
>CAYPAH010000106.1:0-7023 GCA_964408655.1 uncultured Oscillospiraceae bacterium | reverse complement strand
CCTTGCCCGCAAGGTAGCGGCGCAGGTGAAGGCGACCGGACGTCCCCGCGTGCTCGAGCCCATGAACCCCTACGAGCGCCGCGTGCTGCACGCCACCTTGCAGCCCAACCCCTATGTGAGCACTCACAGCGAGGGCGAGGAACCTTACAGGCGCGTGGTGGTCGAACCGAAACGCTAAACAAGAGGGGGCATTGAGCCCCTCTTTTTAATTTTTGATTACTATTTGCTGATCGTTCGGGAGGTCTTATGCATACCGAAGATACTATCTTTGCCTTTGCAACGCCGCTGGGCGGGGCGCTTGCCGTGCTTCGCGTCAGCGGAAAGGCGGCGCCTTTGATATTAAAGCGGATCTTTGGCGGAGAGTGCCTTTCTTCCCCGCGCAAGATCTGCTTTGGAAGGATAAAAAGCGAGAGCGGCGAAACTATCGACGAATGCATGGCGGTCTTTTTTGCTGCGCCAAAGAGCTATACCGGCGAAGACATGGCGGAGCTTTATTTGCACGGCGGTACGGCGGTGTGCCAAAGGGCGGCGGCGGAGATAGAGGCAACGGGCTTAGGGCGCGTAGCAGATCCGGGAGAATTTACCAGACGCGCTTTTTTGAATGGAAAAATGCCGCTCTCTCACGCCGAGGCTGTTATGGACGTGATAAACGCGCAGACCGGCCTTGCGGCGAAAGCCGCCGAGGAGCAGCTTGAAGGAAAGCTGCACGCGCGCATTATCGCTTTGGAGGATAAGCTGAGGAACGCCCTTTCGGGGCTTGACGCGGCGATAGATTATCCCGAGGAGCTAGAGGAGGACGTGGAAAGCGGCCTGCCCGGGATACTTGAAGAATTGCGCAAAGAGATAAGCGCCCTGATAGATAACGGCGAAAGGTCGAGGATATTGCGCGAGGGCGCGAGGGTGGTGATATGCGGCCGCCCGAACGTTGGTAAATCCTCGCTTTTGAACGCGCTTTTGAATAAGGAGCGCGCGATAGTCACGAGCCTTGCGGGCACGACGAGGGATATCTTAGAGGAAGATGCGGACTTTTGCGGCGTTCCCGTGCGCCTTTACGACACCGCGGGCATAAGGCGCGGAGAGGATGAGGCCGAAAGGATAGGCGTAGAGCGGGCGAAGGCAGCCCTGGAAAAGGCGGATCTTTTGCTTGTGGCGCTGGACGCTTCCGCGGAGCTTAGCGATGAGGATAAGAGGCTGCTTTCAAGCACGGGCGATAGAGAAAGGATAGTGCTGCTTTGCAAGTCCGACCTGCCGGAGCTTTTGAAAAAAGAAAGCCTTCCCGAAGGGGCGATGATAGTCAGCGCTAAAACGGGCGAGGGCATAAACGAGCTTAAGCGAGCCGTAGCGGGCAGGCTTTCCTGCGGAGAAAGCGCGATAGTGACCAATTCAAGGCATATTTCGGCGCTCAAGAGGGCGCAAAAGGCGCTGCTTCAAGCGGAGGCGGCGGAGGATATGGACTGCAAGGCGACGGATCTTCGCGAGGCGCTGCTTTCTCTTGGCGAGATAAGCGGAAACGCCGTTGACGAGAGCGTGATAGAGAATATCTTTTCAAGCTTTTGTGTGGGAAAATAGCGAAAAAAAGCAAGCGCTGTGCTATAATAACTGCAAAGCGAGGTGTAATATTATGGGAAATAACGCTCAAATAAGCGAAAAGGCAATGAAGACCATAAAAAAAATGCAGCAGGGCGAGATAAACGAAGCCTATGTTTACCGCGCCATAGCAAAGCGCAGCAAAGATGAAAAAAACCGCGGTACTCTTGAACAGTTAGCAAACGAAGAAGAGGCGCATTATAATATCTGGAAAAAATATTCCGGCATAGAAATGTCTCCCGAAATGGGAAAGGTGAGATGGCGCAGCCTTGCCGCCCGCGTTTTCGGCTTTACCTTCGTTATTAAGCTTATGGAGCGCGGCGAAGCGAACGCGCAGATGATCTATGACGAGCTTTCAAAGGAGATGCCGGAGGCAAAAGAGATAGAAGCTCAGGAGGAGGAGCACGAGGCCAAGCTTATCGACATGCTCGATGAGGAAAGGCTGCAATACGTCGGCTCTATGGTGCTGGGGCTCAACGACGCCCTGGTTGAGCTTACGGGAACGCTCGCGGGACTTACCCTCGCCATGGCGAACACGCGCCTTATCGCGCTTTCCGGCCTTATCACGGGCATATCGGCCACGCTTTCAATGGCCTCTTCCGAATTTCTCTCGGCCAAGAGCGAAGGCCGCGAGGACGCTGTGAAAAGCTGCACCTATACGGGCTTTGCTTATCTTGTGACCGTCGCGCTCTTGATACTGCCCTATCTCCTTTTTGATTCGCAGCATTATCTTTATGCTCTTTTCACGATGCTTGGCATAGTGCTTTTGATAATCGTCGTGTTCAACTATTATATCTCGGTAGCCAAGGGACTTTCCTTCAAAAAGCGCTTTTTTGAGATGGCGGGAGTCAGTCTCGGCGTGGCCGCGCTTTCATTTGTGGTGGGTCTTTTCGTCAAAAGCGTGCTGGGCATAGATATGTAAAGGGAATAAGGCAGATTTTCTCATGGTAATAAACTGATTATTTTGCTATAATATACCTTGTTTGACAGCGCTCGAGCGTTGCTTGAACAAGGTATTTGATTTTTTTACGCTTAGGCGGAGAGGCGGCTTCATCTTGTCCGGATTTTTTGCGGGTAGCTATGATCTTATTGTGCTTGGCGCGGGTCACGCGGGAGTGGAGGCCGCTCTTGCCGCTGCGCGCATGGGACTTAAAACGCTCTGCCTTACGATAAATCTTGACGCGGTGGGCCTTATGGCCTGCAATCCCGCCATTGGCGGCACGAGCAAGGGGCATCTCGTTCGCGAGATAGACGCGATGGGCGGCGAGATGGGTCTTGCGACGGACGAGGTATATCTGCAGCTGAGAATGCTCAACACCGCCAAGGGTCCCGCGGTATGGTCGCTAAGGGCGCAGGCGGATAAAAGGCGCTATCACGAGAGGATGAAGCGCGCGCTTGAAGAACAAAACGGGCTTGAGCTTAAAAGCGGGGAATGCTCGCGCATACTTACTAAAAACGGAAGGGTATGCGGCATAGATACCGTAGGCGGCGCGCAATATGAGTGCCGCGCTGTGGCCGTGTGCACGGGAGTTTATCTAAAGAGCCATATACTTATCGGAGAAAGCATGACTAAGGCCGGGCCAAGCGGGCTTTTGAGGGCGGAGCATCTTTCGGATTCGCTAAGAGAGCTTGGCTTTGAGCTTAGAAGGTTCAAAACCGGCACGCCCGCGCGCGTACACAGACGCAGTCTTGATCTTTCAAAGATGACGCCGCAATACGGCGACGTTCCGACCCCCTTCTTTTCGTTTATGACGGACGGCCCCGAAAAGGAGCAGTCGCCCTGCTATCTCACATATACAAACGCGAAGACCCACGAGATAATATTATCCAACATCAAAAGATCGGCCATGTATTCGGGGCTGGTCAAGGGAACGGGAACAAGATACTGTCCCTCGATAGAGGATAAGATAGTGCGCTTTGCCGATAAAGAAAGGCATCAGCTCTTTATCGAGCCCGAGGGGGCGTGCACGCAGGAGATGTATGTTCAGGGCATGAGCACGAGCCTGCCATATGATGTGCAGCTTGCGATGCTAAGAACTATTGCGGGCATGGAAAACTGCGAGATAATGCGCCCGGGCTACGCTATAGAATACGATTGCATAGACCCCACCGCGCTGGGTCTTGACTTTGGCGCAAAGGATATAGGCGGCCTTTTCTTCGGCGGGCAGATAAACGGCAGCTCCGGCTATGAAGAAGCAGCGGCGCAGGGATTTTACGCGGGCGTGAACGCGGCGCTCTACTGCAAAGGGGAAGAGCCCTTCATTTTGAGCCGTGCCGACGCATATATAGGCGTGCTGGTGGACGATCTTGCGACAAAGGGAACGAACGAGCCTTACCGCATGATGACCTCACGCGCCGAATACCGTCTGCTATTAAGGCAGGATAACGCGGATCTCAGACTTACGGAGCGGGCAAGGCGGCTTGGACTTGTTTCAGACGAAAGATATGCGCGCCTCATGCGCAAAAAAGAGGATATAGAAAAGGCGAAAAAGGCGCTTTCAAAAAACGCCGCTCCCGATGAAGCAATGCGCGCCCTGCTCGAAGCAAAGGGCGAAACGCTTCCCTGCAAGGCCGTAGCTATAGGCGATCTTTTAAAACGGCGGGGGATAGGCTATACGGATCTTCTCTCCCTTTACGATCTGCCCGAAATAGGCAAATCCGCCATGGAGCAGGTGGAGATAATGGCCAGATACGAGGGCTATATAGATAAGCAGAAGGCGCAGGTGGAAAAGTTTCGCGAGGCGGAAAACAAGGCGCTGCCAAAGGAGATAGACTACGGCAAAATAAGCGGGCTGAGACTTGAAGCAAGGAAGAAGCTTAACGCCATACGCCCCGAAAACATTGGCCGCGCGGGCAGGATAAGCGGAGTGAGTCCGGCGGATATAGGCGTGTTGCTCGTTTATCTAAAGGCTAACGAAGAAAAATACGCAAAATAAAAGAAACGGTGATTATGAAAGAGCTTATCAAAAAATATTTTCCGGATATAAGCGAAAAGCAGGCGGGGCAGCTTGAAACATATTATGAGCTTTTGATAGAGTGGAACGAAAAGGTGAACCTCACCGCGATAAGCGAAAAAGGCGAGGTGGCCGCCAAGCACTTTGCCGACAGCGCGCTGCCGCTTAGCGAGATAGAGCGGGGAGCTTCGCTTATCGACGTTGGCACGGGCGCCGGCTTTCCGGGCGTGGTGATAAAAATACTCAGGCCGGATGTGAAGCTTACGCTGCTTGATTCGCTAAATAAACGCATAGTTTTTTTGAAGGAGCTTTGTGATAAGCTCGGGCTTTCCGATGTAGAGTGCATACATGCGCGCGCCGAGGACGGGGCGAGAGAGGCAAGGCTTCGCGAAAGCTTCGACATGGCAACGGCCAGAGCGGTTGCCTCGGCGCCCTTTCTTGCGGAGTGGCTCACGCCTTATTTGAAGATAGGCGGAAAGGCGCTGCTTTATAAAGGGCCGCAGGCCGAAGAAGAGCTGAAGCTTGCCGAAAGCGCCTTGAAAAAGCTCAAGCTTGAGGCGCGGCTGATAAAATACCCCGAATGTGAATGGGGCGAGAGAAATATCATCGTGCTTGAAAAAAAAGGAAAGACCGACAAGGCATATCCCCGCAAGGCGGGCGCGAAAACGGCGCTTTAACAGGCGAAAAATAAGAGAAAACGGCGAAAAAGCGCTTGTTTTGCGCATTGGCAGGAAAAGAGCGAAACAGCGTTGAAGCTATAGAGTAGGAGGCAAGGCATATGCCAAAGATCGATTTGTTCCACGAAAAACAGGATAGCCGCGAAAAGCTTCTAACGGAAATACCGATAGAGAGCATTAGACCTAACCCCAGCCAGCCGCGAACCACCTTTGATGATGAAAGCATAGGGGAGCTGGCGCAGTCGATAAAAACAGTGGGACTTATCCAGCCGCTTGTCGTAAGGCGGGATAACTCGGGGGGCTATCAGCTCGTGGCAGGCGAAAGACGGCTGCGCGCGCTTAAAAGCATCGGCGCGGCGCGGGCAACATGCATCGTACAGGACATGATGGAAGAGACCAGCGCCATGATAGCGCTGATAGAGAATATGCAGCGCGAGGATCTCTATTATTTAGAGGAAGCCCAATGCTACGAAACGCTGCTGAAAACCTATAATCTCACGCAGGAGGAGCTTGCAAGGCGCCTTGGCAAAAGCCAAAGCTCAATTGCGAACAAGCTTCGCTTGCTTCGTCTTAACGAAAGCGTAAAGGACGCGATGAAAGCGGGCGGCTTGACTGAAAGACATGCCCGCGCCCTCTTAAAGCTCAAGGATGAAAAAGAGCAGCTTGCCGTGATAAGCAAGGTGAAAACGAAGGGTCTTTCGGTGAAGGACACCGAACAGCTTGTGGATAAAACGCTCAACCGCCTTTACGACCAGCGGGAGGACGGCGCGCGTCCGAGACCCGTGATAGTGCGCATGGTGAAGGATTACCGCCTGTTTATGAACACGATAAATCAAGCCGTCAATCAGCTTCGCGAGGCGGGCTTTGATGTGAAGATAGAGCAGGAGGATCTGCCAAACGGCGTTGAGATAGGGATAAGGGTGGAAAGATAAGCGGCGCGTTCGCTGCGCCACATATTTGACAGCGATTCCCGCTGATGCTACAATACAACATATCCCAGCGCTATAAAGGAGGCTTTATTTATGCGTTTACGCAAGCTTATAACTATCTCGCTTGTTCTGCTGCTTGCCGCGGTTTTCTGCGTCAGCGCCCTTGCCGCCGCAAATACCGATCCCGACACGAAGTTTATGAGCGATCTGAAAACTCTGGAAAAATATCTCACAAAGAATGTTGATGCGACGGATCTTGGCAACAAGACCATCGGATATATGAAAAAGAATCTTTCAACGATGGATATCGAGCGCCTTACCCGCTGCCTTCGCACATATCTCAGATGTGCCGAGACTGTGCCGCTTCGCATAATGCTTGAATCCTACGCGAAGCAGATCGTCAGTGATTATTATATGAGCATCTATGAGCTTGCGGTGTATGAGGGCACAAGCCCCGACATCGCGGCCGGTCAGGTCGGCTTTGAACGCGGCTATCTTGGCGCGCAGTATGACACGAAGACCCCCAGCGTCACGCCCGAGCCCAAGCCCTGCCCGCCTATCCCGCCCTGCTGCTACAGATAAATACTTCGCATTTAAAAGAGACGGCTTATGCCGTCTCTTTTTATTATGCTCTCTCTTTGAAACGCGAAGCGTCGTGTTACCATTCGTGCTTTACTATCGGATTTCTTGCGGCCGCAACTTCGTCGGGTCGTCCGACGGGAGTGGTGAGCGGCAGCTTATGCATCGATTCGGGATCGCTGAGCGCCTGCTTTGCTATCGCCTTCATCGCATCGATAAATGCGTCAAGGGTCTCGCGGCTCTCGGATTCGCAGGGCTCTATCATCATGGCCTCATGCACGATCAGCGGGAAATAGA
>CAYPAH010000105.1:1031-7038 GCA_964408655.1 uncultured Oscillospiraceae bacterium | reverse complement strand
GAAATTGATGACTATGACGTATTCCATGCCGCCTATCTTCCACAGGCGCTCGGCAAGCGTCGAAAGCTTATCGAAATCCAGCATACTCTTTGGCATACATACCGCGAAATGATCTCTTTCAAGCCTTCCGAAGGTGCCGTTTTTGCCTATGTACGAGCGAAGCCCGTCGGCAATGGTGCGTAAAAGCCCGTCGCCCACGGCTATGCCGAACACATCGTTGAGCACCTTGAATCTCTCTATATTCATTCTGATAAGCACGAATTCTATATCGGGAAATTTTTTCAGATATCTTTCCGTGGCGTGTATAAAGGCGTTTTTGTTATAAATGCCCGTAAGCTCGTCGTGATCCGCCCGGTAGCGCAGCTCCTCGCGGCTCTTTACCTCTTCGTCCGCATTCTTATAGGTGGCGATATACTTTATCGTGCCGTTTTCCTCGCCCGACTTTTTGGCCGAAAGCATCACCCATTTATATTCGCCGTTCTGTCTGATAACGCGGATAGGCTCTTTTACCTCCTGCCCCACCGGCAGGTTCATATCGAGTATGGCGCGTATGCGGAACACATCCTCGGGATGCACAAAGGTAAAGATATCCCTTTGCATCTCTTTTAAATAATCATCACGTTCCTTGCCGATAAATTCGCATACCCTGTCGTTTACATAAGAAATGTTGATCTTTCCGTTTTGCGACTCAAAAAGCGCAACGCCGCAATCTATATTTTCGAGAACGAGCTCCATGGCTTTTTTGTGCGCTTCTTCATCCTCAAGGCGCCTGTTCTCGCACTTGATCTTTTCAAGCTCAACGCGGTCTATCGCCGCGCTTATGCGCTTTCTCATTATCTGCGGCTGAACGGGCTTTGAAAGATAATCCGTAGCGCCCTTATCAAGCGCCTTTATCTCGTTTTGCTCTTCATCCGAAGCCGTGATGATTATGGCCGGAATCTCCTTTAGCTTTTCATTCGCGCGCATCGCGCAAAGCAGAGTGAAGCCGTCCATCACCGGCATCTTCATATCGATCAGGGCAAGGTTTATTTCTTCGCCCCGCTTTTCAAGCACAGATAGCGCCTCTTGTCCGTCACAGGCCGTTATGATATCGTATTCTCCACGCAGTATCTCCGTAAAGAGAGTCCTGTTGATTTGAAGATCGTCTACGATAAGGATCGTCTTTTTTTCATTCATATCTTGCTTCTCCAGTGAGCTCTTCAGAATGTGCCGGACTTGCTGCTAAGGCGAACTGTGCCTATAGGTTCAAAGCTTGCGCGCTTGTGATATGCGCAACCAGTTCCACATAGATTTACGAAAATTTTTGTCAATTTATATAAAAAGTATAGCACATAATATATCGAATCGTCTATAAGTTATTCGTTTTCGCGTTTTTTTCGCGCTCCCCGGTATCAAAATATCCCGGCCGCAAAAAATAGATTGTATATCGCCGGATCTTGCGCAACCTTTACTCGCGGCATACGTTTATATTTACGAAAGTGATTTGAAACATTAAACACAGGAGGAACTGAAAAAAATGAAAAAACATATTGCTCTCTTTTTCGCCGTTCTTATGCTTGCTTCCATCGTCTGCGCCTGCGCAGCCAAGGCTCCCGCCCCCGCGGAGGGTGAAAAGCCCGCAATAGAGCTTTTTATCAAGCAAAAGACCGTGACCACCGAGACCGGAGCCGTAGTCGTATACATAACGAACAACACGGATAAACACTACAGCTACGACTATACACAGCAGCTTGAAAAAAAGGACGGCGAAAGCTATGAAAGCGTGCCGCTGGCAAACGAAGCCGTAGCGCTGGCGCTGCTTCATATTTCAGGCGGCGAAACGCAGCAGCTCGATTTTGACTTTGCGAACCATTATGCGCCTTTGGAAAAGGGCAGCTATCGCATCGTTAAGACCTTCACGGATGACGAAGGCAATCAGGTTCAGGGCGTTTGCGAGTTCGATGTTTTCTAATAAGCCGGACGGCGGGGAGCTTGTGCTTCCCGCCGCTTTTTTCAGCATCGCCCTTCGCCCTGAAAAAAGATTTCTTTACAAAAACACTTCGCCGTGCTATGATGCTTTGGTATTGTGATGCTTCGAACAAGAGCATGGATGTGCTTTTTTGATATAAAACCGCAAAGTCCCCCGTTGTCTGTCGCATTTATGGTACACGCGCCCGGAAATAGTCCGCCGCGCGATGCGGAGCGTTCCGTCTCCGCCCTTCCATAGCGAACAGTCGGCGCAGGGGATCTTTTTGTAAGATCTTGTCCGCGTAATATCGGCTTGGTCTTATTTTTATGGAAAAAAACATGGAACAGAAAGAGGAAACATGAGCTATAAAGAACAATTATCCGCCAAAATGCAGGAAACTCTGCAGGCCGCAGGCTACACCAATCCCACTCCCATTCAGGAACAGAGCTTAGAGGCTTTGCTTTCCGGACGCGATATGATAGGCATAGCCCAGACCGGAACCGGAAAGACCGCCGCCTTCGGCGTACCCATAATAGAGCGCGTATGGGCTGAAAACAAAAAAACTCAGGCGCTCGTGCTCTGCCCCACCCGCGAGCTCGCGCTTCAAACCACCGAGGTGCTTCGCAAGCTTTCCGCCCACAACCGCCTTCGCGTTGTGAGCATATACGGCGGGCAGAACGCGAACGTGCAGATAAACGCCCTTCGTAACGGCGCACAGATCGTGGTCGGCACTCCCGGCCGCGTAAAGGACCTGATAGAACGCCGCGTATTAAAGCTCGCAAACGTTCGCCATATGGTTCTTGACGAAGCGGACGAAATGCTTGATTTCGGCTTTTTGCCGGATATCCGCAGCATAATTTCATGCGTCACGGGCGAACACCAGACGCTGCTTTTCTCGGCCACCTTCAACAAGGATATTTCAAAGGTCGCCTCGCAGTTTTTGAGCGATCCCCTGCGCGTAGAGGTCGGCGAGCGCAACGAGCCCGTTGAAACGGTTCGCCAGATGTGCATAAAAACGGAAGAGGGCACCAAGCTCAACACCGTGCAATATCTGCTTAAAGAGACAGCGCCGCGCCTTGCCCTGATCTTTTGCAACACCCGCCGCCGTGTCAAGGCGCTCACTAAAAAGCTCAGCGACACCGGCGTTTCGGCAGCCTGTCTGCATGGCGACCTTTCGCAGAATCAGCGCGACACTATCATGCGCGGCTTCCGTAAGGGCAGCACTCCCGTGCTGATCGCCACCGACGTTGCCGCCCGCGGCATAGATGTTGACATGATAGACCTCGTGATAAATTACGACGTGCCCGACAAGCCGGAATATTATGTTCACCGCATAGGCCGCACGGGCAGAGCCGGTCACGACGGACTTGCCTGCACGCTCGTGAGCCCCAACGACAAATCGCGCCTTAGGGACATTCGCCTGCGCTATCATGTGCTCGCGAACTAAGATCATTCAGAAATAGCAAAAGCGCCGCTCCATCAATAGATAAAACAATGATGGAACGGCGTTTTATTATTCATGCCGCAGGCGCTGTGTCAGGCGGCGATCCTTCGCTTCTACCGCAGGTCAATTCCCCGCGATCTCGTCCGCCTCGGCCTGCGTAAGTCTCAATGGCACAAAGGCTTGTACCTGAGCGGCGCTGAGCCTGCCAAGCAGAAATTGTATCTGGATAAATCGCTTAAACATAAAAATCACGCTCCCATCATCAAGCCGAGAATCGCTTCTTCGGCAGCTAAAAGACGTTCCTCTGTCGTCGTTGCGCACGGCGATGTCTCATCATTGCCGAAGGGCAGCGGCAAACAGACAAATTCCTCGTCGGTATACACATTATCCCGCAAAAAACCCCCGGGCAGCTCAGCAAGCGTTATCATACCGTCTGTTATGTGGCTCTCGTTTACAAAATCCACGATGCGGTTGTCCGCGTCAAGCTTTATGCCAAACATTAATGCTTCACCCCCTTAATTCCTTAATACAATATGGAATGATTTGATCGTTAGCCTCGACTATGTTCGCATTAGCCCAACTGCCATATGCCAAAAATTTATATGCTTTGGTAAATGATATTCCGCCCGTCATTGCCCTGACCACGCGATAGCAGTTATATGCGTCCGCCGTTATCATTGCCAGATCGACGAGCTTATCAAGGATAAAAAACGAGACTTTATTGCTCGTGTTATTGATCGCCCTACAGCAATAAATAATGACCCCGTCATAGCTGCTCAAGTCGAGTTGCAGGGTTTGCGCCCCATATTCTGCTGAAGGGTTTGGGTTTGTCCATAGTTTTTTAATGCTGATACCGCCCAACGCGGCAAGTGCGGCAGCTTTACCCGTATCATCCGAAGCGTCAACGCCTAAGCCGCCAAAGGACAAAGGCCAAATGCCTGAGGATGCGCCTATAGCATTTCGCAAGGGAGTTTTTAAACTCTCAGCAACGTCTACGTTGCCGGCAGTTGCAGCTTTGCCAAGGCCAAGTCCTTTGATGTTGCCGTCTGCGTCCGTAAGCACATCAAAGTCTTTTTCAAGAGACGTCCCGGGGGTCTCCGCCGTCGCGCAAGTTGAATGCGTGGCGGCTTTTGCCGCATTAAGCTCCACGTTTCCGTTTGCATCCGGAGAAACTCCGTCAACGGTTTGCACGTCGCCGCCTGCCGGATCGACCCAGCCTGTTCCGTCTTCCGTTTTGGCAAGAACCTGTCCCGCCGTGCCGCCGGACGGAATACCCGCGCCGTCCTGCCCGTCGGCGCCATCTTGTCCGTTCATAATATCCTGCGTGGTCATTCCGCTCTCATCGGTAATAGTGATCCTTGCGCCGCCGCTTATCTGCTCAACCGTCGCTATGGGAGAAAAGCCTCCCGCGCCTCTTGGTATGGTGAAGTTCAGCACGGGATCGCTCGCCGTGCCGCTGTTCGTTACGCTTGCCTCCGTGCCGGCTTCGCCCGTCGTGGTCGCGCCAAGGCTTAAGCTTACTCCGTCATCACCCTTATCTCCTTTTGGCAAGGTGAAATTAAAGCTTACGCCGTCGTCGCCCACGCTTACAGATGCGGCGGCTTCTTGTCCGCTCTGTGCCGAGGCCGTCGCGCCGCCCCATTTTGCTTCCAAGGCATTTACGGCGCTTATAGCTTCCGTCAGGGCGGAAAATTCATCCGTCGCCTCTATCTCGCCATCCTCATACAGACATTCCTCCACGATCATCGTGAACTTGGGAGAATACATCAGATTGTTTGAAGTGTCGGTAAAAGAAAGCTCGCACTCCACCCTTCCCGCCGAAGCCGCTATCTGCGAGCTGATGTCCACATAAACGAGCGAACCTTCAAGAATAGCCGAATCATATATCTTTATCGCTCCAATTTTCGCCCGGAATTGTACTTCGATATTTTCACCGGGATCAAAAGGCGAGCCGTTGTGGGTCAGGCATATCGCCAGCCTTCTTGCCCCCTTTTCTCCCTGAATTATGCTGATCTCCGGATTTCCGTTTGCTCCCGACAAAATGTCGAGCATCATAACCTGCGTTATCCTGTTCATCAAGCGCTCTTTCTCCATAGCCTAAAGAACGTATATCCTTCGGCTAAAACTTAATTGGAAAAAGTTCTTGCGCTTTTCTTCTTTATGGTGTATGCTTAAGTTGTGTAAATATGTTATTTCGTGACATATTATACCATATTTTGACACAAAAGTCAATTTATTTGTCGTTTGTTCTGTTTGGCCATATACGCCCGAACAAGGGACAGGCCGCGGCAAGCTAAAACAAAAAACGGTTTGAAGCAGATGATGCTTCAAACCGTTTTTTGTTTTAGCTAACCCGCATAGGGCAGCATATCCTCAAAGTAGTCCTGCTCGGGCTCTCCGGCTATCAAATAGCCCCACTCGGCGGTATTGGGCTCTACCGCGACGCGCCCTCTCTCCCCCGCTTCTGTTACGAACTCCACAAAGCTCTCGTAATCCGTAGCCGTTATGAATATCTTTTCTCCCTTTTCAAGAACTCTCTCCGCGCCTTCGAATGTTGCGGGCATAGGCTTTGCGAGGGTAAGCGTTAGATATTCCTCCCATACCTCCGGCTCGTC
>CAYPAH010000105.1:0-1021 GCA_964408655.1 uncultured Oscillospiraceae bacterium | reverse complement strand
GGAATCCCGAACGGGCGCGATAAGGCCGTTTTGCAGCAAAAATTCCCGCGTTCCATAGCGTGTGCCGAGGATATCGATGACGCTTTTCATCTTTATTATCCCGTTTTCGGCCTCCTCCACGTTGCCGTAAAAGCTATTCGTGTTTTCGCCGCCTGCGTTCACAAAGCTCAGCTCGCTAAGCCCGTTTCCGTCATAACGGAAGCAATGCGTTTCATAATCATCCGAAGCATAGGTCTCGCAGAAAAACACTTCCTTCATCTCGTCCGAAGCGTCCAGATCGCTTATCAAGGCATAGGCTCTATATGAGAACAGCTCGCTTTGCCGAAGAGCCTGCTTCCCGTCCTCGCTTACGACGCAGAGGGTATAGACCTTTTCGTATTCATCGGCGCCATCCTCCTCCAGAATGCTTATGGTCTCAAGCTTGCCGTCGCCGTTAAGATCGCAGCCGCAGCTTTCTCCCGGCTCGATACGCTTCGTTTCAAACGGCGCTTCTGGCGTCGTCTGCTCCGCCGCCGTTTCGCCGGCGCTCTGCTGATCTGTTTCGGGGCTCGCGGCGGGCTGCGGCGTTTGAGTCTGCGGCTCCTCTCCCGTTTTATCAGCGCAGGCGGCAAAAAGCAGCATAGAGCCCGCCAATAATATCACAACAATCCTTTTCATATTTCCCCTTTCACAAGAGCCTATAGATTATTACTTTGACCGGCTTAATTATATTCTGCCGTCACAGCCAAGTCAAACGGATAAGCGCAAAACGCAAAGCTCCGTCGCCGCTTTTCTGCGGCAACGGAGCACAAAAATTCGCGGCGTCCACGTTCTTAAAAGAACAGCCCCTTGCCCTTTGGAGAAAAACAACCGCCGTAACGCATTTGTTAAAGGACGAAGGAGCCTTTCACCGCCGCTGTCATTTGCTACAGTTCATGCGCCTTGAGCTTTTCGACTATCGCCTCAAGCGTGTTCGCCTGCGCGGAAAGCTCCTCCGCGGCCGCGGCGCTCTCTTCGGCCGTTGCGGCGTTGGTCTGAACCA
>CAYPAH010000104.1:0-7087 GCA_964408655.1 uncultured Oscillospiraceae bacterium | reverse complement strand
GAAACGATTATCGCATAGAGGTATTTGTCATAGAGCGAATTATAAACGAGCAGCGCGGTAAGACGGTTGATAAAGGCCGTTATATTGGCGCTGAGCGCATCGTTGTAATTTGGACAGAGCAAGAGCAAAGCGTCGCTTTCCATAATGGCCGAATATATGTCGCTAACTATACTCCCGCCGTAAAAACAGGAATTTTGCGCCGCAAAATGAGAGCAGGTCTTATATGAGCAGCCACGGCAATCAAAAACGGCGCCGTTTTGCAGCGAAAGCTCGCTGACAAAGCAATCAGGCTCGAGCTTATCCTTCACAGCCTCGCCAAGCGCGAGCGTGTTGGAGGTGCGGCGGTCTGAGGCGTGAAGCATGAGTATTTTTGGCGTATTTAAAACAGGCGGAGAAAATGACAAAAGCCTTTCAGTCAGCTCCGCCGCCGCCAGACGATAGGCTTCTTCAAGGCTGACGCCGCGGTTTTTCGCCTGGATCATCCAGTTGCTCAGCGAGCCTGTGGCCTCGACCAGAGATTTGCCGGGAAAGGTACAGCCCGCCTGATTTGCGGCCAGAGCAAGCATACGCGCGACCTGCTTTGTGTAAAGCTCTCCGCGCCCGTCCACGATCAACGCGCCGATAGAGCCCTCCATAGATTCGGGATGGCTGCGAAGATATATAAGCAGCGAGCATATGCTTTGATCCATGCCGACCTCGCCTACCGAAAGCGCAAAGAGAACTCGCCTTCCTTTAAGCGGGGGGATAGACTGCGAGCTTATATTCACTCTTTCGCAGCTTTTGCGCGAAAGCGCGAAGCTCAAAACTCCTTCAAGCCTTGTGTGCGTGCCGCAGGATATAACAAGCAGGCCGTCTTTCAATAAGAAAACATCTCCAATTCCTTATAGCTTTGTTCCAGACGAGTGAAAAGCTCGCCGCAGATGCTTCTGCGCATTTGAATAGGGCCGTTTACGCTCATTTTAGCGCAACAACCGAAATATGCTCCGCCAAGAGGAACGGCGCCGTCGTGCCATTCTCCGCGCAGAGTTCTAAGCACAGAAACGCAGGCCGAGGAAAGTCCCGGCGCTATATACGGCTTAAAGCCAAGCTCGCGAACGCGAAGATTGGCGCTTGCCGCCGCCTCGCTCAAGGCTTTTGAAAGCTCGCCGTCATAATTCTTGTTTGCGTCGTTCGCTATGATAAGCCCTTTGCCGTGCGGGCCATAGGCCAGCAGGCGGTCACACTCTATGCCCCTCCGCTGAGCATAATACGCCGCGCGGGCGCGCATTACTCCAAGGCCATATCCTTGTATTTGCTCGGGCAGCAAGCCGCCGCAGTCGAAAATGCCGTTTTCGTTTTTATTGCTTTCAAGGAAGACCGCGCGGGAAAGATGATCCACCGGATCGGAGATCTGCGCGAAAAGACCGCGAAAGCCGCAAGCACGCGCGGCTCGCGCATAATCCTTGAGCATTTCCGTGTTGGCGGAATATTGCGCCATGCGAACATCCTTAACTCCGGCATTCAAGGCGGGAACTCCCCTTGAAGCGGTAAAAAGGAAGGCGTCACAATCGAAAAGGCGGGCTTTTTCCTTAATAATTACTCTCGGCAGGGGCTCTCCATCTCTAATGGAGAGTATCTGGTTCATTTCCATCTCGTAACGTTCACACTGAGCGGCATTCGGATCGAATATCCCTATCTCTTCTATGTCCGTGCCAAGCAGCTTGAGCCCTGTGAGAAGAGTGCCGCCTACGTCGCCAAGTCCGACTAGCGTAAGACGAAACGCCCTCTTCTTTTGCTTTTCGTGATAAGAACGAAGCAGCTCAAAAGCGCCGGAAAAAGCCGTGTTCAGAACGCCCGCGCCATGCTCATGCACAAAAGCGCCAAGAGAGTTTTTATCAGGCAAAGCATTTTCGGGTAAGCATTTAAGAAGGGAAACTCCAGTGGGCTCATGCAATTCCGCTATTTCTTGTATCGCATAAAAACCGCGCGCGGAGGCGGAAGCGTCATGCGCAAGAAAGACAAGCGGAGCAAATGGCGCTTCCACGGGAACTGCGCCTTCGGGCAGCTTTCCTCCGTTTTCACAAAAGCAAAATCCATCTAAAGAGTAATATCCTGACATAATCATTCCTCCACGCGGGCGATCCGCTTAGAAAGGCTCAAATCGTTTTCCAGATATACGCTTGCGGACATATGAGTGTCATAATGCATATGCGCCCCCTTGTCGGGAATCCGCGGCCAATAAAGAGCTTCGCCAAGGCGCTTAAGGCTGAGCACCGTGCTGAAGGTCTGCTGATATTGCCTTTCAAGCGCGGTGAGGATATCATGCGCGTTCTCAAGGCAAAGCTCAGAGAAGGCACGAAGCGTTGCATCCGGCACGCCATGCAGGTATTTGGGATAAACATATGGCAGAATAAGGTTTATAGAAGGAAGCAGCCTGTCGTCGCGCTTGCGGCGGGCGGCGCTGTCGCCGCCAAGGAAGGGATAAAGCAGGCTCTCTGTAAACCAATAGAGCAGATTGGGTATGAAATATTCACAGTCCACGGTTCTACCCTGCATCTGCATAAGATCCTTGCCGCGCCCAGAAAGTATTCCCACGATGATCCGCGCGATCGTGACATCCTCCTGTTTAAACAGAGGGTCGAGCTTTTCAAGGCGATAACCGTTATGCAGCAGATCATCTACAAGCAGAACGGGCCGTCTGAAGGATTTAAGCGTGCGCACCTGAACCGGCAGAGACGAATATCCCGGGAACTCCGTTATGTTGAAGCCAAGAACGTCATCCTCGAATATTTTATCTGCATGAAGGGTCTTGGTCACCGTGTTTGGGACTATCCGGCCTGAAAGAATCTTTCCGTAGGGAACGCACATATATTTGCCGAGACGGCGTTCGCCATCGGCCACGTCAAGAACGCCGTTGCAACATTGAACCTTGCGAAGCAGAGCCTCGTTCAAAAGCTCGGCGTCAAAGGGAAGCAGCAGCTTTCCGGGGAAAAGCGCCGTAAGTGCCCTGCGCAGGCGCGGGCGCGTCTCAAGAACAGCTTTTTGTACGCTTGGGTCGTCGCGCAGCGGAGGTTTTATGCGCTGAAACGCATCTTGGATCAGTATCATCGGGGAGCGCATATC
The DNA here is from genome assembly GCA_964408655.1 of uncultured Oscillospiraceae bacterium. Classification (GTDB taxonomy): domain Bacteria; phylum Bacillota; class Clostridia; order Christensenellales; family CAG-138; genus JAQVRG01. The sequence goes on along the minus strand of CAYPAH010000104.1, from coordinate 3,985 downwards.
GACATATAAAACATCGGCCTGTCCGGGAACGCTCATAAAGCCGAGCTGCGAGAGCAGTTCGCGAATGCTTTCGCCCTCGTCCGGCTGTGTTTTATAGAGCGCATAGGTGTGGTCGTCCGCAAGGCTGCGGGCAAGTATTTCAGAAAGAAGAGGCATCAGCTCAAGATCCGAATTTCCGAGAAGGCCGTCTATCATCAGGATACGGCCTGAGGTATGAAGCCTTACGAATTCGGCGGCGCTCATGCTTGAAAGCGCATCATAAAGGCCGACCACGCTGATGGAATGTCCCGTTATCCAGCCGGATATTTCATGCCTTTCACCGCGAGAGAGGGTGATGGCGTATATATGGTCATAAGACTTGGTGAGTGTGGATCGAAGCTCGGCGGCGGCGTCTGCGGGAAGATCACCTATAACCGAGGCGCAGGCTTCATCGCGATAAAACGCAAGGCGCAGAGGGCGCGCGGCGACTTCGCTTTTGAACTGAGGCGCTCTTAGATACAGCCCGCGTGAATAGATGAATTCCTGCACAACGGGATCGACGAGCATGGTTATATCAAGATCTTTATCTATATATTCGCGTATCTGGGTCGAACTGGCCGATTCATAGTAAGCGGGCAGCGAAAGCTGTATAAGCTTTCCGCGAAGAATGTCCTCCACACGCTTGTGCGCATTCTTGTTTTGGGCGGCGTCTACGCGGGAAAACACGATATGGTCATAATAAGCGGCCATTCCGCGCGAAAGATTGGCGTATGCCGATGCGTTTTGAATAACATCGCTTCCGGCGACGATATACATGTCGCGCCCCTCAAACAAAGCGCGGAGCTTCGCGAGATCGTCGGGGACAGCGATATTCACAGGGATATCGTCAGGGAAAAGATAAACCTCGTTCTGGTCGGCAACGGACATGCTCACGATCTGCCTGCGAAGAAGCTTTGGCAGCGTTCGCTTGCTCCATGAAAATTCGTCTATAGATAGATATACCTCAAAACCATGTGCGCTTATTTCCTCGACTATGCGCTTGTGACCGGCAGAAAACGGGTCGAAGGTGCCGGGGAAGAAAGCCGCGGGCAGTGCCGGAGGGAATTCGAATTCTCCCAGATATACTATGCAGTTCGTGAGAAAACGGTAAAGATGATTCAGCATTGCCGCGCGGTTGAAGAAAACAAGCTGATTCTCACGATCCTCATAAAGCAAGGTGTGCAGCTTTTTCAAAACGAACATTAAATAATGACGCCTGATAACGAGCGAAAGCTTTTCGCATGAGAACAGGTCGCGGCAAAGCACCGAGAGCGCGGTAAGATGTATGCTGTCGTCATAATGTGCAACGCCCCTTAAAAGAAGGCCGAGAACATGGCTTATAAGCGGCTCGTCACCTTTGGCGGGAGCGTCTTTTTCGAGCTTCGCGTTGGTGGCGAGTATCACCCCAAGCGTTGCTAGAGCGGCTCTTGCCGAACGCGGCTGTGAAGAACAAAGCAGTTTTTCAAGAAAATCTATCGCTTCGTCCATTTCTTTTTTTGGCAGGCGGCAGATAAGGCTGCCTGCGTAAGGCGGGATATAGAAGACTATCTCGTTTTGCCCTGCCTCAAGCTCCCTTAAAAGATCCACCACTATCTCGTTGTTCTGATCCGCCGACATAAGCTCGGCTATTTTTGTAAGCGCCTTTCCCGCGTGTTCACGCACGGGCAGATGCTCGCTGACAGAGATAAGGTTTGAAAAATGCGTAGCCACATGAAAGGCGTCGTCGGGATGCGTCTGCACATAAGAAAGGAGAAGATCGATATAAGCTATTTTCACCGTCCAGTGTACGCTGCTTTTTAGATTGCTCAGATATATCTCCGATACGGAGAATTCGGGAGTTGAGATCTCGGCAAGACCAAGCGCGCCGCGAAGGCGGCTAAAGAGGAAGGCCGCGGCAACATCCGTGAAAAGACCCGCGCAGCTTTCGCATATCGCCGCGATGTCATTTTTGCATTTCGCTTCAGAAAGCGCGATATATGTGAGCGTTCTCAGCGCGCAAATGCTTTCGATGTTGTTTCCGCGCAGCATAATGGCTAAAGTTTTGAGAATATAGTCAAGCTCGTCGGCGCTCATGCATTCGGTGGGGATATGCTGAAGGGCGTCCATAAGAACAAGCTGATCTTCCGGAGATCCGTTTTTGATTTGAGTGAATACGGGCTGCCAGTATTGCCTGCGGGCGGCGGGTTCGCAGCAGTCAAAAAGGCTTGCCGATATGGTCTTAAGCGAGTTTGAGATGCGGGCGGAATGCTTCGCCGAGATCTTATGATCGGGATGCAGACATGCCTGAACATAACTTTCCCAAAGTGAGGTGGATTCTTTGAGAAGCTCGAGCAGCGTGGGCGCTATGGCGCTGTCCGGCGCTCCGGCAGGCAGCTCTTTGCGATAGCGCGGGCCGCTGTTGCAGAGAATACGCCCCATGATGCGCCCGGCATGGCGGCGCACGTCACCCTCATGGTGCATCAAAAGCTCATAGAGAAAATTCAGAGCCAGTATTTTGTGCTCCCGCGTCATATAGGTGTTGTATTCTTCGAACAGGTCAAGGTAAGTCCGTATGCGTTGCAGATTTTTCTCACTTCTCGCCTGTTCGATAAGCTGCTCGAATGAAGCGCTTATCGTTATCGTATGCATTAGGCTGATATTATTGCTAAACACCATGGCGCAAAGCGCACTAAGCGTCTCGTCCGCTGAAAGCAGCGCAGCATCCTTGTTTTCAACGGGCAGCGCCTCCATAGAAAGCGGGTCGGGGTTTACGCCGCGCTTGATGAGAAAAGCTTCAAAATCGTGCAGCTTTAAAAATACCGAGCGGTAGCGGCGCTGCTTTGCCTCGTCCATGTCGCATAGCTTGGAAAAAATAACGTCGTAAGCTTCTTGCAGAGAATAAATGCGAACATGCTCTATGCCGTTTTCGTCTTTTTCGCCTCTTACTCTGAAATCGGCGTATATCAAAAGCAAGGATTCTATAGGCAGGTTTTCAAATTCGAGATCCCATGTGGAATGATTGGCGGCCACATGAGCGACATCCGGCATAGCGTTTTCCGTCAGCCATTTCCATGTGTAATAATAATGCAGATATGGAATGCGCATCGCGTCCGCTCCGCGGCAGCCGAATTTGCCTATGTCATGCGAAAGCGAAGCGGCGCTCACCAGCGCCACATCAACGGGGAGCCCCGCTCTTGCGGCCTGTCGCGCCGTGTGTACCGCCACATGATGCACGCCTATAGTGTGAGAGGCCGGATCGAAGGACTGTATGTCGCGCCCAAGGCGAAGGAGCTCGGCAAAATGCGAGGAGCGTATCTTTTCTTTGAATATGCTGTATTGCGACGCGATACGGCAGCTTTTTTCCTCATCGGCCGTCACGGTGTAAATATCCGTCAGAGGGTCAAAGGGACAGGACTCTTTTTCCTGATCTATAAACCATGTGAATACTGTGAGAAAAAATAAAACGGCCTGCTTTTGCGCCTTGGTGGGCTTGGCAGGCTTTGCGGATGGAAAAAGACCCTCGCTTAGAAGCGCATAAATATAACGCAGCCAGCCCTCGTCGGGGCACTCGCAGAAGGAGAGCATGACCGGCAGGCAAAGCGAGAGGATATCCGTGCTTCTCGTTCTGCTGTTGGGATTCAGCCGTGAAAGCTTAACTGAAAAATCCGTGTTCGTCATGTAGGCGCGCAAAAGCTTTCGAGGTATGCCGGCTTCCTTTGCATAGCTGTCGTAAAGGGTGTCGAAGAGGGATTTGTAGCGTGCCTGTATTTCCATCCGTTTAGTTCCTTTCCTGATTCGGAGTTGTGACCGTATGTTAGCCGCGTTTAGCTCTCCCTCGAAAATACCGGAGAAGGCCGCCGCTTGTGTTCGCTCTTATTATGATATCTCTCGATGATCTCAAGATCATCCGGCGACGCCTTGCCACGAAGCAGGTAATCATCGATGGCCGCATAGCTTACGCCCATTTCGCCCTCGTCGGTCTGCCCTT
>CAYPAH010000103.1:0-7245 GCA_964408655.1 uncultured Oscillospiraceae bacterium | reverse complement strand
AACGAGCACATAACCGATACGCTCGCCGGGGAGAGAGAGCGACTTGGAATACGAATAGCAGATTATGGTGTCGTCATAGAAATGCGGCACAAAAGGAACCACGCCGTCATAAGAGAGCTCGCGATAGGGCTCATCGCAGACGATATAGATGGGATGAGCAAACTGGGCTTCTTTTTTCTTGAGCATTTCGGCAAGCTTCACGATCGTCTCTTCGGTATATACAACGCCGGAGGGGTTGTTGGGCGAGTTGATGATAACGCCTTGAGTGTGCTCGTTGACAAGAGTTTCCAAGGCATTAAAATCGATCTGGAAATTGCCGAGCTCGGCGGGAACGACGGCGAGCTTTCCGCCGGCGTTGGAGCAGAACACGTTATACTCGGGGAAATAGGGCGCGATGGCGATGAACTCGCTGTTATTGTCAATGGTCAGCGCGCGGAAGGTGGCGCAGAGCGAGGCTGCGGCGCCGCAGGTGAGATAAAGATTATCGCGGTTGAAGCTGGTGCCAAAGCGCTCATTAAGGTTTTTCGCGATAGCGTCGCGGGCTTTAGCGTCGCCGCTGGCGCTGGTGTAGCTGTGGATGGCTACGGAGGACATTTCGTCCAAAATGTCGCGGATAGCCTGATTTACCTCGGCGGGAGCGGGTACGCTGGGGTTGCCGAGACTGTAATCATAAACGTTTTCACGGCCAACGACGGCGGCGCGCTGATTGCCGAACTCAAATATTTCACGGATACAGGAACGGGTAGTGCCATATGCAAGGCTTTCTTTGGATAACATAATTTCCTCCTGCTATATCTTTTTGCTTTATATTCGTTAAGCGTTTGCGGCGACGAGCTTGCCCAGCGCGATGGACGCCAGCTTTGCGTCCGCGGAATCCGCGCGGGAGACGAGCACGATCGGTACGCGCGCGCCGACGATGATTCCTGCGGAGCGTCCCGCAGAAAAGTAAGTCATGGCTTTGCCTATGCCGTTGCCAACTTCGTAGGTGGGCACGAGCAGTATATCCGCGTTGCCTGCGCCGGGAGCTTCATAATGCTTATGATGGCAGGCGGCGGGGCTGATGGCGAGGTCAAGTCCGGCGGGGCCGAACACGCTCATGTTATATGGCGCCCAGCGATCTTTCATCTCGCTAAGCTCTTTTGCGTCAACGGTAGACTGTATTTTGGGATTCACTACCTCCGCGCCGCAAACGCAGGCGGCGCTGATCTCTTTGTAGCCGAGAGCGCGAAGCACGATCGCCGCATTTTCAAGGATGTCGGCCTTTTTAGCGAGATCAGGGAAGGTGTTCATGCCGCCGTCGGTGAGGGCGAGCATCTTGGGATAGCTCGATACCTCATAGAGCATGACGTGGCTTATCAGCTTGTCAGTGCGAAGACCGTTCTCTTTGTCGATAACGGCGCGCATAAGGTCGGCCGTGCCTAGAAGACCCTTCATAAGGAAGCTTGCCTCTCCGTCACGAACAGCCTTAACGGCGAGCTGAGCGCATTCGATATCGCTTTCGGCCTCACGAATGGTGAAGTCATCGGCATTCTTGCCGAGCTTTGCAAGAATGCTCTTGATCTCAGCCGTATGGCCGACGAGAATAGCGTCTACCATTCCGGCTTCATGCGCCGCGGTAACGGCCTTTAATACGTCGTCGTCATGCGCGGCCGCAACCGCGATAACTCCGCGCTTTGTGGATTTGGCTTCTTCCAGAATTGAATCGATGTGGTTTAGCATAAGTTCGCCCCTTTCATAAAAGAACGTGTATTTTTATCAATAAACGCCGGCTTCCTGCTGTCCGTGCAGAACGCGAAGCGCCCCTTCCGCCAAGCTTTGCATCTCGTTTTCACCTGCGAGCACCATGACGCGGAAGCATTTGCCCATGCGCTTTTCCACCTGTTCGCAAAGCCACTTGCTGTATGCCATGCCGCCGGTGAGCACTATAGCGTCAACATCATAGCTGAGGACTGCCGCCATTGCGCCCATGTCCTTGCAGAATTGATATACCATCGCCTCGGCAACGAGCTTCGCTTCGGCTTCGCCGCCGTTCATGCGCTGCTCTACCTCGCGAAAATCGCGCGTTCCAAGATAGGAATAAAGGCCGGACTGCATCATCAGCTTTTTCTTTATTTCGGCTTTCGTTATGCCTGAATAGCAAAGATCGAGAAGCTGGGTGACAGGCAGGCTCCCGCCGCGATCCATAGAGAACGAGCCTTCGTCGCGAACGTTGTAAACGTCAACACAGCGTCCTTTTTCGTGAGCCGCGACAGACACGCCGCCGCCCATGTGAACTACGATAAGGTTCACATCCTCATATTCTTTGCCGAGCTGCTTCGCCGCCGCCCGCGCCATTGCCTTATGGTTCAGCGCGTGGAAGAAACTTACCCGCTCCATGCCCTTGCAGCCGCTTACGCGGGCGATGTCGCTCATTTCGTCGGTACAGACGGGATCGACGAAGAAAGAGGGGATGGAAACGGTGTCGCCAAGCTCGCGGGCGAGCAAAGCGCCAAGATTGCTGGCATGTTCGCCGTAGCGGGCGCATTTAAGATCCTCAACGGCGAGATCGTTCACCCTGTATGTGCCGGAGGGGATATGTCTTAGCAGACCTCCGCGGCCGCACACAGCGTCAAAATCGCTCATGGAATAGCCGGCGGCTTCAAGCGTTTTAATAATGATGTTTTTGCGGTAGTCCTTTTGTTCGATTACAGTCGAAAAGGGTGCGATATCGGCTGCGGCATGGTCGATCGTCGTTTTATAAACTTCTTTGTCCTCATTGAATACGGCGATTTTGGTAGAGGTCGCCCCCGGATTGATTATTAAAACCTGCATAGATCTGCTCCTCTTGAATTATTTGTTTGTTAGATGCGAATATGAAATTACCTATATAAATCAATCATAGCACATAAAATGAAAAAGAATTGCATCGGAATGCAGATATATGATATAGTTACATGCTGCCTTGCAGGCTATGGAACGATAGAATATCTCTGTTTGCGGGGCGAAACAGCAATAAAAAGGAGAAAAAATAAAATGGAAGAAATTCTCAAGCGCAAGGGCTTCCTCTGCGATATGGACGGCGTGGTATATCACGGCAACATGCTTTTGCCCGGCGTAAAAGAATTTGTGGCGTGGCTTTACGATAATAAAAAGCCTTTTATGTTTTTAACGAATTCCAGCGCGAAGTCGGCGCGGGAGCTGCAGCAAAAGCTGGCAAGGATGGGCCTTGAGGTCGACGAATCCCACTTTTACACAAGCGCTTTGGCTACGGCCAGTTTTTTGAGTGCGCAGGCGCCGGGCTGCCGCGCTTTTGTGATAGGCGAGGCGGGCTTGATAGGCGCACTTTATGAGGCCGGAATAACGATTGACGACGTAGATCCCGATTATGTCATCGTTGGCGAAACGAATAATTATAATTATGAAAGCATATGCAAGGCCGTGTCCCTTGTGAATAAGGGGGCGCGCCTTATCGGCACCAATCCTGATATAACGGGGCCTGTTGAGGGCGGCATCGTTCCCGCCTGCGGCGCTTTAGTCGCGCCTATAGAGCTGGCGACGGGCAAAAACGCTTATTTTATCGGCAAGCCCAATTCGCTGATAATGCGCACAGCGGTAAAGAAGCTTGGCGTACATTCAAGCGAAGCGGTAATGATAGGCGACAGGATGGACACCGACATAATAGCGGGTATTGAGGGCGGACTTTTGACTACGCTGGTCTTAAGCGGAGTCACCACCCGAGAGGAAGTCGAAAAATATCCCTACCGTCCGTCGATAATATTAAACGGGGTCGGGGATATCCCGATGATGGCAAAAAAGTAAGCTGTAACGGGAAAGTAAAAGGATGATTAAATAAGCGGGGAAAAACATAATAAAAGTTTCAGCGAATCGTAATCCTTTTGTTACACATTGCCGCTGTTTGCATGTTATACTAAGCTTGCAAGTGAAACAAGTGGTAATGGAAGCTCCCTTTCAGACATAACCACAAGATCAAGGCTCCGCGAAAGCGGAGCCTTTTACATTTGAGCTTTAAGCGCTCTGATACATATTGTTTGCCTTCATATAATCATAAATGCATTTGCCGTGCTGCTGTTCTTCGGTCTGGATATGGTTGAGGGCGTTTCTCATGCCGTCGTCCGCAAATTCGAAGATGCAGGTGTTATAAGTGGAGGATACATGCTTTTCCGTGGAAAGAAGATCCTGACATAGATAAGCGTCCTGCTGCTTCCCGTTTTCATCGCAGCTTGAGCCGGAGAATGAGGCGGGCGCTTTCTGGTTGCCGCCGGTCATCATAGGCACAGTGCCGTTTTCCATTTGAGTGAGAGTGTCATAATGGCTCTGCTCGTTGGCCGCGAGATCCTTAAAGAGCTGCTTGAGCTGCGAATCGCAGGCCATGCCGGCATAACGGTTATATTTTTCCACACATATCTCTTCCTGACTTTTCAGATCCTGCAAAAGTAAGCTTTCCTTCTGCGTTAATGTCATAATTCATCACCTCGGCTTTATTATGTCCGGCTAAAATAAAAAAGATACGCGCTTTTTCAGCGCGTATCTTTGGGCGGCCACGCAGCCTTTGCAAAGGAGAACGAACTGAAGGTGGAAAGGGAACGGGAAAGGCCGGTCTTATTTGCCTTGCTTATGCATCAGCTTTCGTAAATGGCGGCTATATCATCTATGCGCAGCTTCATTTCCGAGCGGATACGCAAGGGCTCCAGGCATTCGCATTTATTCCCGAAGCTTAAAAGGATATCGTAGTAATATTCATTTTCTACAAAAGGAAAGCTGACGATATAATGCTCGTCGCCATCCGGCGCAAAGTGTTCATAAGCGCAATAATCAAGGACCCTTTCCATGATGGATCTATGAATACGGATCTTGATTTTTGTTTGCATGGTTTCCAGAATTTCCGAAAAGTCCAAGGTCGGCTTTTGATAATCTCGTGGCGTGAAAGTTTCTTCTTTTATTTGCAGCTTTGACATGCGGGATAGCCTGAATAAGCGATAATCATTTCTCTTATGGCAATATCCCTGAAAATACCAGTGGCTGCTCTTTAGCACGAGCTGATACGGCTCGGCTGTTCGCGCGCTTATATTTCCGTAGCGGTCTGAATATTCAAAGGAAAGCAGCCTGCTTTGCTGCAAGGCCGTTTTGATGATTTCTAAATATGGCTGAATGTTCATGTTGCCAACCCACGGCCTTAGATCTATATATACTTGATTTGATTTTAATTCAATTTCCTTTGCTCTTTCGGCGGGGATAAAACTCTTGATTTTCGCAAGAGCGTTTATCAGCTCGTCGCCGCGTATCATATTGGAAAGACTGGAAAGCCCCATAAGTATAGCGGAAAGGTCGGCAGCCGAAAAAACCTGTCTGTCGATCTTGTATTTCTGCATGATCTCAAAGCCGCCGCCCACTCCCGACGCACCGCGAACAGGAATGCCCGCCATGTTGATAGCGTCTATGTCGCGATAGATCGTGCGGGGAGAAACTTCGAACATATCCGCCAACTCCTGCGCGCCAACACGCTCTTTTTCAAGAAGTATCATAATAATGCTGACAAGCCGGTCAAGCTTCATCTGACATCCGCCTTAAAATTTACTTTTTTATCATTATGAATTATTGCCATAATGATGTCAACGATTATAAGGTATAATAAACAAATCAAAGCAGTTATCAGGAGGAGACGTCATGCAGAAAAAAGCCTTAGTAGTAATAGATATTCAAAATGACATAACAAAGAATTACAAGGAAATAATCGATAATATCAATACCGCTATCGATTGGGCAGTTAATAATGATATTCATGTTGTATATATAAGGCATGAAAATCTATCGGAGGGAACGAGGACTTTTAAGCATGATACACATGGCGCCGAATTAGCTTCGGACATGAAAATAGCATCAAAAAACATTTTTACAAAATATAAAGGAAACGTATTAAGCTGCGAAGAATTTGCGGACTTCATCAGTAAAAATGAAATATGTGATTTCTATATAGCGGGAGCGGATGCTGTTGCTTGCGTTAAATCAAGCTGTTATAACTTGTGCAAAGCAAATTATAACGTTACTGTCATTTCGGATTGCATCACCAGTTATGATAAAAGAAAAATCGGCGAAATGCTTCGTTACTATGAAAGCAAAGGAAGTAAGATAATTTGTTTGAATGAACTGTTAAGCTGACAGGATCAATGGAAAGAGATGAAATGGCGCGGCGCTGCATACTCGCCTGTCTCGCGATATTTTAAGGGTCGCTATGGCGCGGCCGGATAGCCGCAACTGGAAATAGCCGCCTTGCAAGGCGGCTATTTCTTTTTCTTATACATTCTCACACAACAGATTGGGCTCATGGGGTTCGGGGATCGACGAACTCCCTTATCTTTACTTCATCAGCTCGCATATGCTGTTGGAAAACGCAACGGGATCATCAATGGGAAGCCCCTCTATAAGCAAGGCTTGAGTGTAGAGAAGCTGCGCATACTGCGCGATGCGCCCGTCGCCCGCGGGAAGCGCGGTAAGCGCCTGAAATACGGGATGTTCGGGGTTGATCTCTAAAATGCGCTCTGCTTTTACGGCCTCCGAGCCATCGGCGGAGGGCATGGAGTTTAGAACCTTCTCCATCTCTATTGAAAGAGGCCCTTCGCTGCTAAGACACACCGGAGAGTTTTTCAGCTTGCTTGAAAGGCGCACGCTCTTGACCTTGCCTTCGAGAGCCTTGCCTATGCTTTCAAGCAGAGTGCTGTTTTCCTCCTCTTTCTTTTTAAAGCTTTCCTTCTCTTCTTCGGTGGAAATGTCAAGATCCTTATCCGAAACGGAGCGGAAGGGCTTTTCCATATATTTATCCATCATGCGCACGGCGAATTCGTCAACGTCGTCCTTCATGCAAAGAATATCATAGCCCTTGTCGCGCACAAGCTCGGTCTGCGGCAGCTTCATCGCGCGCTCGTAGCTTTCGGCGCAGGCATAATATATGCCGCTTTGATCCTCGGGCATGGCGTCCACATATTCCTTGAGCGTTATCAGCTTGCCCTGCGCGGCGGAGTAGAACATGATAAGATCCTGCAAAAACTCCTTGTTCTGGCCATAGCCGGAATACATTCCGTATTTAAGGGGAAGGCCGAAGCTTTCAAAGAATGAGACATATTTATCGCGGTCGTTAGCAAGCAGGTTTTCAAGCTCGGACTTGATCTTTTTCTTCAAATTTAGCGCGATCACCTTTAGCTGTCTGTCGTGCTGGAGCATTTCCCGGGAAATATTGAGCGAAAGATCGGC
>CAYPAH010000102.1:0-7353 GCA_964408655.1 uncultured Oscillospiraceae bacterium | reverse complement strand
CCATTCACTATGGATTTTTTATGTGTTCAATTTGATTTTACAATTTACCAAATAATTGCCGTTTCCAACGCGCTTATCTCAAACAATCATAACAGGATAAAAAAAGATCTTATACCGGCGCTCCCTTCGGGGAAGGCGGTGCTGTATCAGCATGAAAGGACCGCCGAGGCGGAGGCCGGGTGGATAGCGGCTCGGATAAAGGAGCTGCAAGCGGAGGGGGTAAAGCTTGGGGATGTTACGGTGCTTTATCGCGCCCATTATGTGAGCCGCACTATAGAAGAGGTCTTTTTGAAAGAAGAACTGCCATATGTCATATACAGCGGCGTGCAGTTCTTTGGGCGCATGGAAATAAAGGATGCTTTGTCATACCTTAGAATGATAATATATAAAGATGATCTTTCCTTTGTGCGTATCGCGAACGTGCCAAAGCGTAATATAGGCGAGCGCCGCATGGCTTTTTTGCAGGAATACGCGGCGCACAACGGCTGCTCGCTTTATGTGGCGCTGACGCGCAGTCTTGATGAGGACATATTCAAAAACACGAAGGCGAAGCGCTTTGTTGAAATGATAGAAGGCTATGGCCGCCGCTATAAAGAGCTTCCGGTTTCCGAGCTGCTTTCGGATGTTCTTGACAAAAGTGGATATGAGGCGATGCTCCGCACCGAGGGCGGGCAGGAAAGGCTTGATAATCTGGCGGAGCTGAAGCAGTCGGTCTACGAATATGAAGCGAGCTGCGGCGAGGAGAGCACGGCGGAGGATTATCTTAACCACGCGGCGCTTTTCAGCAATGCTGATACGAGCGCGCGCGCTGACGCTGTGAAGCTTATGACGGTGCACACCGCTAAGGGGCTGGAGTTCCCCTATGTATTTCTTTGCGCTATGGAAGAGGGCGTTTTTCCCTCAAGAAAGACCTCTACGCTTGATGGCATGGAAGAGGAGCGCAGGCTTGCCTTTGTCGCAGTGACGCGCGCGCAAAAGGGACTTTATTTAAGCGATGCGGAGGGACGCAATTTCGATGGCTCGTTCCGCTATCCGTCAAGATTTGTGCTGGATATAGACGATAAGCTTATCAAGCATGTGACCCCGATGCCCGAAAGTCTTCTCAGAGACGCGAAACGCTATGTTGAGGGTACGGACAGGCTGCTTATGAACAGCTCTGAATCCCCGATTTTTTCAGCCGGAGAGCGAATAATCCACAGTGTGATGGGGCACGGCATTATCGAGGGGATAGACGATGTGCAGGGAGCGTATGTGATACGTTTTGACGGGCTCTCTACGCCCAGAAAAATAAGCTTCCGCGTTAAGCTTCACAAAGAAGAACAAAGCTGAGCCGAGGCGAAAGCCGCAGCGATTCGACGCTAAAAGCAAGGATAAATAGAGCCCTCTGCGGCAAAGCTAAACACAGCAAATGCCGGAGGGGGATTTTTTATATGGCGCTTAACAAAGTGGAGATATGCGGACTGGACACGGCGAAACTGCCTATGATGACGCAAAAGCGCAGCCACGAGCTGCTTTTGCGCGTAAAGGCGGGCGACGAGGCGGCTCGCGAGACCTTTATTCGGGAAAATCTGCGACTGGTGCTGAGCGTTATACAGCGCTTTGCGGGACGCGGCGAACAGATGGACGATCTTTTTCAGGTGGGATGCATAGGCCTTATCAAGGCTCTTGATAATTTCGACCTGTCGCATAACGTGCGTTTTTCAACATATGCCGTGCCGATGGATATAGCTTGTCGAGACGGCTTCGGGGAGGCGTGTTATGAGAGAAAAAACAAAGCTTTTCAGCGAAGAATACTTGAAGCTGAAGCCTAAAAGCGGAAATGAATATGAAAGAAAAAAGCTAAAGGGTTCGCCAAGATGGAAGACTCTGGCGGCGAAGCTCGGGGCGCAGTCATGGGATGAGCTTGTCAAAAAGCTTGGACTTCCCGTATATGGCGCAAAAAAAGCAGCTTATATCGTTGTCAGCGACGCCGGATCGCTTTCGTGGCTGAAAAGGGCGGAGGAATTATATAAGCAGGGAATGGAACTTGAAACACCGGAGCAAATAACATTGACTAAGGCAAAAGACGATCTTACAATGTAAAAAAACGAAAAGAGAAGAAACGCATGGATTATAAAGAAATAGATATGGAAACATATCCCAGAAAGGCACATTTTTCGTATTTTTCGTCAATGGCTTATCCATATGTCGGCGCTACCGTTCAAATGGATATTACCGATTATTTGCGGAAGATAAAAGCCAGAAAGGATCCGGTTTTTCTATCTCTGCTTTATGACGCTTCACATGCGGCGAACGCGGTTCGGGAACTTCGTTATCGCATAAAAGAGGGAAAGCTTATCGAATATGAGTGGTGCAGAAGCTCGTACACCCTGATGCTCGATAACGGAACATATTGCTATTGCGCGCTGGACGCGAGGAAGCCGCGCGCTGAATTTCTCGCCTATGGAGCGGCTGAGCAAGAAAAAGCTAAGGAAAGAGCCATTTTTGCCGACAGCGAGGATAGCGGAGATCTGTTTTTCGTTTCATGCGTTCCATGGCTTTCGTATACCGGGCTCACTCAACCGGTGCCTGACCCGCCGGACAGCAATCCAAGGCTCACATGGGGAAAATTCTATGAGCAGGGAGATAAGATCATGCTGCCCTTCACCCTGCTCGCCCATCATGCGCTTCTGGACGGCAAGGATATCGCCGCTTTCTATGAGCTTCTTGCGCAGCGCTTTTCACGCTTTGAGGCTTGAAGGCTTTAATAAACGGAGTCAGCTTTTCGAAGCTTGGCTGTTTGCCGCGGCAAACAGGCGCGGAGCAAGGGCTTCGGCCGCGTTAAAAAGATAGGCGCGCTCCTCTGCGTCAAGCGCTAATTCCTCAGAAACGCGCGCGGCGGCCTGCGAGCTCAGCGCCGAGACCTCCGCCTGCGAAGAGGCTCGAAAGAGATTTGAAAGCGACCGGGGAGTCCCTTCAAAAAATAACAGACTGCGGACATTGCCGCCCGTCAGCGCGTGACATATCGAGCGCTGGGCGGCTTCGTCATATAAATTGATGAGAGATTCATAATAATCCGGCAAAGACGCGCAGAGAGATACTATCTCCGCTTTTTCAAAGCGGGGACGGGCTGAGAAAGCTGATAATCTATGCTGCAGGGAATAGCGTGCGCGAAAAAGCGATGATCGTATTTTTGAAAAAACACGCCAAGCTCGCGCACGGTGTCTGAATAAGCAAGGCTCTGTACGGCCGGAGAGCATATCTTTATGCGTGTCAGCGCTTTTCTTCCTTTTAAAAGCATATCTTCAAGCTGTGGCCAAAAGCCTTTGAGCATATCCTCCCAATCCTCGCTTGCAAGCAAGGCCGAGTCCCCGTTGATATCTCTGTATAAGCGAAGGGTGAAGCAAATGGAACGAAGCAGCTCCCTCGCTGTTTCAACGGGGAGAGACGAGCTGTCGCCCATGACATAACGCGCGCTGCGTTTTGAAAGCAGCGCATAAAGCCTGCCTTGCAGCAGCTCCTGTTCTTTTTCGCCATATGCTTCGCCTTGTGGGGCGCCCTCCTGCATGGGAAAGACAAGCTCAAGCTCATTCTTCATATTCGTCATCCTCTAAAATGAGCTCTGCTCCGTCAAGAGGAGCGTTCTTGTTATATTCACCATGGCAAAGGGCTTCGAGCGAGGTTCCGTATAGATAGTCAACAGAGCCCTGACATTCTTCGTTAAAGCAACTCTTCATATATGAGATAAGCTCGTCGTCGGTCAAGCTTTCATTCGATTCGGTTTTGAAATAATAAAAGCAGTCCTGAAGTTCGCCAAGCGTTTCCTCCCATTCCTCGCGCATTATATAAGGAGAATCGCAAAAGGCGTAAACAAGCTTTTTAAGTATGCCTTCGCCAAACTCAACCCGACCCGTTTCCTTTAGCGCGGTAAAGCGCTTTTCTACAAGGGAGAGTATTTGCGCATCCGAAAGGGAAAGCCCGTAGCGGGCGCTGAGCGAATTGCAATCGCGAAGCTCGCCCACGGCTTGCAGCTTTTGAAGCTTAACTAATGACATAGCGTTATAATCAGACATAATCTCACCTCTTGCCCATCAGCATACGCGCATTGTAAAGAGATGAACAGTCTTGAAATTTTGCCTGTTTTGTGGTAATATAATGCCAAGAAAAAAGCGGATCGATTAATTTCGAGCCGCTTTTTTCGCGTCCGGAGAATAAATTCATGCCAAATGGCAAAAATCAGTTCAGGAGGAAGAAGAAATGAATTATATGATCCGGCGATTTATAAACAACGAACCGATAGATGAAGCCTCCTTTTTCTCGCGTCAGTTTCACAGCAATGCGGCTGATATGATAATCAGCCGCGTAATGCGCCGTCTTCGCGCGAACGAGGCGGAAAGCGGGCGGGAGCAGGCCGGGGGCGGGACTGGCAGTCCGGTAAGGCTTTGAGCGTATAGCAATATAAAAAAGGGCGCAGTCGGCGGATTGCGCTTTTATTGTTTCGGAGGAAAAATGAAAAGAAAAAACGGCGGGGCAAACACGAGTGATATTGAAAAAACCGAAAAGGCGGCGGCTTTATATGTTCGCGTTTCAACGGACGCGCAGGCGGAGGAGGGCTATTCCATCGAGGGACAGCTTGAGCGCCTTCATGCCCAGTGCGTGGTGAAGGGATATAAGAAATGCGAGAAATACATAGACGGCGGCTGGTCGGGCAGCAATCTTGAGCGGCCTGAGATGAAGCGCATGATACGCGATGTTCATGCGGGCAGGATATTCTGCATAATGGTCTATAAGCTTGACAGAATAAGCCGAAGTCAAAAGGACACATTGTTTCTTATTGAAGATGTGATGCTTCCGAACGGGGTGGAATTCATTTCTCTCAATGAAAATTTCGACACCTCTACCTCATACGGCCGCGCAATGATAGGCATTCTTTCGGCCTTCGCCCAGCTTGAACGCGAAAACATAAGAGAAAGAACGCATATGGGAATGCTTGAGCGGGTGAAGGCGGGCTATTGGCCGGGAGGCGGCAAAACCCCGTTTGGTTATGATTACGACAGAGCAAAAGGCATATTAGTGCCTAATGCCGACGCGGACAAGGTGAGAAGAATGTATCAGATGTATATTGACGGCGCGTCGGCGGGGAAGATAGCGCAGATACTGGGCATAAAGCAGGATACTCTCGTCAGGCAGATATTAAGGCGAAAAAGCAACACGGGCATAATCACATATAACGGCAATGAATATCCGGGGCGTCATCAGGCGCTGATAAGTCTTGAAACATATGAAACAGCCATGGAGATAATGCGCACACGCGCGCGGAAAAAATCCTACAGGGACTCGCCGTATCTGCTGACAGGCCTGGCCGAGTGCGGGGTTTGCGGGGCAAAAATGCGATATTTCCGGCATAAAGACCTCTCCGCCAAGGATGGATATTCGCTTACGCTCGCCTGCAACTCGCGCTATAAAAGCAAGCCGTATCTGGTCAAGGATCCGAGCTGCGATAATGAGATCGCAAACGCAAGAGAGCTTGAAGCGCGCATCGTCAAAGAGCTTAAAGAGATAGGTTTAAGGGTAGAGGCCGTGAACGATCCGCGCGAGGCGGCGATGGATGAGCTGCTTGGCGTTTTGAAAACGCGAAGGAACGAGCTTGAAAAACGGATAAAAAAGCTTTACCTGCGTTATGCCGATGAAGAGGATGAGCTTTTGCTTTCGGTGATAGAAGATGAAAAGCGGGAGTTGAAGCTGGTGGAAAAAAGAATGGATATAGAGTCTGAAAGAAACGCCGAGCTTGAAAAAAGCCATCGGGCAGTCGAGCTTTTGCCTACGATAAGCGCCAACTGGGATCACATGACCATGGCCGAAAAAAAAGAACTGCTGCGCACGCTGATAAACAAAATCGTGATACGGCATAGCGAGGTGACCATACACTACGCCTTTGCGGAGGACGATGAGCGCGAATAGGCGGCAAAAGCATTGCTGCACGGGGATTTTTATGCTATTATTTAAAATCATATAAAAAAGAAAACGGCCTGCTTTCGACAAGCTCATTTCGTGCCGATGATTATAGGCGAAGTAAGGCGTCACCTTCGCGACAACAACGCGCTGAGGGTAAGCCGCTCGATAAGGGACACCGCCTATAAGGCTTTGCAGGCGCGCACAAGGCTTACGGAAGAGCTTGGCCGCGAGCCGAAGACGGGAGAGATCGCTAAGGAGATGGAAATATCCGAGGGCGAGGTCAACTTTGCGCTTGACGCGATACAAGATCCCGTCTCGCTTTTTGAGCCGATATACCATGACGACGGCGACGCTATATATGTGATGGATCAGGTGCGCGATGAAAAGAATAACGACGAGCAGTGGCTAACGCGCATAATGGTAGACACGGGCATGGATAAGCTGAGCGAGCGCGAAAAGAGGATAATCGAGTTAAGGTTTTTTCAGGGGCGAACGCAAATAGAGGTCGCCGACGACATAGGAATAAGTCAGGCTCAGGTCTCGCGTTTAGAGAAAAATGCGCTAAAGCATATGAAAAAATACATATAAAACAAAGCCCTTTCGAATTTGCTTCGAAAGGGCTTTCGCTTTGCTGATATAAGGCTTATTTTTTGCTTTGCATATACTTATCCATCGCCTCGGCCGCGGCCTTGCCCGCACCCATGGCAAGAATAACCGTGGCCGCTCCCGTCACGGCGTCGCCGCCGGCAAACACGCCCTCGCGGCTGGTGGCTCCGTCCTCGCCCGCCACGATGCAGCCGTGCTTTTCGGTCTCTATGCCCTCGGTGGTCTGCTTTATAAGCGGGTTTGGCGAGGTGCCAAGAGACATTATCACGCAGTCAACATCAAGCTCAAACTCAGAGCCGGGCTTTTCTATGGGGCGGCGGCGGCCGGAAGCGTCAGGCTCGCCAAGCTCCATTTCTATGCAGCGTATGCCGCGTACTACGCCCTTTTCGTTGCCGAGTATTTCAAGGGGATTGTTTAAAAGCTTGAAGATGATGCCCTCTTCCTCGGCGTGCTCGACCTCTTCGCGCCTTGCGGGGAGCTCTTTCATCGAGCGGCGGTAAATTATATATACCTGCTCCGCGCCAAGGCGCAGGGCGCATCTTGCCGCGTCCATGGCCACGTTGCCTCCGCCAACCACGGCTACGCGCTTTGCGTGCATGATGGGGGTGCAGCTTTCGCAGCGGTAGGCCTTCATCAGATTGATGCGGGTCAGGTATTCGTTGGCGGAATAAACGCCGCGAAGGTTTTCGCCCGGAATGCCCATGAATTTGGGCAGGCCCGCGCCGGTGCCTACGAACACCGCATCGAAGCCCTCTTCCTCCAGCAGGTCATGAATCGTGTCCAGCTTGCCCACCACAGCGCTGGTCTGCAGTT
>CAYPAH010000101.1:0-7360 GCA_964408655.1 uncultured Oscillospiraceae bacterium | reverse complement strand
ACCGTTTGAATCCTGAAAGCTGCGCGGATAGATCTGATATACGGCCTCTTTTTGCCACCAGTTCAACATAGCTTATTCCCCGTTCGTTTGATATTCCACATTACAGTATTTCGAATACAGTTCCTCCGAAACGCCGCCTTCGCTGATGATGCGGCTGTAAAAGCGCCCGCTTTCCTTTATGCTGCGTTCCTGCGTTTCATAGTTTGTGTGCACTATGCCGAATCTTGCGGAAAAACCGTCCGTCCATTCGAAATTATCGCAGAAGCACCAGTGATAATAGCGTTCTACCGGCAGCTCGCTTTCACAAAGCGCGCGAAGATGCTCATATATATAGCGCGCGCGAAAACGGTCGTGATTGTCGCAGGTGCCGTTTTCGCTTATATATATCGGGCGGGGCAGTATTTCATATGCCTTGCGCGCGCACTGCACTATTCCTTCAGGGTATATCTCCCAGCCCAGGTCGTTCACGCACACTCCTTTTTTAGTGCCGTCGCCTATAGAGCGCACGGTGGAGCGCGTATAATAGTTTATCGCGATAAAGTCGCAGTATTCTCCCGGCACTATCGCTTCATCGCGCATTACGGGAAAAACGCGGCGGCCTGTGCACATGCACTTCGTCAAAGCGTCCTGAAAGCAAAGCTCCGTAAAGCCGGCGCAAAAGCGGTGCCACGGATTTCTGGGATCTTCCGGCGCAAAAACGCGAAGGTGGTTCGCAAAGCTCACCTTTGTGTCCTTATAGCCCATTTCGCCGCGTATGGAATGTATAAGCGCGTATGCTTTTATGTGACAGGCGGCAAAGCACGACATTACGCGGCGGGCAAGCCCGAGATCCTTTTTGCCCGGCGGCCAGCTTCCGTCTACATAACCGAAGATGATATAAACGTTCGGCTCGTTTATCGTGATATACTCGCTTATCAGATCGCCCAGCGAACGCACGGCCTTTTCAACATATTCAAGAAAATATGCGTCGTTTTCCGGCTTTTCAAACGCGCCGAGCGCTTCGAACCACATCGGGTTTGAAAAATGATGCAGCGTGAGCAGCGGCTTTATGCCGTGAGAGAGCATCTCTTCTATCTCCGCGCGGTAATGCGCTATCGCCGCTTCGTCAAATTTTCCCGCCTCGGGCTCTATGCGGCTCCACTCTATGCCAAAGCGGCAGCACTCTATCCCCATTTCCGCCATGAGAAGAGTGTCTTCTTTCCATAAACGGTAATGCTCCGTGCTTAGAGAGGGGTCGTCGTTGTTTTTGATATGTCCTTTTTTATACCAGTCGTACCAGTTGTTGTTTTTGTCGCCGCCCTCTATCTGCGTGGCGGCGCTGGCGACGCCTAAGAGCATGTCCTTCTTCAAACGAAATGACTGCATGAAAAGCCTCCCTGAGAGAATTGCTTGATAAAAGTGGAATCACATAAATAATACCATAAATATAGCCGAAAGGGAACGGCGCGCAAGGCGTCGCCGGCCTTTTCTCCGCCAAAAAGCAAAGAACGGATAGGTTTTTTAAAAAAGAAGAAAAAAATTTACATGGCGCAAAAGCCTGAAAACGGGCTGCAAAAAATGCAAAAACAAATCTGCTCGTTGAAAAATTAACAAATAAATGCCCGCAATCAAGCGAGTTTGAGAATTATAATCGTTATTTCTTTATCAGATGAATTTATTTATCCGATTCATCATTTTCTATTAAAATTTCATAGAATCTATTGCATATTATCAGTAATGTCGTATAATATTTTCGTTAGGTCATATCAAATATAAGAACATTCGCTTCGCTTGCGCAAATTATCCTCAGGAGGAACTATGAGTTACATCATTCCGATAGGCCCTTATCATCCGGCGCTTGAAGAGCCGATACACGCCCGCATATATGTAGAGGGCGAGGAGATAGTTGATTCCGAGGTCTTCGTGGGCTATAACCACAGGGGCATAGAAAAGCTCGCCACAGAGCGCAACTTCATACAAACGCTGGTGCTGGTGGAAAGAGTATGCGGAATATGCTCGCATTCTCACGCGCTCACTTATGCGCTTGCCGTTGAGGATATCATGGGAGCCGAGGTGCCAAAGCGCGGGGCGTATATAAGGGCGATAGTCGAAGAGCTTGAGCGGCTGCATTCGCATTTTCTCTGGCTTGGCATAGCGGCGCATATAATCGGGCACGACAGCTTGTTCATGCATATCTTCAACGAGCGCGAGGTCGTGATGGATCTTTTGGAGCTGATCTCGGGCAACCGCGTGAATTACGGCATGGTGACCGTAGGCGGCGCCAGACGGGATATAAATAACGAAAAGCAGGATTCTCTTATAGACGGACTGATAAAGCTCGAAATATCGCTGGATAGGATAAGGGATATTTTTCTTAACGACACGACTATCGCCATGAGGACGAAGGGCGTTGGCATATTGAGCACGGAGGACGCGCTTCGCCTTGGCGCTATCGGCCCTCATGCGCGCGCAAGCGGAGTGGATATAGACGTAAGGAGAGATTCGCCCTATTGCTGCTATGAGGATTTTTCATTCAAGGTGCCTGTTCTCGATTCCTGCGACGTGTTCGCAAGGGCGGTGATAAGGGTGCTTGAATGCTACGAGAGCATATCGATAATCCGTCAGGCGCTCGATAAGCTGCCGGAGGGCGCGATAAATCTTGGCGTAAAAATGCCCAAGGTGCCCGCGGGCGAGACGGTCATCAGGCACGAGGCACCGCGCGGACAGCTTTGCTATAAGCTTGTGACGAACGGCGGGCAAACGAATCACCGTTTGAGCATACATGTGCCCACCTTCCGCAACGCGCCCACGATACCCGTTATGCTAAAGGGCAACACCGTGGCGGACGCGGGGCTGATAGTCGCAAGCATAGACCCGTGCTTTAGCTGTTTGGACAGATGAAAAATGCATGAGCTTGCTATTACCGAGAGCATATTGAAGACGGCGCTTCGCGAGGCCGCGAAAAACGGGGCGAAGCGGATAGTGGGGATAAATCTCTGCCTTGGCGATTATTCCGACGTCATGCCGGACTATGTGAGAAAATATTTCGATCTGGTCAGCGGGGAGAGCATAGCCAAAGGCGCATATATAAGGGACAGGCGTGTTCCCGCGCGGATAATCTGCAAAACATGCGGGGGCGAAACGGATATGCCAAAGGGGAAAAGCCGCTGTCCGCTTTGCGAAAGCGAGGATATACGAATGCTCTCCGGCACGGAATGCATTATCGAGAGCATAGAGGTGGAATAAAATCCTAGGGGGTGCAGCATTGGAAAACAAAACAGCCAAACAAAAAAAGAAGAAAACTACGCGCTTTGCGGGGGTGGTCTCCACCTTTATACTCTGCTATCTTCTCTGGATCGGCCTTACATGGTCGCTCGATCCAAAAGAGCTTATCGTGGGCGCGGTGATCTCGATCATCGTGGCGAGCCTGACGGCGCCGCTTTTCATACATGAAGACGCCTTTTATCTTTTCAATCCCATCCGGCTCATCAAATTCTTCTATTATGCCTTTGTGGTGCTCTTCGGTGAGATAATCAAGGCGAACTGGGATATGGCAAAGCGCGTGTTAAAGGCCGATCCGCCTACGAACCCCGGCATCATACGCATAAAGGCGGATGTGGATTCCGAATACGGCCTTGCCTTTCTCTGCAACGCGATAACGCTTACTCCGGGAACTATTTCGGTAGAGGCGGCGGAGCGCGAGGGGCAGGAATACATTTATGTTCACTGGATAGACGTGACGACGCTCGATCGCGACGAAGCGGGAGATATAATCAAAGCGCGTCTTGAAAAATGGATAAGGAGGGTATAGGCATGATAGAGCTTGTTATTTTTTCCGCCTTCTTCGTGCTTATGGCGCTGGTGCTGCTGATACGCCTTGTTAAGGGGCCTAACGCGGTGGACAGGGCGCTCATATGCGACGCTGTGGAGATATTGCTTTCAGCCGCGCTGCTGCTCTATTCGCTTTTTTGCGGACGCAGCATTTATATCGATATAGCGCTTATCGTCGCTCTTTTAGGCTTTATAAGCACCGTGCTTATCGCCCGTTATATAGGAGGCCGCCTATGAGCCTTGCACTTCGTATTATTATCGATGTTTTCATATTTGCCGGCGCATTCTTCGCCTTTGTCGGCACGCTCGGCGTTATCCGCTTTCACGACACCTACTGCCGTATGCAGGCGAGCACCTGCATAGCCACTATGGGCGTCATCGGCGTGGCGATAGGCGCGCTGATATACGCGATATGGGTGGAGCATAACGCGCCTATGGCTGTGAAAACGGTGGTTCTGGTGCTCTTCGTGCTCTTTACCAATCCCATAAGCAGCCATGCGCTTTGCAAGGCAGCCTATAAGCATAATCTTCGTCCCCGCCGCAAAATGGTGATAGACGATTTCGGGGAGGATGAGCCTAATGAATAGCAATGTTATATTTGTGCTGAATACTCTGGTGATAATCGGAGTAGTAGTCTCCGCGTGGATGGCGATACATTTCGAAAAGGTGCTCTCGTCGATCATCGCCCTTGGCATAGCGGGCGCGTTCATGGCGCTGGAGTTCATACTTTTGCAGGCTCCGGACGTTGCGATGGCCGAAGCCGCGGTCGGCGCGGTGCTAACGACGGTGCTCTTTGTGATAACGCTTCGCAAAACAAAGGAGGATGATGATAAAAAATGAAAAGATCAAAACAGATCGTTATGATATTCTCCCTTGCGGCGCTGCTTATCACGGGCTTTTACGCGGTATCGAGCATGGCGCCAATGCTTTCAACGAATAATTCCGCCTCGATAGACGTTACCGAGCTTTATGAAAATCCGGATGATTATGATCTTTCTCAGGCCGACGGCGCGGCGAGCATAATCATAATGGAGGATCTGCAAAAGACAAATTCGGTCAACGCGGTAACGGCGGTGGTCTTCGATTTCAGAGGCTATGATACCCTTGGCGAATCCTTCGTGCTCATAACCGCCATAACCGGAACGATGGTCGTCATACGCCACAGCAATCACATCAGCAATAAAAAAGAGGAGGAGAGCCGCACATGAACGAAGATATCATTCGGGAAAAGCTTCCGGCGGAGGAAAACGCTGCGGAAATCGTCTCCGAAGAAAAGGCTTTTGAAGAAGTAAAAACGAAAGAAGCAAAAACAGAAGAAGCGCAAAAAGAACCGAAGAAAAGCGCGTATCACACCCGCCACGTCATAATGAAAACGGGCGCGGATATCTTTTCGCCCATGGCGCTTATTTTCGGCATGTATATAATACTGCACGGCAACATAAGTCCGGGCGGCGGCTTTCAGGGCGGCGTGCTAGTTGCTTCGGCGGTCATTCTTATTTATATGGGTTATGGCTATAAAACGGCCAGCAAGACCTTCAATCTTGAATGGCTGCATATTCTTGAGGCCGTGGCCGCGATAATCTATATCGCCATAGCCTGCATGGGCATATTCGCGGGCGGCAGCTTCGCGCAGAACGTGTTTTACGATCTGGGCGAAACGGGCGAGCTTTTCAGCAGCGGCACGGTGTCATATATGAATTACGCAGTCGGCTTCAAGGTGTTCACGGGCATAGCCTTTTTGATGCTTATGATGCTGAGCCTGCTCACTCCCGACGCGGATGAGGAGGGCGAGATAAGCGAGGTGCTTGGCAAATGATACTTGTTAATTATATCGGCGCGGTGGTGCTTATCGTTCTCGGTTTTTATGCGCTCGTCACCCGCACTAACCTTATCAAAATAGTGCTGGGTCTGAATATCATCGACTACGGCGTGAACCTTTTGATAGTGAGCATCGGCTTTAATCCGGGCGGAACGGCGCCTATCTTCACAATGAGCGAGCTTGACCCCGGCGCGTTTTTCGTAGACCCCATCCCTCAGGCGCTGACGCTGACCTCGATAGTCATAGGCGCCTGCATCACAGCTCTCGCGCTCACCCTCGTTATAAAAATGAAAGAGGAATATAATACCCTCGATTCGCGGGAGATCAGGAGGCTGAGAGGATGATCCAGCATTTTCCTGTTTTTGCGATATTTTCGCTTTTCCTCGGCGCGTTTCTGGTGACGCTGCTCAATAAGCACATCGTGCTGCGCGCCATAGTGGCGGGTATTTCGACCATTGCCTCCTTTGTGCTGCTTTGCGCTTTGATAAAGCCGGTGATGCTTGAGGGCAGGGTGATATCTTATTGGCTCGGCGGCTGGAAGCCCGTTGCGGGCTACGCCATAGGCATCGGCCTGGAGGTGGACGCGCTCGGCCTTTTCTTCGCGCTCGTCGTTGGCATTGCCTTTGTCGTGAGCATACTTTTCTCATATAAATATCTGGAGTTCGACGATGCGCGCGGCAAGTATTATTCGCTTTTCCTGATGCTTGCGGGCGGCGTGCAGGGTCTTTTGCTCACGGGCGACCTTTTCAATATGTATGTGATGGTGGAAATACTCACCATTGCCGCGGTAGCGCTCACCGCCTATCGCAACTGGGTCTCGGGCGCGCTTGAGGCGGCCTTCAAATATCTTGTCGTGGGCGCCATAGGCTCAACGGGCATACTCGTCGGCACGGCCATGCTTTATCTGCAATTCCGCACGCTCAACTTTGCTCAGCTTTCGGCGCTCATCAGCGGAAGCTATCAGCCGAGCACGATACTCGCAATGGGGCTTTTGATAGCGGGCTATGCCTGCAAAGCCTTTCTTGTGCCATTTCACCCGCTTGCTGCGGACGCTCACGGCGTCGCGCCAAGCTCTATATCGGTGGTGATCTCGGGCGTTCTCACCAAAACGGGCGTTTACGGGATAATCCGTCTTTGCTATTGCCTTTTTCACAGCATGGATAAGGGCGCGATGCAGGTCTTTCTCGTGCTGCTGGGCAGCCTGAGCATGTTCGTTTGCGTCACCATGGCGCTTGCGCAAAAGGATTTTAAGCGCCTGCTCGCCTTTCACAGCATAAGTCAGGTGGGCTATATCATAACCGCCGCCGGCCTATCTACGCTCTTTGGCCTTACGGCCGGACTTTTTCACGCGATGAACCACACCCTTTTCAAAGGTCTGCTTTTCCTCTGCGCCGGCTGCGTTTTGCACCAGACGGGAACGACAAAGCTCGACGAGCTGGGCGGCCTTTATAAAAGAATGCCGAAGACCTTCGCGCTCTTTCTGATAGGCGCGGCCTCGATAAGCGGCATACCCCCCTTCAACGGCTTCGCTTCGAAATGGATGATATATCAGGCGCTTTACCAAAGGGCGGCTGAAACGAATAATCTGTTTTATGTTTTTGTGGCGCTTGTCGCCATAGTTACAAGCGTGCTTACGCTTGCCTCTTTCGTAAAGGTGGCGCACTCGGTGTTTTTCGGGCAGCTTCCCGAGAAGCTGAAGGATGTTGAAGAGGCTTCGTGGATGATGCGCGC
>CAYPAH010000100.1:0-7370 GCA_964408655.1 uncultured Oscillospiraceae bacterium | reverse complement strand
CATCTGCACCAAGGTTAAAAGCGATTAAGAGACCTAGCGGGATGAAGGCTACAATGGAGTTATTAACGTTATTAGCGCCAAGGAATGCAAAGCATGTAAGAAGCAGCGGTATAATGATATAAAGCTTACTGCGGAATCTTTTCGCAAGTCGGCCAATAGATGCTTCCAGTGCTCCGGTCCTATTGATTATTTCCATAGAAGCTGATATGACCATGATCATGAAAATCAGACCGGCTTGCTTGATGAGGCCCTGAGGAATAGCGAGTATCATATTCCATGGGCTTACCGGCGTCTGGTCAACATAGTGGAACGATGCGGCATCAACTACATTTTTCCCGTTCACTTCTACCATATCGTACACGCCTGCCGGAACGATATAGGTGAGAATACATGCCAACACAACAAGCCCAAAGATCAAAACATACGCGTGTGGCATTTTGAATTTGAATTTTTTCTTTGCCGTTTCCATTTATTTCCCCCTCTTTTGAATTTATTTTATCACTTTCCGGTGTTATCCGGTTATGATCATTGATTTGATGCTTAAGATACTCCAAGTTGACGTGTATACACGATCGTTGCCGGTCGTTTTTACGTCTCGAACCATGCGCAGTATGTCCACATCGCTTCTGTCTGGTGTTACATACCAGAAATCTGCGGCGGCAGCTATATCTACATCGTTACAGCCATCCTCAAGTCCGATAAAAATCCCTTCATGGAATTGGGATAATTCTTCAATCGTAAGTGCCTTCCCATTAGCGAAAGAGACGATTTCATATAGCTTATCGATGCCATTCTGGGTCTTGGCAATACACTTTGTTCTATATTCGCGCGCGCAGTGCGTGACATCAATTTCCACGCCGAAAAGAATCTTGGGAATGTAGCACATGTTGCGTTCTTCCAGATGCTTTTTTATCGATGGAAAGCTTTGCACAGAGTAATAATCCATAATACATATGGCTTCTATTCCCATTCCGCCGTCTGGCCAAAACATTTCTTCAATGTATTCCAGTATTTCCTTTGCCGAATACAATCCGACGCTGCGGTTGGTATAGCAACCCAATTCCGTATAACACATAGACAACTCCTTATCGTGATTACAGGACATAGTATTTGCTGCATCCATGACATTGGTAATGCTTGTCATGCTTCAGTATGAATAGCATAGAGTATGCGAAAAAATGATGCATGGGGAGACGTGCATCAGAAATATCAAGTCTTTTCTAATTGACAAGCTTGAGCTTTATTCCATAATTCTGTCAACTCGTTTACATAGTATTGGATTAGACTTATTTTACATTTCCCGTCTTCATTATAAGCCGATAAATACTCTTCATTACAGACTCTGTAATCCACATCATTTTCTTCGAGATATTTATAAAAAACCCACCAGTTAGAAACTCTTTGCTGAATTCCTTTAGGAATTAGTCCTTTATCTAGTAAGTCTTTAGCAACTAAAGGATTCCCCTCTGTATCGGTGACAACATAACCTGCGTACATTTTTCTGTCTCCAAGTTCTAATCTAAGGCACAACTGACTGTTTCCTTGTAATTGTTGAATAAGGTACGTGATTCCAGGATATGTACACGAACGTTTTTCATAGTATCTATGAACCAAAGCATAATCCACGCTAGCATAATCATATTTATTCTCTTGCTTCGGTGGTAAATTATCTATTGTGGATTCAACGCCAAAGAAGACGCTTTTTAGAAAGTCAACTTTTGTTTTAACGATACATTCTTCAATTTTCATAGCTGTATGTAAGTTTTCTTTAGATGAACAAATCATCTTCCTAATGTCTTCCATCTTATATCCCTCCATTATGTCTTCAGTATTTGATAGTCTTTCTATTGCATAGAGGAGTTGTTTTATCACGACTGGCATTTGATCGTCTTTCTTATTCTTTGCTATAGCTAATTCATGACATTTATCAAGCCATGGTACGATATCTTTTTCGAAAGAAATGCATTGAACGCTATCCACATCATTCCCATGGATACTCTGTTCCGATGGTTTATGCCCATCAAGAGTCAAGTAATATAGAACAGCAAAATCATCATATCCTCTTGCGTACATAAGATAGTCAGCACATTGATTTTGTTGATCGCCTGCTCCAATTTTTACTTCTATCGGGATAAAGTACTTAGAATTCCTTATTACAATGTCTATACGACGATTTTCGTCTATTAGATATTCCAATTCCACTTTAGTTTTATTAAGGAGTAGGGGATCCATCTGGAATCTTAAAACGGATTTTAGGAAGAGTTCTAAAAAAGACTCATTATATCCATGTATACCTCGGGGATTCAGTAATTCCCCAATTAATCTGCACATCTGAACCTCACGTGCGGCTGCACCGCTAACTAGTAAAGGATTGTATTGAGCACTAGCCTCCTGTTGCCGCTCGTGTTCGTTCATGAGTCTTGACACCTTGGTAATCAGATCGTCTGTTTGCATAAATCCTCTCATTCTTTTGTTAACATCAATCAACCTTTACACAGTAACAAAATAAATATTTCCATACGCCTTCACGATTAACGAAATTTTGAAGTAGTGGTATTCGTCGTCATAAAACATATCGCTTTCAATTGTCTAATCCCTTCTCATTTGTTCATTATAACGTCTAATAGAACCGTGGGGACAATTAAACCGCCGTTTTCAAACGTATTTCTCGGATTACATATTTTGGGGTTATAACTCATACGCTTTCTCTAAATGCTTTATATCATCCTTGATCTGTTCCACCAGCAGCGGGGGATACACCATTGTGCAGGTGGCACCAAATTGCAGTGCGAAGAAACGCATGTTTTCAATAGATGCCATAAGCGTTACCTCGGCGTATTCATCGTCTATCTCTTTGACTGTAATTTCGTTGCCGATGCCGCTTTTCAGAACATGAAATACGACCCTTTCAGGCTCGCCGCCGAACATGAAAAGATGCTCTCTGGCATACTCTGCGATGTCCAGCCCTGAGGCAAAGCCTTCTATCTCGGTTATCGGCCGTGATGGCATGTCGAGCAAGTCTATCTGCGTGATCCTGTCAATACGGCAATGTCGTATGTTGTCGTAATCTTTATAATTCGCAATGAGATAATACTGTCCGTTCGCGCATACGGCGGCATACGGGTGAACGCGGTCGAAGCTTTCTCTTGCCGGCGTCAAACTTCCGTCTATGCCGACGTTGTTATACCGAAAAGCGATCTGCCTCTTTGTGCGGATCGCTTCTTCGATAATTTCAAGGTTATAGAACAGATTATTCCTGCGCTGATGATACCAGGCATGGCTGGAATAAACATGGGGAAGCTTGTTTTGAAAGTATGTGTTGGACAGCCCCGCGATCTTCTTTACCAGATCTTCCACAGCTTTTTGCGGAACATACGGAGAACTCAGCACACTGTCGATCAGCACGCGAAGCTCCATATCGTCAAAGGTTCGTTCGGATATATATGCGCCGCGCTTATCGTCCGCAAAGGTCACGATGTTGTCATAGCCAAGCTCCAGTAAGAGCGACAAGCTTCGCGCTACGGTATTGCGGCTGACATCAACGCCGAAGTCCTCCCGTACTCGCCTGATAATGTCTCCCGAGCGCATGGGATGGTCATAGTCCGAATAACGTTCCAATACCCTTAAAATACAGATAGTAATGGCTTTTTTTCCGCCGATGTTTTCCACGCTCGGCCTCCTACATATGTGATGATCTTGATGGGATAATGATAGTATATCATATGCACAAAATATAGTGCAATCTATGTGTCGATTTACTGGAAATTTGGAGAATCTCTTCTTTAGCATTGAAAAAATCAATACTCCGCTGGTTCCTCTCTATACTGATGCTGTACGATTCTATCTTAATTTTCAAATTAAACAACCTCCATCTACTAAAGACGGCTGCCTTTTCCGGGCAGCCGTAGTAATCTCTTTGCTTTCTATTAACCGATACATGCAATTATCTGCTTTATCATGTCATCGGCCGACGTCGCATCCGGGAAATACGGGCGAAGCCTATTAAACATATCATTGTTACTAGCACGACTTTCTCCCTTGTGATTTGTCATAACGGCTTGAATTTCAGGCTGAGTGAGACCGCCACTGCGACTGATTTCCTTGAGCCTAGCTGCCTGAGCCATAGACGGCATGGTGTTTTCCTTAAGCAGCAAATCATGCAGAAGAAGCTGATCTTCCTCTAGAAGATATGAAAGTTCTACGGCTGTATTTATTGCCAGTACCCTATCGTCTACAAGCTTCAATATAGGTGTTATAAGGTTGGTAAGGCATATATAGCGATG
The DNA here is from genome assembly GCA_964408655.1 of uncultured Oscillospiraceae bacterium. GTDB lineage: Bacteria > Bacillota > Clostridia > Christensenellales > CAG-138 > JAQVRG01. The sequence continues at coordinate 3,087 of CAYPAH010000100.1, read as the reverse complement.
TATAGATCTGGAGCTATCCGCCGCGTTTTGGGCGATTTCGGCATCGCTTCTAGACCTCGTGCCAACTTGGCACGAGGTAAGATCATTACGTTTACCCTGTCTTTTGAGAGCATCCAGCTTCATTTTATATGCCCATGCCTTTTCACTCGGAAGCAGATTTTCACGTTGCTGATTGCTGTCCACCATTATGACGATGGCACTGTCATCATCGAGTTCGCGGATTATTGCAGGTACCGTTTTTAGATTTAAAGCTTCCGCAGCTGCTTTACGCCTGTGTCCGCTGATAATCTCGTATAAAGAATTATCCATGCTGGGGCGGACAAGAATAGGCGTAAGGATACCGCTTACGCGAATACTGTTCTTCAATTCTTCAAACGCTGCATTTCTAACGACATGATAAGGATGGTTAGAAAAGTCTTTCAATTCCGTAATGGGTATAATGCTTATCTGCTCAGAGCTTGCCACCACTTCCGTTATTTCAATCGTAGGGATATTAGTCTGTATCTTCTTATTCGTTTTTGTTTTGATAACAGTGTCCGTTTCATTCTTCTTATCTTCATTTTTTACCATAGTATTGTTCCTCCTGTTTTTAATATTAAATCTTTCTTGCTTTCTTTATATTTAAGCCGCAGGAGCATAGGCCGTTACTATGCTCGAGATAAGCTGTCCCTGCTGGTGCTGCCAGAAATACGCGTTGCAAACGATCACAAGCTCTTTCTTCGCGCGGCTTACCGCGGTATTGAGGACTTCCAGACCGTGAGTGTCTTTCCTCGTGGAATCTGTGAAATACATGTTGTTGGTATCAACCACGCTGAGGATCACCGTATCCCATTCCCTGCCCTGCGCGCGGTGAATAGTCATGACATGTTCGTCATCCGTATGCAGCAGCTGCCGAAGCATCGCGACCTGCTTTTTATAAGGCGTAAGCACGACGTAGTCAGTGCAGTGCCGCTCCTGCAGAAAGCGCAATATTGCATAGGCTTCCGCCTGGCTGACCCGACCGTTGGAGCTCTCGGAGTCGGAGGCATTGATGACCGTTATCCTCGGGGACTCGCTGGCAAGACCTCGAAAGCTGTTCCCGTAAACGTGGCTGGCGAGCACGTCTACAAGCTTTCCTCCGAACCTATACGTATAGAAGAGATCGAACCGCTTCATTGAACGGAACATCGGCTGTACACCGCCGAAGTAATCGCCCGCAAAGCTCTCGACAGACTCTGCGTTCATGAGGCTTTCGCAGTAGACCGATGACTGCGCCCAGAGGCACAGCTTCGGATCGTTTCGAAGCGTATCCGCGTCTACCGGGCAAACCGGCGGAAGCTGCCTGTGGTCTCCAAGCAGGGTGAGATCCGCTCTCGAGTTCAGAAGCGGCAGTACCTTGATAACCGGGCAGTATCCCGCTTCGTCAAGAAAGATATGATCCGGACGGAACAGCTCGCTGTCGCTCAGCGTCGTTATATAGGTATCAACGGTGGCGGCGATCATTTTCGCTTTGGAGATTTTTCTTCTGCAGATCGCACGCGTTTCTTCTCCCTTTGAGCTGTCAACGCACAGATCCGGATAGAGCGCGCGGAAGTTCGGTGAGGGAACGCCAAGCCTCAGGATATTCTCGGTATTCATGCCATGGGAATCGAATACTTCCATGAGGCTTATCAGCGCCCTTTCCAGTGCGCTGTTGGTCGGTGCGGTGACCAGGATCTTCATATGATGATCAAGGCAGTATTCCGCGTCCCGGGCAAGCACCATAGTGGTCTTCCCTGCGCCGGGTACTCCCAAAACATAGGACAGGGGGTTACGCAATACGCCGTTTGCCGCGATAAGCTGCTGATCGTTACTGGATGCCATAAAGACCAGGGCGTTATCGTTTTGATACTCTGCGCACGGCAGCTCAAGCTCGTCGGCATGAGAGAGAGCCCAGTTCTTCAAATTACGCGCGAGGAAGGTGATATCGTTCTTTACCTCTATATCTCTTGCCCGTACGTTTACGAAGCGTCCGGCGCAGTCGCGTTCCTTCACGATAAGGCATTTGTCTGTTTCGTCGTATCCGGCGATCTCAAGTTCGTCGGGGGAGCAGAAGTGTCCGCGAACGCTCACCTCCGCAAGATCGGGGCTGGGCAGGGCGTTCGCAAGAGGGAGAATGATACGGTTTCCTTTGATAATGGGATCGCTGCGCAGTTTGTTCGTGATTTTATCCTGACCGTGGTCTTTGAGATATCCAATGAAGTTTTCTGCGGACTGGACTATCTCGTTTTGAAGTTCGTAAGGGTTCATAGCTTTGCCTCCTAAAAAATATTGAAAATAAAACATCGTGCAGGTTGTAAATGCCTACACGATGCCAAAAAGTTTATTTTCACGGAAGGATTCAGACAGAATGATTTATTGAAAAATCCTCAATAATAAGATATACTCATTCTGCGGTGCGGATCAATCCGTTGTGTAGGTGCACTAACCACCTCGCAGGCGTATCGGAGGGCCAACTCCTTTACGCTGCCGCTATTTTATTTTCTATATTAACTCTAACACATACGGTACCGTATGTCAATCTTTTATATATTACACCTGTAAAAAGAATAGATAGGTCTTATTTTCTCCATTATGATAAAATATGGATTTATTACTGCTCTATATCGTTCAATAAGTCTTCATAGCTGACTCTTAGTACCTTAGCGATAACTTTTAATTCAATATCGGTTACAAATCTCTTACCGCTTTCTATGCGCTGTACAGCATTCTTATCAAGATCAAGTCCTTCTATTTGCAGCATATCAGAAAACGCTTTTTGAGACGGGTTCGTCGGTAATGCTTCCCTATAATTCTTTATCTTTCGACCACAGATATTATTTGAGCCATCCACAGCTTTGTTTTTATACATACCTCTTACCTCCTAACATGACATTTACTAATTGTCATACTGGGAAGTATATGTTATACTTGCTTTAGGATTGACATTCACGGAATGTCAATCCGGCTTAAATTCAAGAAAGGCGAAATTATGAATGTAACTCAGTCATTGCATCTGATAGCTCAGCAGGAAGGTAAGCGTCAATCCACCCGACGTCTTTACAGCGGATACTGAATCTCAGACAATAA
>CAYPAH010000099.1:0-7479 GCA_964408655.1 uncultured Oscillospiraceae bacterium | reverse complement strand
TCTTCTATCGCGCAGACCACCGCCACCGCCGCCGCCGTCGTGAGCGTTACCGCGTCCTGCATACTGGCCTTGGGACGCAAAACGAGCGTCATATATACTCCGCCGCCCGCGGGCGAATAAAAGCTGCGGCCAAGCCGCCCGCGTCCGCCGGTCTGCCCCTCCGCCACTATTATCGCTTCGCCCTGCAAACCGTTCGCGAGCAGGCGTTTTGCTTCGTTATTAGTGGAATCGAGCGATTCATAAACATAGATCCCGATATCGCCATTCCCAAGCCCCGCCCTTATCGCGGCGGCGGAGAGCCTGTCCTTTTCGCCAAGAAGCTTATAGCCTCTGTTGCGGCAGGATTCGATCTCATATCCTTCGTCGCGCAAAGATTTTACAGCCTTCCACACGGCGTTGCGCGACACGCTCAAAGCCCCGGCCATTTCTTCGCCCGAGACGCTCGTTCCGCGCCCGTTTTCCAGCATTTGAAAAATCTCTTCCTTCAGAGAAGCGTTCATTTGCCCTCCCGCTTTCCGGATCGAAAGATCCAAGGCTCATTTTAGGCATTATAACACGATGCGCCCACCGTCGCAATCGACAGCGGGCGCATACCTTTTGTTGAAAAAGCCTGCTTTAATGCGGTTCCTTGGTCAAGCCGCCGGGAAGCTGCGCTTCGACCTTTTTCTTGGGTATGGTCTTCCATGCGTGCATGGCGAGCGAGGCCGCGATAACTCCATAGCAAACGAACACACGGAAGTATTCGCCGTACATTGAGTTGCCGAAAAGATGGCTGGCCGAAAGCGGCGAGACCACGAAGAGCGTATGGAAGAGTATTACGCCCAGTATCGCCTGCTTGTTGTTTGCCTGCTGCACGCTCGCGCCGCCGACAAGCAGCGCCGCAATAGCATACTGTCCGCACATGGTGTGCGCGCCATAGGTCGAGAAGGTGCCAATATTTTGCAAATAAATTATCTGTCCCCATGCAGCCAGCATGGTTGAAAGACACATCGCGATAATTCGCGTGCGGTTGACGTTGATGCCCGCCGCGTTAGCCACGGTTCTGCTTTGGCCAACTGTGCGCATGTTCTGTCCGAGGCGCGTGTTAAGCAGCGCGGAGTTGAACAGGCACAGCGCGGCGATGCACAGATAAGTCATCACCGGAATATTCACGGCAAGCATTATTTCTTCTATCTCCGGAATATAGGTCAAAGCGTATGCCGCAACCGCAAATAATATGGTCATGCAGGGCGGCGTCATGTCAAAGGATTCTTCCTTATCGATAAACTTAGCCTTGATTATCTTATAAAGCTGCTTTATCACCACTACGGCCATCAGCAGCAGAGCCGCATCCAAGAGGCGCAGTCTGTCGGTAGTAAGGAATCTTTCCATCGCGGGGATATAGGAGAGCCCGTACACCACAGCAGTAATAGCGATAACTATGACGTTTTTCTTCACGGAAGTATCGTTCTTTTTGACAAAATGCACGATTATCCGTATCGCCGCAACAATAATCACCGCATAACAGGCCAGCTCCAGAATCGAAAGCATGGATATGGTATCCAAGGTATACTTCAGATTTCCGGCCATGTCTATAGTGTTCTTAACGCCAATGCCGTGAGCAATGATAAGCTTGGGATTGCTTACCGGTATCACGCCGCCGATAAGGAAGAGGAAGAGGAACTGATACAGACCATCGGCAAAATATGCCAGTATCATGCCTGTTATCATTTCTGCTCCCTTTGTCTTATTATAGAGCTTGCCGACAAGCCAGCCAAAGAAAATGGCTATAGGCGTCGCCATCAGGAAGGCGACCGCCAAGCCCTGAACGCCGGTGAAGCCCCAATAGACCGTCCAGAAAATGGCGATCTGTGCCGCCATAGCGCCGACGACTATACCAAAGTTCAGGCCAAGACCCGCGACAACGGGGATTATCAGCGCCAACACTATAAAGGTGTTGCGGCTAAAGCGCGTAAAGACCTCCACTACCGTATATGATACGGGCTTGCCCGTTGTGCACAGGCCAAACACGCACAGCACAATGAACATCAACACGACTTTGTTGGAATAGATCGATTTCGCCAGGCCCGCGGTCTGGCTGCCAATATACTTGAGCGGATTACTATTCTTCATTGCCAGCGCCTCCTTTCACTTTAGTCAGCGCATAGATGATGATGCCGTTGCTAACGATTATTCGCATGATGTCGGAAATATCGGTTCCCGCAAACACGCGATTAGCCACAGGCAAAGCCACGACCAGAATGCCCTGGAAGAGGAAAGCGCCAATGATAACATGGCTTATCTTTGCCCTCCTCGTGCTCGCGCCGCCAATGAGTATTGCCGCGACACAGGAAAAGCTCATCATCAGAGGAGCGTTATACATCTGCAAGAATCCGAAGGCCTGCGCATAGATAACTATTCCGATAGCGCCGAGCGCTGTGGAAACGGCTGTGCCGAGAATGCGCATTCTGTCTACGTTTATTCCGCTTGCACGGGCGAATACGGGATTTGCGCCTGCGGCGCTCATCGCAATGCCCGTTTTGCTGCGCATAAAGAGATAAACTATGCCGCACATAAGGAAGAAGAAGAGCAGCAATCCCGTGGGGATGAACATGTTATCATCATATAAGGATATCCCCAGCGTGTTGTTGAGCAATTCTCCGAAGCTGCCTGCAAGGCTTATGGTATTACGCGCGCCAACTCCGCCTACCGGCCAGATGATGTCACCGCTCTTAAAGGGCATCGTTACCCACATTATGTTCATAAAAGCAATGATCGAGAAGCCGACATAGGTGGAAACCGTCATTTCCGAACCTTTAACGCGGTTGAGCAAGAGCCCGTATGCAACGCCCATCAATGAGCCCAGAGCAGCCGCAATGATAAGAGCGACGAAAAGCGCGGCCCACGGGCCGGCAGTTGCCGAAACATTGAGCTCAATGGCGACAAGCGAACCGAACAGTCCGCAGACGATACCGAGGCTGACGCCGAAATTCGGCCCTATGCCGCACTGTATTGCGGGAACCATGGCAAGAACCAGTATGCCATACATTCCCCAGCGGCGGAACACGTTGCCAATAAGCGCCGGAAGACCGAGGCCGTAGGCATATGCCGCGATCACGACCCCGATAAAGAACACGAAGATTATCAGCCTCGGAAGGCCGATGCTCTTATAGAGCTTTACGATTTTTTCTTTCATTTGTCGGCGCCTCCTTTATAACCGGACATTGCAAGACCGAAGTTTGCGTCCGAATCGTCCGGCTTCATAATCGCCGCAAGCTTTCCTTCGGAAACGATAGCTATACGGTCGCACAGACTTCTAAGCTCGTTGAGCTCAGAGCTGACCATGATGACCGTCATCCCCTGCTCGCGGTTGAGCTTTGCAAGAAGCTCTATGACCAGCTTCTTTGCGCCTATGTCTATTCCACGGGTCGGCTCTGAAACGATCATAAGCTTGGGATTGAGCGTAAGCGCTCTTGCAAGGCACACCTTTTGCTGATTGCCGCCCGAAAGCGCGCCCGCGGGCTGTGAAGCGCCGGTGCAGCGGATATCCAGAGCCTTTATCATTTCGTTAGCGTGCTCTCTGCCCTTTTTCTTGCTGTATATCTTGCCAAAGCCGATATTGTTAAGAAAATCATTCTTGATCTGCATTGCGGAAAAAACTATATTTGCTTCAATGGACTCATCCAGCAGCAGACCTACGCCGCGCCTGTCCTCCGAAACGAAGCTCACGCCCTTGCTCAGCGCGTCGCCAAGCACCTTTGTGTCGATGGTCTCGCCGTCGAACTCTATGCTTCCTTCCGTTTTATACAGTCCCATAATTCCATTGGGAATACCAAGCTTTCCCTGGCCGGCCAAGCCGCCGATGCCGATTATCTCGCCCCTGCGAACGTCAAGATCGATGCCCTTTACGGTCTCAGCGGGCATGGCCACCTTGAAATCACGCAGCTTGAGCATGATATCATCATCGCGTATGGTGCGAGAATCATCCGTGTTATCCAGCAGTTTCTCGACTTTTCTGCCGATCATCATTTCCGCAATGCGGGCAGCAGTAAGGTTCTTGGTCAGCTCGCGGCTCACCATCTGCCCGTCGCGCAGCACGGTCATGCTGTCGGTAACATTGATAACTTCATCCAGACGGTGCGTAATAAAAATGATTGCAATTCCCTTGGACGCTATTACACGCATAGCCTCGAGCAAACGCTCCGCTTCCGTTTCGGTAAGCACCGCGGTGGGCTCATCAAGTATCAACAGCTTTATTCCCTGCTTATCGATCTCTCTGGCTATCTCGATAAACTGCATATATCCAACGGGCAGACCCTTGACCATGACATATTCTTCAATGCCCAGCCCTATCGTATCCAATGCTTTTCGCGCGTCCTTACGCATAGCGTTCCGGTTCAGTCCCTCCATGCTTTTGCCGAAAACGCGGCTCGCAAGCGTCGGTGTTGTGATCTCGCGGCCGATCTTTATGTTTTCGGTGACAGTAAATCCCGGAATAAGCATGAATTCCTGATGCACCATGCCGATGCCCAGCTCCATTGCCTTTTGCGGCCCGTCGATAGTGACCGGCTCGCCGTTTATCATAATGCTTCCCGTGAATCCGCCGGTGTTTTTGATGACAGGCATTCCGAAAAGTATATTCATCAAAGTCGATTTGCCCGCGCCGTTTTCACCCATAAGGGCATGTATTTCTCCCGGCGATACGCGGATATTCACATCGGAGAGCACTCTATTTCCAAAGTACTCCTTGCCGATGTCTTTCATTTCAAGTACATATTGGGTATCCATTCGCGACCCCTTTCGATATGTTTCTTTCGACGTTTGCCCCGGCGCACGAAGGAACAGACCTTCGTTTATCGAGGGCAAACAGAAAAACGATACCCGCCGAGCCGTTTAGGGCAAAACGGCGGGTACGTTTTATTGATTACCTTATGCTTTTGTTCAAAAGATTAAAAATCATAGAACGGGCAAAGCAGCATGTAGAAGTTGTTCAGTTCTCCGTTTGCCTCGTCGGTATAATGGGTGATCTGCATATCGGCGCCGGCGATGTTCTTCATGATGCCGAAGAGAACTTCTTCATCAAGACGGCCATTGGTGCGGCCTTCGCAGAACTCGATAGCATACTCAACGCCAGCCTGAACCATCAGCATGTTGACGGGTACGCCCCAGGTGGACATACGGCCTGCATTGCCATATTCGCCGACCTTGGTCTTGATGGAATCGAGCATATACTGTACGTCGCCTTCATGTCCGGCTACATCGATGCCGAAGGCAGCGGGATAACCATGATAGGGGCTCGGGCAGCACTGCTGGGGATAGATAGCCTTCTGCTCGGCAACCGTACGGATCAAAGGCTCCTGCATTCCGCAGTTGGTGGAGAAGAACGCGGTATCAGCGCCATACTGCTTAACATACTCGGGAACATTCTCGATGATCCACTGCTGAGCACCGGAAACGCCGGCGTCGCCCGTGGGATCGGGAGCGGTAGCTTCAACATATTCGATACCCTGAGCTTCGCAGTTGGCGATGAAGCCTTCGCGGCGGGCGGCGATAGTCGCATAGGAAAGATGACGTGCAAAGGAAATATGCACGAAGGTCTTTGCGCCCATCTTGACAGCCTGATCGATGATGGTCTTGCCCATGGAGATTTCGTCAACCAGCATGGCAATGTCGGCCTTGGCGGCGATGACGCCCGGATCCTCGGCAACTACGCCAAGAATGAAGAGCATATCGGGGCGGGTCTCACGAACCTTATCGATAGCGGCGGCAGCACCGGGAACGGCCTGCACGAACACGATAGCCTTAACGGCGGGATCACTGGCAAGGCCAACGACCTGCGCGATGGTGGCTTCGGTCTCGCTGGAGAAGTTATCCGGATAGGTCGCGGTAACGATCTTATCGGGGCCATACTCCTTGAGCATGTTCTGAGCTTCCTGATATTCTTCCTCGCCCTGAGAAACGGTACCGGTTATAATACCGATTTTGTAATCCTCAACGGCAGCGGGAGCTTCTGCTGCGGGTGCAGCGGCCTCTTCGGCGGGAGCTTCCGCGGCGGGGGCTGCGGCCGGTTCGGCGGCGGCGGGAGCGGCGGTGGTGCTACGGCAGCCTACCATTGCGAACACAAAGGCAAGGATCAGCGCGAAGCAAATCACTCTTTTAGTCATTCTGTTTTTCCTCCTGATGATATTTATATTTCCGCATACTTATTTTGTATGTAGAAACCCTTATAAAACCCTTTTATTGGTTTTTGATAAGCGAATAAAGCAATTCTGTTGTTTCTTCCAGATCTACAATGGCAATGTTTTCGGTCACGCTGTGCGCGTCTTGCATTCCTGTGCCAAGATTGACCGCCTTTATGCCGTTGGCATTGAGCCATGTGGCGTCGCAGCCGCCAAACGAAGCTTCTATTTTAAGTTCTCTGCCTTTTTCCTTGCAGACGTTGGTCATTTTTTTGAGCAGCTCGCCATCCTCCGGCATATAAAGCGCATCGCTGTGGCGTTCGCAGCTCATTTCATATGTGGCGCCATAGCTCTCGCAAGCCTCTGAAACCGCGGCTTCACTCTCTCGAATATGCTTTTGAAGTATCTCTTCCGAAAAAGAACGTATTTCCATTGAAAACGACGCGATATTCGGCACCACGTTGGTTTTGCCCGGAGCCATAAAGTCCGCAACGTTCATCACGCTCATATCGTCCGGATAACCGCAGGGTATTTTATTTACCGCCTGCGCCGCCGCCTTGAGCGCATGTATTCCGTCCTCCGGCGCGCAGCCCGCGTGAGAGCTCTTTCCATGTATAACGAAGGAGATCACCACATGCGCGGGAGCCCGATTGATAACACAGTTGAGCTTGCTGCTGTCCAGCACTACGGCTTCTTTGCTTTTAAATGGAGAATAATCCGCATATCGCGAACCAAGCAGTCCGCATTCCTCGCACACCGTAAGCAAGAGCTCTACCGGTCGGTGCGGCGCGTTTTCATCCTGAACGCGCTCTATCGCCTCCATCACGGCGGCTATTCCGCTTTTATCGTCAGCAGCCAAAATAGTCGTTCCGTCTGAGCGTATAACGCCACCGGAAATACTCGCTTTTATGTTTTTGCCGGGAGACACAGTGTCCATATGTGCGCAAAACATCAAAGGCTCGCCGCTTCCCGAAAGAAACGCGCGCAGGTTGAATGCGTTTGAACCGCACTTTTTCCCAACTTCATCCCTAGAGGTATCCATGCCTATTCTTCGGCATTCTTTTTCAAGCTTTTCCGCAAAAAACAATTCGTTTCCTGTTTCGCTATCGCATTCGATATATTCGATAAAGCGTTCGATGAGTCGCTGCTGATGCACTGGCTTATCCTTTCCGCACTTATATACGACAACTATTATGCATTATACATCCGAATATGCACATATTTCATATTGTAACATGTTAAAGTATCAGTGTCAATTTCGTCTCAGCCGCGATCGCGTCAAGTTGTTCTGGGGAATCAGGAAACGGACAGAGAATCTTGA
>CAYPAH010000098.1:0-7498 GCA_964408655.1 uncultured Oscillospiraceae bacterium | reverse complement strand
TCCGGCCACAAGTATGAAAAACAAAGATCCTCAAGCTCGCATTTCATCGCGCCCATGCCGAAGCGGTGCGCAAGCGGCGCATACACATCCAGCGTTTCCTGCGCCTTTCTTCTGCGTTTTTCCTCGTTGCAATATCCGAGCGTACGCATATTATGCAGCCTGTCGGTGAGCTTGATTATGACCACGCGAACGTCCTTCGCTATCGCGAGAAACATCTTTCTAAGGTTGATAGCCTCCTGCTCTTCCTTTGGCTTTATCTCAAGATTGCTTGTTTTCGTGAGCTTTGTAACGCCATCCACCATGCCCGCTATATCGCTGCCGAATTTTTCCTGAAGCAGCTCTACGGTGATCACCGCTTTGTCCTCGACCACATCGTGCATCAGTCCCGCTATCACAGTGTGCGCGTCCATGCCCATATCAAAGAGCATCATCGCCACAGCCTCGGGATGGATATAGTAAGCTTCGCCCGATTCACGCTTTTGTCCCTCGTGCGCGGCTTTAGTAAAGCTGATGGCATCTGAAAGCAGAGCAAGCTCCTCCTCGTTGAAACGGGAGGCGCAGTGCTTCATCAGCCTGTCTTCATTTATTTCCGGAAGCTTCTCCGGCTTATCCTTAAGCGCGATCTTTTCCATACAGCTCCATTAAAAAAACGGCGCAAAAAATACGCCGTTCATATTATTTCAGGACTCATACTTCACTATGGACTCTACGTCATAGCCCTTTAGCAGCTCGCGTCCTTTAAGATCTTCGAGTTCTATGCCGAATCTCACCGCAACGACCTCGCCGCCGACCTGCTCGATCAAGCGTATCACGGCAAGAGCCGTTCCGCCCGTGGCAAGAAGATCATCCGCGACGACCACCTTCGCGCCTCTGGGGATCGCGCCGACATGTATCTCTAAAGAATCGGCGCCATATTCAAGCTCGTATTCATAAGAGATAGTTTCGCAGGGAAGCTTGCCCGGCTTGCGCGCAAGAACAAAACCGGCGCGCAAAGCGTAAGCCAGAGCCGAGCCGAGAATAAAGCCTCTCGCCTCCGGCCCGACCACAAGATCCACCTGCTTGCTGCGCAGACTTTCCACCATGCGGTCGATAGTTTCGCAATAAGCATCTTTATCCTGCAAAAGGGTAGTAACGTCATAAAACATTATGCCCGGCTTAGGAAAATCCGGCACGTTGCGTATGGCTTTTTTTAGATCCATAATGTCCTCCTCATCGATCGATCCAAAGTTCCTGAAGCAATCTGAATGTTTTGCTATTTTCAAGCGGCGCCTGCGGCGGGTCTTTAACGAAGGAAACGCCGTTTTCTTCAAGGGCAAAGCCCAGTTCCAGCATTATATCTATGCCCAGCGCGCAAAGGCAGCGGCGCTTTTCGCTGTTACGAGCCAGATAATCCGCAAGCTCGGCCTTGTTATAAAAGCGCCTGCCCGCTTCGCGAAAAGCCTTATACATGGGTTTAAGCGTTTCACGGTCAAAACGAAGCGAATCCTTTAGCTTTGTCGAGTCTCCCCCGCCGATAAAAAGCCTCGCGTCAGGCGCTATTTCCGTGAGCTTTTTGGTTATTCCCGGAAGCACCGGAGTATCGTATATCAAAATATTTCTATAGCGCCATGGCCGCATTTCGGACAGCAGCGGCGCCATGACCAGAGCATGATATGCGCAGGGAGCATATGCTTCGTGAAAAAAGCTTATATCCATGCGCTCGCATAAGTCAGCCCTTTCAAGCAGCCTTTCAGCGCCCTCCTGCGTAAAGCAGAGCACTAAAGTTCCGCACAGATCCTCACTCAGCTTATCAGCAAGCCATTCATCGGCATTAACGTTTTGCGCCAAATCTGCCAAGTCTTTATCATTATATAGGATATTGCATGAAAATGCATCAATGAATTTTTCCTCGTGCGCGGCAATATAAGCTTTTGTGTTTGGCGGCAGGCATGGGCGAAGCGCTTTCAGCTTTATTTGAAGGCTGCTCGTTCCGCGCCACAGGTTTACGGAGGGTTCGCAAAGAACATCGCAACGATCCATTTGCAAAAAATCATCGAGCGATTCTCCCCTGCCGAAAAAAACAAAGGGCTGCGAAGCGATACCGCTGCTTATCACCCCGTTCAAGTGCCTGCCCTCCCGCCCGATCTGTTTCAGGTTTTTCAAATGCGCCGCGCCAACTCTGAACAGCGGCGAAGGATTGCCCTCGCCAAACGGAGCAAGCAATCTTATTTGAGCTGCAAGCCCAATATCCAGCTCTGAAAGCTCCGCGTCCAACTCATAATACTTGCGCGGCAAAAAGCTGTCATCTTCCGCCACATTTCTTACGGCTTCTTCAAAGCTTTGGCAAAACTCATCAAAGCGTTCCGCGGGAAGCGTTGCGCCTGCCGCAGCGGCATGGCCGCCAAATCGGGTGAAAAGTCCTCCGCATTGAAGCAATGCGGCATAAAGATGCACCTTCGGGACGGAACGTGCGCTTCCGGTAAGCAGCCCGTCCTTCTCCGCAAAAAGCATAGTTGGACGATAATACTTTTCTGCTATCCTTGAGGCCGCTATTCCTATGACTCCGCTGTTCCAGTTCCCCTTGAGCGCTATTGCACGCTTATCCGTAAGGTCGGAGGCGTCCAAGACCGCATAAGCTTCTTCGCAAATTGCGGCTTCCTCCTGCTGGCGTTTTGAGTTGAGTTCTTCAAGCAGGCGCGTTATTTCTTCACATCTTTCTTCGTCCTCGCTGCATAAAAGCTCAACGCAAAGCGTGGCGTCCGAGAGCCTCCCCGCCGCATTAAGGCGCGGCGCAATGCCAAAGGCTATGTCATGCGCGTCAAGCTCCCTGTCCTGCTTGCAGCTTTTCATAAGCGCAAGAACGCCCTTCTGACACTCGCCTTTATTAAGTTTTTTCAATGCCAAAGCCGCAAAAACACGATTTTCATCTAAAAGCGGAACAAGGTCGGCAATGGTAGCGATGCCCACCAAAGCAAGATATTCAAGCGCCGGTTCCCGCCCTGCCAATGCCTCTATCAGCTTATATGCCGTGCCGGCTCCGCATATATGCGGATTCGGGTAATCATCATCCGCCCGAGTGTGGCAAAGCACCGCCTCGGCACGCGGCAATGTCTCGCCGCACATATGATGATCCGTTATGATAAGCTGCATATTCAGTTTATAACATAGCTCGGCTTCATCAAGCGCACGAATGCCGTTATCCACCGTTATTACGAGCTTCACACCATCTGCGGCTAATGCTCTTATTGCCTCCGGATTCAGTCCATAGCCCTCATCCTGCCTTGAGGGGATATAATATCTGAGATCGGCCTGCATGGTTTTTAAACAGGAATACAGCATACTGACGGCGCAAATGCCGTCCACGTCATAATCACCGTAAATGCAGATGCGTTCTTTTTTTTCTATGGCGCTCTTTATCCGCTCTGCGGCCGCCTGCATATCGCGCATTTCGAAGGGATCGTGCAGCCCCGCGAGCGAAGGATGAAGAAACGCCCGCATTTCAGCCTCATCCCGCGCGCCGCGGCGCAGCAGCAGCCGCACTATCAGCGGCGATATTCCTTTTATTTTAGGAAGCTTTTCTTCCCTTTCGTCAATTCGTTCGAATATTTGCATATTATGATTATAGCATAAATATATAGCGTTTGTTTAGCGGCGTATCAGCGGCGGCGCTTGCTTTGCGGCTATATCTACAATATAATATTTTTATCGTTATTTTCCTTTTTTTACAAAAAGGATTAAGGAGGAGCTTATAAATGCAGCTTCCCACGTTTTATGAAGCGGCTTGGATATTTATTATTTACGCCTTTCTAGGCTGGTGCACCGAGGTCGCTTTTCAGGCCGTTTGTCACGGCAAGTTCATCAACCGCGGCTTTTTAAACGGCGCGGTATGCCCGATATACGGCTTTGGCATTCTGTTTGTTTGCACGCTTCTCGACCCGCTTCGCGATAATCTCTTGCTGCTTTTTCTGGGCTCTGTGCTGCTTACCTCTTCGCTTGAATACATTACCGGCTTTGCCCTTGAAAAGGTCTTTAAAGACAAATGGTGGGACTACAGCCATGAATTCTGCAACATACACGGCTATATCTGTCTGCGTTTTTCGCTGATATGGGGTCTTGCATGTGTTTTTGTGATAGATCTGATCCATCCTATGGTGCTTGGGCTGATACACCGTTTCCCGGAAAATCTCGGCCATATACTTTTAGCCGTTTTATATGCCACGCTCTTTACCGATCTTGTCATAACCGTGCGCGCTACCTTGAAGATGAAGCGGCGTTTGGAGCTTTTGGATTCTCTCTCTCAAAAGCTTCGCGAAGCTTCTGACGGCATAGGAAAGCCGCTTGCAAGCAGCGCGATCAATCTGCACAACAAACTTGAAGAAACAAAAGAAGACGCCGAGCAGCTGCGGGAAAAGATCAAGGCGCTTGCCGAAGAAAAGAGCTTCACTCAAAACCGCATTTTAAAATCCTATCCCCGCTTTAGCAATGGCCGGTATAAATACGGCCTTGCGAACTTGAAGCAATATCTAAACTCCGGAATAGCGCCGCATCACGCCTGCTCTTCCGCCGAGATATCTTCTGCGCTGCATCAGGACGCGCGGATGATATTTTATAAAAACACCTTCGCCATAATCGTAGATACGCTTGAAGCGCGCGATGCGTATACCGCCCATCATTCGCGCCGCGTGGCGGAAATGGCTATTCGCTTCTGCGCCGTGCTGAATATTCCGCCCATGCAGGCCGAGGCCATCGAGCTCACCGCCGCCATTCACGACATAGGCAAAATAGGCATAAGCGATTCTACGCTTACAAAGGCCGGAAAGCTTAATGATGAGGAATGGGCGGAAATGAAAAAGCACCCGTCCATCGGCTCGGACATACTCTTAAAAGCCGAAAAGCTTGAAAACGCCGCGAAGGGAGTTCTGCACCATCACGAGCGTTGGGACGGGAGGGGTTATCCAGACGGCATAAGCGGGCAGGCAATACCGCTTAGCGCAAGGATAATCGCCATTTGCGATTCTACGGACGCAATGCTCAGCCGCCGTATATACCGCGAAGCGCTAAGCGCCGAAGAATGCAAAGAGGAGCTTCGCAAAAACGCTGGAAAAATGTATGACCCCGAGCTAACACCGCGTTTCCTTGACTCGTGGGATTTCATCGTAGACGGCCTTTATAAAGACGAAGAGCCGCGGTCCGGCTCATAACCGCCAGACCGCTTTATGCAAAGATCCCCCGGCTTATCGCCAGGGGATCTGTTTGTTTCAGTTTTTTATACGGCCTTTGTATTTCTTTACTATTACATCCGCTATTTCCACAGCCATTTTGCCGATCTCTTTTTCGTCTTTTCCTTCGAGCATTATGCGGATAAGCGGCTCAGTACCGGAGGCGCGAACAAGCACTCGCCCATCCCCGTTGAGCTTTTGCTCCACTGCCTGAGAGGCTTTTTTTAAGTCTTCATCCGCCATAGCCGCGTTTTTATCTTCGCTCTTGACTATAACGTTCACGAGCACCTGCGGAAAAATAGGTATCTGCTTAGCAAGCTCTGACATTGAGCGGCCTGAAGCACGAAGCACGTTTAAGGTCTGAATAGCTGTGAGCATTCCGTCGCCCGTCGTGTTATGATCTAAAAAGATCACATGCCCCGACTGCTCGCCGCCGATATTATAGCCCTCGTCGCACATGCGTTCGAGCACATATCTATCCCCTACAGCCGTCTCTGAAACGTTTATCCCGTTTTCCTTCATGGCCTTTTTTAATCCAAGATTGGACATGACCGTGAGAACCAGCGTATTCTTTTTCAAGGTTCCCCCATCATGCATTGCCAGCGCGTTTATGCCCATTATGCGGTCGCCGTCAACTATGTTGCCGCATTCATCCGTAGCTATCATGCGGTCTGCATCCCCGTCAAAGGCAAAGCCTACGTCCGCTCCACATTCCGTCACAAGCTGCTGAAGTCTTTCGGGATGGGTAGAGCCGCAATGATCGTTTATATTTATGCCATCCGGTTCGTCAGAACAGGAATGCACCTCGGCACCAAGCTCCGCAAATACCTCTTTTGCAATGCCCGATGAGGCTCCGTTCGCACAGTCGAGCACGATTTTCACATCGCTGAACCATTCCTGTGCCTTGGATTTCAAAAAATCCTTATATTGATCTCTCGCGCGTTTAGCCTGTATGACATGCCCCACTCTCGCACCCGTAGGACATTCAAGCGGGATATCGTTGGCAATTATCTCTTCTATTTTTTCTTCTATTTCATCCGAGAGCTTATATCCGCGCGCATCGAACCATTTTATTCCATTATATTCCATGCTGTTGTGCGACGCGCTTACCATAACGGCGGCGTCCGCATTATACTGGCGCACCAGATAGGCCATTGCGGGCGTAGGAACAACTCCGACGTTTATAACGTCGCCGCCGACTGAGCATATGCCCGCCGTAAGCGCCGCGCACAGCATATCGCCGGAAAGCCGCGTGTCGGCGCCCAAGAGAATTCTCGGGTTATGCACCGTACTGGTCAAAACGCTTGCCGCGGCCGCGCCTATTTTCAAGGCCAGCTCGCATGAAAGGTCTGCATTCGCAATGCCGCGCACGCCGTCCGTGCCGAATAATTTTGCCATAGAAAACTTCTCCTCTTGAAACATAAGGCACAAAGCTCAGCTTTGTGCCTTAAAGTTATAAAGCGAATTCCATTAACGCTTGGAGAACTGGGGCGCACGACGAGCGGCCTTGAGACCGTATTTCTTACGCTCTTTCATTCTCGGATCTCTCGTTAAGAAGCCAGCCTTTTTGAGAGCAGGACGAAGCTCTGGCTGCGCGCATATCAAAGCGCGGGAGATACCGTGACGGATCGCGCCCGCCTGTCCGGTATAGCCGCCGCCATATACATTAACGTTTACATCATACTTGCTGAGAGTATCGGTAAGCACCAAAGGAGCACGAACGATCATCTTAAGGGTCTCATATCCGAAGTATTCCTCGATGTCGCGCTTATTAACGGTGATCTTGCCGGTACCGGGAAGCAGGCGAACGCGGGCAATGGACTTTTTGCGTCTGCCGGTTCCAAGATTCTGGGTTGCTGCCATTGTATGTTCCTCCTTCCCTCTCACTTGAGCACGAGCGTCTCGGGCAACTGTGCCTCGTGATTATGCTCGTTGCCGGCATAAACACGCAGCTTTTTGAGCATCTTACGGCCGAGGGGGCCCTTGGGCATCATGCAGCGAATCGCTTCATACACCATGAATTCCGGCTTGTTATCGCGCAGGTTTCTATAAGAAACCGCTTTGATTCCTCCGGGATATCCGGTGTGATGGTAGTACATTTTCTTGTCGAGCTTGTTTCCGGTCATAGTAACTTTATCCGCATTGATGATGATAACGTGATCGCCGGTATCAACATGCGGAGTATATATCGGCTTATGCTTCCCGCGGAGTATGGCGGCAACCTGCGAAGCTAAACGGCCGAGCACCATGCCGTCTGCATCCACAACATACCACTTACGCTCGAGGGTTTCGCCTTTGGC
>CAYPAH010000097.1:0-7540 GCA_964408655.1 uncultured Oscillospiraceae bacterium | reverse complement strand
TCGAAAATGAGAAATTTTTATTTAATAATATCACAAATACTTATTGACATTTGCCTATATTCTTCACAAGCTTTTACTTTGTATTTTATCCTTAATTAACATCTTTTCTTATTATATTTATAGTTTTTATTTATAGTTGTGAAAATAAAATTTCCTACACTTTGCTCCGCTGTAAATATAATGCATTTTTTCGGTATCGCTCCACCATTTTCTGTACATTTATGCATATATTATTGCATAAAAATAAATTTTCCCCTTGCATTTGTGTTTTTGCTGTATTATAATGCACGCATAAAAAGAAAATAAAAATTTGGAGGATATATATATGAAAACCTTAAAGTCGATTACCGCGGCGCTTCTTGTCGCCGTAATGCTTCTCAGCATCACCGCCTGTGGCGCTTCCGTCCCCGCAAACACCGTACTCACCATTGACGACCTTCCCGGCAAAAAGATCGGCGTTCAGCTTGGTACCACCGGTGATATTTATGCATCCGATTATGAGTCTGAAGGCTCCACCATCGACCGTTATAACAAAGGCGCTGACGCAGTGCAGGCTCTTAAGCAGGGCAAAATAGACTGCGTCATCATCGACGCCGAGCCCGCCAAGGTATTCGTTTCCAAGAACAGCGACCTCACCATTCTTGACGAGCCCTTCGCTCTTGAAGAATACGCGATTTGCGTTTCCAAGGATAATCCCGAGCTTACCGCTGCCATCAACGGCGCGCTCACCACGTTGAAAGCCGACGGCACTCTCGATAAGATCATCGCTAATTATATCGGCGACGATACCGGCAGCTTCAAATATGCTTCCACTAACACCGATTTTTCCGGCGGCACTCTGGTCATGGCCACCAACGCCGAGTTCCCTCCCTATGAATATAAAGAGGGCGACGCTGTTGTAGGTATCGACGCCGACATGGCTCGGGCCGTTGCGGATATGCTGAAAATGGAGCTTAAAATCGAAGACATGGCCTTTGATTCCATCATCTCCGCCGTGCAAAGCGGCAAGGCCAGCATCGGCGTGGCAGGAATGACCATCACCGAGGACAGACTTAAGAATATCGACTTCACTGATTCTTACACCACTGCCACCCAGGTCATCATCGTGCGCGCAAAATAAAATAGTGAAACTGCTGCCGTGACGCTTTGCGCCGCGGCAGCTATTGTTATTTAACTCAGAGCAGATTGGAATATAATGGAAAATATCAAGCAAAAATTTATTGAGAATTTTATCGCGGATGATCGCTGGCGTTATCTATGGAACGGTCTTGGCACCACTCTTAAGATCGCCGTATTTGCCGTAATATTCGGCTGCCTGATCGGGGCGCTGGTCGCCGTAGTTCGTTCCGCGCACGACAAGACCGGAAGATGGAAGGTTCTGAACTGGTTTTGTAAGCTTTACACCACCGTTATCCGCGGTACGCCCATCGTGCTGCAACTGCTCATTATGTATTTCGTGGTGTTTGCCACCGCAAACGTAAGCAAGGTAGCAGTAGCGATCGTTGCGTTCTCCCTCAATTCAGGCGCATATGTTTCGGAGATCTTTCGTTCCGGCATAATGAGCATCGATTCCGGACAGGAGGAAGCGGGTCGCAGCTTGGGTTTGAGCTACGGCCAGACCATGTGGTATATAATCATCCCGCAAGCTTTCAAAAACGTTCTTCCCGCTCTCGCAAACGAGTTCATAACGCTGCTGAAGGAAACTTCCGTTTCCGGCTATATCGCCCTGGTCGATCTTACCAAGGGCGGCGATATAATCCGAAGCCAGACTTATGAAGCGTTTATGCCGCTTATCGGCGTTGCGCTGATATACCTTGCTATGGTATGCCTGCTTTCAGCCGGCGTAGCGCGTCTTGAGAGGAGGCTTAGAAGCAGTGAACGATAAAGTTTTGATAGAATTTAACGATCTTAGCAAGCATTACGGCGAGCTGCACGCTCTTGACGGCGTTTCCACAACTATACGCGAAGGCGAGGTAGTCGTAGTTATCGGGCCTTCAGGTTCAGGCAAGTCCACCTTCCTTCGTTCTCTCAATCTGCTTGAAATGCCGACCTCCGGTCATATAGTAGTGGATGGTTCTGACATTACCGATTCGCGCAGCAACATAGACATGTATCGCCGCAAGATGGGAATGGTGTTTCAGCAGTTCAATCTTTTCCCGCATATGACGGTACTTAAAAACATGACGCTGGCGCCGATGAAGCTTTTAAAGCTTTCCGAGCCGGAAGCCAAGGAGCGCGCCATGGCTTATCTTGAGCGCGTAGGCTTAGCTGACCGTGCAAACGCCTACCCTGCTATGCTTTCCGGCGGACAAAAGCAGCGCGTAGCTATCGTTCGGGCTTTGTGCATGGAACCAGAGGTGATGCTCTTTGACGAACCGACCTCCGCACTCGACCCCGAAATGGTCGGCGAGGTTCTTGACGTTATGAAAAAGCTTGCTACCGACGGAATGACAATGGTGGTAGTCACACACGAAATGGGTTTCGCCCGCGAGGTTGGCGACCGCATTCTCTTTATGGATGAAGGAAAGATCATTGAAGAGGGTACTCCCTCCGATATCTTCGACAATCCGAAAAGCGAACGCTTAAAATCATTTCTCGCAAAAATACTTTAATATCTACAAAGATAAAGTAAGCGTCCGGCAAAAAATGTGCCGAGCGCTTGCTTTTTATTTATTCTTTATGAAGCTTTGTCGAGTATACGGTCTATTTCCAGCTCCTGCTCCTCTATCTCCTGCGCGTCTGTAAGGAGTGCTCCGTCAGATGAAACCATAAGCATAGCCGAGCTTTCTGCGGCCATCTCATGCTGTTTTTTTATCTGATATTCAGCGAGCTGCGCCGCTTCGTCATATGGGAACATCGAGCGATCCGGGCGGGTATTGCGAATGCGGATATATCCCTCCGTATTCCAATAGAGTATTTTATACCAGCCTTCATCCGGATCCGTCTCAAGAATATTTAAGCTCGTGTCGCGCGGCAGACGGCAAAGTATCTCCGACTTTAGATCAGGCGCGAGATATATATTCGTCGTTGTTTTCGTCGCACGCCCCTCCGGATAGCTTTGATCTTTGCCTTCTTCATAGCTTATGCAAATGCGCTTGATATAGCCCTCTCTCTCATTTGCGATTATCTTTACCCACGGATCGCCCTCCTGCAACACCTCCACCTCGGTTCCACCCTTGAGCCGTCCGATATATTTGTCGTTGCTCCCGTTACCCGTGCGCATGGCCGCGCCGTCGCTAGTTACCCATGCCTTTCTGTTAGGCTGCTGCGCGTCATCATAAAAAGCGCTTTGAAAAGCCTTATAATCGCTAAAGCTCAAGCTAGAGCGCAAGCCCTTCTTTTCCGCCTTGCTTATTCCGTTCTCATTGCCTATTGTTATCCTCGTGCCCGGACAGGCATGATAATACAACCATTTTGCATCCTCGACATAAAGACGTATACAGCCATGTGAGGCACGTTTCCCAAGCTCCGAATATGGATTGGATTTTAGCTTTTGCACGTCTCTGCTGCCAAACATTACTGAATGCAGATAGATTCCGCGAACCACCTGCGTCCAATAACGTGCATATTCATTATTAAAATTCGCAAACTTTCCAAACCGTTCTTTTCCGCCAAGACGATATGTTCCCGTTGGCGTAGGAGTAAGCTCCGCGCCCGTTGTGCAAAGCATTCGTCTGACTATGCGGGTATATTCCCCATCATCATCCTTTTCATAAACCGTCAAGACCTGATTGGGGATATTGAGATATAAATAATATTTATCTATATCCGTGTTTTTCAGCCCGTCCAGCGCAAAAACCGGCGCCGCGCTAAAAACAGATATCACGACAAGCAAAACAGTCAAAAGTCTCTTTATCGTTCTCTTCATGCCTTGTAATACTCCGACAATTCCTGCATAAATTCGCCATTATAAAGCTCCATGGCCTTCGTGTCAAGGCTTTCAAGCACTTCTCCAGCTTCAACAAGACCCTCGTTTTTTAATTTGATTACATCATCCGAATATATGCAGATCGGTAAAAGCTCCGTTTGCTTTTCAATTTTCTCGCCCGCAAGTGCCGAAGCCGCCATACGAACGGCAAGCATTCCAGCGCCATATTCATCCACGCCTACCGCCGCGCCCATCAAAAAATGATCGCTTTGCATAGCCTTTATCTGCTCTTTTGTTATTCCGGCCGCGCAAATCTCCACCGCGTCGTTCCTTGCGGCTTTATTCAGCGCCGCAAAGCCCTGCATGGCAAGCTCGGGAGTTTCGGCATAGACAGTATCGAGCACTCCGATCGTTATGCCGCCTAAACTTTCAACAAGCCAGTCCTCCGCCGTATATCCGTCGCTCCCACAAAAAACGCCCTTGCTTTGCAGCTTTCCATCCGATCCCATTTTATTATAAGCCTCATAAGCCTCGCTCTCGTTTGATGCGAACAGACCCAGAATGCGGATAGGCGCTTCATGTGAGGGATAATTATACATCGCCTCAAGCGCGGCCTCCGTCTCAATACTCTTTTGATATTTGATAAAATAAACGTTTTCCGTCTCCGCGTCCGCTTCAGCCTCATCTGTATATATTACCGCCGGAATATCGATATCGCCCGGCATACCTTCACCGCCGTCATATACGATCAGCGCGTCCCGCCACTTTTCAGGTTCGTTCAAACCCGCAAAGCTAACGGGGATTCCCAGACGCTCCGCCTGCGCCTTCGCCCCCTCGGCAAATAAGCCGTCCTCCTGCGCACAGCAGGAGATCACTATTTCCTTACCAAAGGCCTTTTCCATTCCCCGCGGTTCAGGCGTAGGCGCGCTCGTCGAAACAGCCTGCACCGAAGCGGAGGGCATACTCTTTGAACATGCAAAGCACGAGAGCGCGAGCAGCAAAGCCACAGCCAATAGGACTATCTTTTTCATCAATCATTCTCCCAGTATATCTTTGGTGATGCTTACCGGCATCTTATCGTTTTCATATATCGTCGCCCAGCCTTCTGCGACCGCGCGTGATTGTATATACGCTTCATGCATCCAGTAACGAATATAAAGCCAGCCCTCCGGCACGTTTGTCTGGTCAAGCAGGATAAGGCTTGCGTCATGCGGTATCTTACATATTCTCTCTGAGCGCGTTCCCGGCTCTTTATATAGATATACGGTAGCCCTCAGATATTTTCCGGTTTCCGTGGATTCAAGCTTTCCTTGTTCATATGTAACATAGGCGCGCTTAACATACCCCTCTTTTCCATCAAAAACAGCCTTGACCCACGGATCGCCCTCTTGAAGTATTTCAAGCTCATCGCCCTCATGCAGCCTGCTGATTACATTATCATTTGAGCCGTTGCCCGTTCTAAGCGTCGCCTCGTCCGTCACTACCCAGGCAAAAAGATTGGGGGATTCCGCCTCGTCATATATGTTTTTTTGAAAGCTGTCGTATTCTTTAAAGCTCATATCCGTCATTACATCCTCGGCGGAAACTCCGCACGATTTGCTGCCAACGGTGATTACCGTGCCAGGACAGGCATGATAATAAAGCCATTTCGCATCCTCAACCAGCAATCGCACACAGCCGTGAGAGCCGGTGTTGCCCAAATGTGAAAAGGCGCTTCTTTTCAGTTCATCTACGTTTCTCTCGCCAAACATTATTGAATGGCAATAAACGCCGTCAACTATCTGCGTCCAATATCTTGCATATTCATTTTGAAAAGAGGCGAACTTCCCAAAGCGTTCGCGTGCGCCTATATGCCACGTTCCGCTTGGGGTAGGGGTGCCCTTATCCTCAGGTATCAATGGGTCTATTTCCGTTCTGCCGCTAGTGCAGATCATTCGGCGAACGATCCTCGTATACTCGCCTTCATCATCCTTTTCGTATACCGTAAGCACTTGATTTCCGGTGTCAAGATAAATATAATATCTCTCCGGATCAGTGTTTTTCAGCTCGTCTCTTGCTCCTGCCACAGCCGGTATAAGCAAGAAGAGGATAAAGATCAATATGGCGCACAGGTGTTTTCTCATGCCATAATACTCCATTTTACAACATAAACTTAGTTAAAAGTATAGCATATCGCATAAGCAGTGTCCACATTGACAACGGGCAGTATTTAGGCGATAATTAAGGCAAATTCCGAGGAGGTACGCATATGGATTTTTTTGATAAGCTGGGCGGTTTTGCCAAAAACGCAGGCGGCAAGACCAGTGATTTTTTAAAGACCGCTACCGACCGTGCCGACGACATGATAGAGATCGGCAAGCTGAAAACCAAAATAAACGCCGCGAAAAAATCCGCGGAAGACGCCAAGCTTCGCCTTGGCGAATATTGCTATCAGAAATATCGTGACAACTCAGACTTGGATGATAACGAGCGTGAGCTTTACTCAGCTATTAGCAAAGCCGAGGATGAAGCCGCCGCACTTTTCGCGGAAATAGAAAAGATAAAATCCGAAAATCAAGAACAACCGCAAAAAGAGGCGGAAACTGTTGCGGACGCCCCCAAATTCTGTTCCTTCTGCGGCGCTCCTCTTGCAGCCGGATTAAATTTCTGCGGAAGCTGCGGAGCCAAGGTGGAAAAATAAAATGGCCTATAAAAACATTACCGACACTATAATAGAAGATTCCGTGCTGGATAGAGAGCTTCTTGACAGCGCACAGTTTTGGAAGGTTCGCATTGGCGACACATGCATGTTTTATCCGCATCTTCTCAAGACGGCTTATATTCCCCTTTCCGACATAACCCGCGCTTTCATTCGCATTGAATCCACAGTGTCGCATGTTTGCTGCGGCCCTGCGGAATTCAATATATACCGGGTGATTATTTGCGGCGCAAAAGGCGAACTGGCCGCCATTGAGATGGACAGCCAGACCAAGGTGGACAGACTGCTCACCGCTCTGTCAGAAAGAGGCATTCCTACCGGAAAAATACAAGATTAAAGCATGATTTAGAGCAAAAGCGTCCGATTCTCCATCGGACGCTTTTTTTGTTTTCAGCAGTTATTATGCTTCGTTCGTTTTTTCAGTTTCGGGGATTTGCTCCGGCTTGGTTTTTTTGAGCGTGCTTATCGAAAAGATAAGCAGACCCGCCCATATGAATATAAAAGTTATCAACCTGTCCTTTGTTAGCGTTTCGCCCATCAGCAATCCGCATATCATGCTTATGCTGGGACTGATATATTGAAAAAAGCTAAGCACATAAAATGGAAGATGGATGACTCCCATGGAATATAGGATCATAGGCATAGACGTCACCGCGCCAGAGGCGGCGAGCAATAGCAGACCCCTCATATCCACGCTGCCGATCCCGTTATCGCCCATTCGGAAAAACAAAAGAAACAATATGGCAAAAGGCGCCATCATAATAGTTTCGGCGGCAATGCTCACCAGAGGATCGACCTTCGCAAATTTTTTAAGCGCGCCGTAAATCGCGAAGGCCATGCACAGTGCAATAGCCATCCACGGGAATTTGCCGAATTGAATCACGCTTACCAAAACTCCAGCCACCGCAAAAAGTATCGCTATGATCTGCCATTTGTTGCATCTCTCGTGAAAGAGAAAAAGGCTCAAGCTGAAT